>JAFGPZ010000165.1 GCA_016935935.1 Deltaproteobacteria bacterium
GGCTCAAGCGTCGGAAGTCTTACCACGCGACACTGGAGTTTGTCGTATCCGCCATTGCCGGCGGTGACAACCGCCTTCATCGTTTTCCCACCGTCCCGCGGATCAAATCGGTCGTCTTTTGGATCGGTATCCCACGTACTGCTCATGTCGAATCTTCCTTTCATTTCTAGGACGCGCTCGGGCCGTTACAGTCGGGTACATAAAAGTAACTCTGCCAATATTGTGGCCCGTGCCATCAGTACCCTGCGTTGACCTGTTCAAATTGATGCGCACCGGCTTGGGCCGCCGTTTTGCCATTGATGTTCCTCTCAAAAAGTGGACTGTTATTTGTAGTAACTTACCTGTTGATCAAATTCAACACCTAACAGTCTACCATAGTCACTCCCAGCCCGCCGGTTCCCATCTCTCTATAAGCCTGTGGCAGGGCTTTCCCGGTCTCCAACATAGCTGCTATTACCCGGTCCAGGTCTTCCCAGTGCTGAGAGGTAATTTCGTTTGTTGCCATTAGATAGGCGTTGTAGGCTTTAACTGCTCCGAAAGCGTTCCGCTCAATACAGGGAATCAGGACGAAGCCTCCCACCGGATCACAGGACATGCCCAGATGATGTTCCAGTGCGATAGTTGCCGCCACCTCGGTGGCCTCAAGGGAGGCTCCGCTGGCATACGTGATCATGGCAGCTGCCATGGCTGAAGCAACGCCGATCTCTCCCTGGCAACCAACCTCGGCACCGGCAACACTGGCATTATTTTTACACAGGAAACCAACCAGAGCCGCTGCCAACAGTCCTTTACGTATGGTGTCCTGCGAGTACTTCAGGTGGTGTTTCATCACGTACGCTATCGCCGGTATGGTACCGGCCGATCCAAGAGTGGGTGCGGTTACGGCAAGCCTGCCGGCAGCATTGCCTTCAGAAACGGCGAGAGCGTAACTGCTGAGCATCCCCATGAAGTTGTCACCACCCTTCATTTTCAGTGCCTGTTGATGGATACGATTGGCCTTGCGATGAAATTCGAAAGGTCCGGGAAGTACGCCTTCCTCCTGCAGACCCTGGTGCACTCCATTCTCCATGGTTTCGAGTACAAGGTCGAGGTGGGTCAGTATGTCCTTTTCACTCATATTCATAACAGCTATATCGTTTTCCATTATGATTTCGTGCAGGTTTTTTTTTCGCTCTGCTGCCAAGCGACAGAACGCGGTCATGCTGCCATAAGAATAAACCGGCTTGCCCCGAACTTCGGGCTTTTGACCCTTCCACTGAAAGAAGCCTCCGCCGGTAGAGTAATATTCCCGCGAGAAAATCTCTGCGTCCGCGCCATCGACCAGCCTCATTACCAACGTGTTGACAAAAGGAAAGTTGTGCTCGACCTTATCCCAGACGATAGTGCTGTGGCCAATGGTAAAATTCACACCGCTGATCGTGGTGTTGTATGTTTTCTTTTCATCGGCAAGCTCCTCCATCAGCCTGGTATCACAGGTCTCCGGCTTCTGTCCAAGGAGGCCGGCGATGATGGCGCGATCGGTTCGATGCCCCCTGCCGGTACTACTCAGGCTGCCGTACAGCCGTGCCTCGATTTTCTTTGTGCCGGTCAGTTTTTCCCTGGGAAGTTTAGTTAACGCTTCTCTGAAGTCAGCGGCTATTCTGAGAGGGGCGATAGTATGGGAACTGGAAGGACCCGGGCCGATCTTGAAAAAATCGCTTAGGGATGTCTGGATAACTCCATCGGGAGCACCGTTATAACACCTGACCCCGGTTCTGCCCGTAAAGGCAGAGGCTGGAATGCCCCGTGCACAGGATGGGACTCCTTTCAAAATGACGCCGATGCCTGCGGAAGAAATAAGTGCTGTCTTGATAAAATCGCGTCGATCCATAATGATACCTCCTTGTTAATTCTAAGCAACTATAAAATATCTGATACTGAATTATTACGAGCGTTTTACCTGATTACAGGGACGCTGTACTTAGCAATCATGCTGAGATCAAAGGGAAGGGACAATCCGACTTTTCACGGGGCCATCAATCTTAAACCTTCCGTCAAAACAATATCCTTATAGATTTTCCGAAACAATGCGGGATGAACTCCAGATCCGGTGGACGTTGCTGTAACTTGCGCCGGGGGGTCTTAGTTATCCCTGCCCGACACTTCCTTGATCTCGTATTTCCACCCTTCGATCAGCAGAAAACCCGGATGAGACATTGTGGTGTCACACAAAATCGCCGCGTCCTGTATTCCCATGGCAAGCATTATCGGTTCCGAAGCAGGCGGCGTCAGCGGTATATCGATATCTTTTTGAATAACCAGCCGATAGGGATCCATGTTTCCAAAGAAATAATCTTTATATTCCTTTTTTTCTTTCTCGGTCAATGTCGGGAGGTAATCAACTGCCTGGGCTACCGATGTGTCCACAGGGATCCAGCCGTAATTAGGAAGATAGAATTCCGCCCAGAAATGGCCGCTTGCTGTTCCCTTTTTGATGATCTGAAATCCACCGGTTGTCCGTGCGGGTATGCCCACGGCACGGCATAAAGCGCTGAAATATGAACTCTGAGCACCACAGTCGCCGTAACGGTTCTTATGAACGTAAACGGATTCAGGATATCGCCGGGCATCGAGACTGTAATGGGGCATGAAACTGTAGTAAACCTGACTGACCACATAGTCGTAAATCTTCCGTGCCGCCCTGTACGGGTTGGCTTCGTTTCCGATTACTTCTCTCGCTCTCTCCGTTATCCCCCATTCCGTAATGGTATTGGCCCGAGATGCCGTATATTTCCGATAAAGAGCGCTGTTCACATCATAGGAACCAACATCATCAGGATTGATCTTAAATCGCTGTGTATAGTGTTTGAAGGTAAAGCCAGTGGTTATTACCAGATCCTTCTTCAGCTTATCGAGGGGTACTTCCATGTAGGCAAGTCCCAGTTCGGTATCGATCCGGGGGGGAAGCTTTACGTATTCCTGTGGTGATATGGTAATGTCTTTGACATCCGTCTGTGATCCCGTCAGGATCGGCAGGGGTATCCACAATTGCACCGTGCCCCCCTGAGGAAGTTCCTGCCGCTTGATTGTCAATGTCCACGTACCCCGGTAAACGACGGGTTTCTTATAGGGATACACGGCGCCGCGCGGTAATATCTCCCGGGTGTTATCATCGATGAGCCTCTTGATTATGGTGTAATAGAGCGTGTATCCTTCTTGGATTTGTTTGAAAGACCGGCCCACGTCGTAATTTCGAAAGGTAAAGTTTTTGTCAACGGAGAGGAAATACCGAGGTTCCCCGTCTATGGTCAATCTCTCCACGTTCGGTTCTTTGAGCCAGGCGTCAATCCGTTTCTCAGCCGCCTGGGGAGCTATTTTTTTTATCGCCTCTTTCGCCTGTGCCTTCGTATACGGATATTCATATCTGATCTTTTGAACTCTTCCGTATCCGACCCGACATCTCATGGCTTTTTCTTTCTCGTTATTATCGAAATAGATCCGCATGGCCTCCTGGTAGAGATCGGCGGCCTCGGTCAACTGGAAGGCCGTCTCCAGGCGTATCGCCTTCCGGTACAGATCATCAGCGTTTGACGCTGCCAGAGATGCCGTTGCCGACAGACATACAATTGTGAGAATTACAATACATCGCCAGACGTGCTTCATTGTTTCTTCTCCTTTCTGATTAGTGGGTAACATCTAAAAGGTTTTACATGGTTTAAAACTTGAATTAATATCCACATCCTCTTTTCTTCTTCAGAGCTCCTCAGTTCATGAGACTGTTGATTTATTCGGCAAGGTATACGGCTTCCGAAATTTTTCCAAGGTCATTCCCCACTCTTAACATGTCATCGAGTTCTTGTATGGGTACATTATTTACGTAAACCGCAAATGCCAGTTTGCGACCACCTGATGTTGTTATATAGCCCGCCAATCCCTTCACCAGGAGAATGGGGCGTTCATTCAAAAGATCCCCCTGAACAATTGTACCTGTCTTGGCGCATACTTTGCCTCTGGCTGGACTATCGGGTGGAACTGAATGGGCCAGTGAGCCGTCTACACCGAGTACCGGCAAGGCATCGTGATAAGCCTTAAAACATGGACGGGTTGTCATGTATCTTAAAAGCTGGACCGCAGCCCGTGGTGTAATTAGATCGCTCCGCTCCCCGCCCTGACCATCGGCGAGTGAAATAGATTTAATATCTACACCGGCCCGCTCAAGGAAACCTCTTTCAAAGGCCATCCCCTCTTCAAAAGTGTATTTTCCGTTCTTTGCCGCAACTAAAAGGGGGGTAATATCTGCACCAAGATTATGACTGACTTTCAAAATCAGTTTTACCGTTTCGGAATAGGGGGGTGATTTCAACAAGGCCACCCTTTGCATTTTTTTATAAGCATTTTTTTCAGGTAGCCGGTCGGAAGGGTTTTCGCCGTATGATGAAATATCTACCTTAACATTTGCCCGTCGAAGCGCCTCAACAAGAAGTGTTCGGGCAAAAGAGGCAGGGTCTTCAACCTGCCAGACACGAATTGACGGCTTCTGTTTAGCCGGTATTTGTCCGCTGACTAAAATTCTGTTAGGGCCGCCAGATGTAATAAGGATAAGGGGCTTTTCCGTTGAGGCTACGGTTTTTACCTGAGTGTCAACCCGGTAGGCCGATGTGCGAGGGCGCCATTTGACAGTCGCGTCCATCCCGGGTTCAGACGGTGTTATCACAAAATCAATGAGATTATCATTGACGGTGATGGGTGTTCTGATGAAACCATGTCCGGCCGTGCTTGCTTCAAACAGACGATCATCAATAATTACGTCACCACACACCCGTTTGATACCGGAAGCTGCTACCTGCGAGGCCAGATTGTTAATCCCCGCCAGTGGATCCTGTTCGGTCAACACTGCCGACAGGGGTCCGTCCATGCCTGCGTCCGTATGATCCATTTCGGTAAACGCTATGTGACCGCTAACATCCGTACGACCTCCTAGGGTCAGATCACCGCTGGCCACCAGTATAAGATCACCTTTCAATTCACCTGCGGAATTTACAGGCGCGGTGCGATATATGGGAGTTTCAAATTGGTAATCTGCTCCGAAAGTGTCAAGCCCGGCAGCCATTGTAAACAGTTTTGTAGTGGATGCCGGAGCAAAAAGTTTGTCTGCGTTTAGCTCATAAATTGTCTTCCCCGTTTTAAGCTCTGTCACTAAAATCCCCCATTGAGAGTGAACGTACCGGGGTGCATCAATAATTGACTGTATCTTACGGGGCAGTTGAGTCCCGGCGTGCAGCATTACCGGTATCGATAAAAACCATATAATAACTGACAAAACAATCATCCTGTTTTTTAAACACATAATCAGTCCTTTCCTGTTATCATTGAATAAAAAATTTGCCTGCTATCTGTAACAGATCAAGACTACTGATTTACCGGCAGCGTTAACAGTGGCTGGGCCGTGTGCAGTTCTCCCGCCTGGAGGGAGAAGATCATTCCTACAAGCACGAAATACGCCTTGGACCGGGCATCATCGTCCGCTATGTAATACCAGCGCCCCCGGTAAAAAACAGACACATACGCATCACCTGGCCGTGCAGAGCTGCTTCTCACATTAATAAGACCCAGATGCAATCCTTTGCGCTTCATTATATTTTCTCCTAGAGGTTCAAAGTCCTGTGTCAGTCCCATTTTAACATCCTTTCCCGGCACCTCTACATTCCGCGCAAGGTCATACAGCATGCCAAAGCAACTCTTAAACTTAATGGGTACTTCATTGCATCTTTCCGTTCCCCTAAGACCAATGGTAAGGTCCCTGGCTGGTGTCAGTTTGATGCTTGAGATGAGCTTGCCGTCCGGAGCGTTGATCCTCTCAGGTTTGATTTCAAGAAGATTTTCAACTTCTTCGGCCTCTTTCGGTCCGGCATATCGTAACTGCATAGTGCCCTTTCCTTCCTTATCTATACCGACTAACTCAATGTCACCGCGCGATTGCATTTGGCGAAATATTTCTGCAAGATCGAGAAATTTACCATACGGGTCGGCTACGCTTTTCGCCATGTCGGGTTCGAAATTGTGAAGTTCACCGATCCGCTGCACGATGGTCCACATAAGAGAGTCGATACTCCACCCTACACGCGTTAGGAGAAGAAACCTATCCAGAGAAATCTCTTCCATGAGCTGTTTCACCGCCTGCTCCCCCTGGACCGGCGTGTAGGTAATGGTAGGTTTTTCTCCATAACCGGCACCGAGAGACGGTGACGCGTAATTTGCGAATGCATCGCTTCCCTTACTAAAGATTGTCCCCGCCAGCCCCGCATCGACCGTATAACTGAATGATGAAGATATGGAGCCCACCTGAAGGAAAAACAGCGGCTCGTAATATTTCGCACGGACCAGATTAATGAGGAGTTCTTCATTGTTGCTCTTCTGAATGCTAACGTTGTAATCGAGACGATTCCCTTTGAGAGCTTTCGGCCCCAGGGAACAACCGCTCATAGAAAAACACACCATTAACATGAAAAGTGCGGGATACACTACGCCTCTTGCTCGTGTCGACATAGTCATTCGCATAAAATCAGCCCTCCTTATCCTGTCAGATTTTAATATGCATAATTGCCGTCATTTATTAAAACCTCCATCCAAGCAGGTTATGGAAATTCAGCCACCATATGAACGCTACAAGTGCTGCTGTAACAAGTGTATAGTGTATCCGATCTTGGAATGTCCAATATTTTTTCACCCAGGCCAGTCCATTAAGAGGGATAACAAAAAAGCTAAACCACTTGCGATTGCAATCCAACCAGTTTGACTGGCTATTTTGTTCGACCAACCCGTGATTTTGCATCTGACGAGGGTTGAGCGTAGGATTGAGCACCGGGTCAGTAGTATGGTTATAATCCCGTCTCTTGTATGACTTTTTCCAGTATAGCTTTGGCCCTGAAAGTCTTTTCTGCGGCATCTCCGATCTGACCGTTTACGAGGATTGCGACATCATATCCATGATATCGCCCGACAAAAGAGGTATACATGTTGTTCACGTTACCCCCATGCCCGATTGGTCCATTCATGTTCATCACTCCGAAGCCGTAAAGGGGCAGCTTACCTGCGGCCGGTTTCATATTGAACTGCTCCGAATGGGACTTTGGCGAGAGAAGCCGGCCCTCGACCAGGGCTTTTGCCCAGATAAGCTGATCGGCAACGGTGGAAACGATACCACCCGCCGTCCAGAAGATGGACGGATGTATCGTATAGGTTGAATCGATCACTTTCCCCTCGTCATAGAGATAGCCGTGCGCGTAAGGGGTGGGCATTTTCAGCTCCGTTAACATAAAGGTATGGGACATCCCCAGCGGCTGAAGAATTCTTCTTTTCATCTCATTACTTAAAGAGTTGTTAGTGACTTTCTCGATCAGCATGCCGAGGAGGATGTAGTTGACATTGGTGTAGTGAAATTCCCTGTCGGGCTCTATAGTATTCACTAGGCTGAACTTCACAAGCACCTCCGGCTTGCAGGCCCGGAGAGGATCGGGTGTCATGAATTTTACAAACTCGGGATTTGGCCCATATGCCCCCAGGCCGCTTCGCATTTCCAAAAGATGCCGGATGGTGATTCGATTCTCACGAGGGACGAGGCCGGTCAGGTACTTCCCGATCGGATCGTCGAGCTTGATTAGCCCGTCGTCAACCAGTTGAAGAACCATCGTGGCTGTATAGGATTTTGTGGTACTCCCGATCATGAAATACATGTCCTTGGAGATCGGCTTTTTAGTTTCAAGTTCGGCCAGGCCGCTCGTCCAGGTTTGTCTGTTCCCGTTCATGTCACCCAATGCCAAAACTGCGCCGGGAACGTTGTACTCGGTCACAGCGTCATCAAGCGCGGTCTGCACGCGCTGGCCCATGGATGGATCGATCTGAGAAACGGATAGTTTGCAATTCATTGCGCATCCCTGCAACGTCAACAGGAAAAAACCCAGACAAGCTGCCTGAATGAGCCAAAATCTTGTTTTCGATGGAATGTGATCTTTCATTATTTCCTCCTTCACGATCTTTTTGTTATAACAAGTACTACTGATGTTTGAACTGAACAGCGAGGGTATTCCCCGCAACTTGTTGCGGGGGAACTTCAATTTTTCTCTCCTTTCGGCATTTTTTACCAAGAGACATGTTCAGGGAAAACCAATTTACTTATCGCTGCAAATAATCCTCCCGACCAACTCTTGTCATCCAAGTCTAAACGATTAACGTTTATCACAATAACAGCATCCTCAGCCGGCAGGTAAAACATTTCAGTTGAAAATCCGAAAATAGTTCCGTTATGACCATAAAATTCACCCTGTTTAATTATTCCTTCTCCGTATTGTAAAAGAGGAGGAGCTCCTTTAAAAATCTCGGTTTCTAATCTTTTTTGCTGAGTTTCCTTTGATAGCAGGGTACCTTGATACAGCGCTCTTGCATATTTTTCTAAATCGTTCATATTGCTTATAATCGCACCTGCCGCATTTGCACAACTCGTGTTCAGCAGTGTTTTATCAGCAAAACTACCTGTAGAATTTTCCCACGAGTATCCACGATTATTACTTTCTAAATTATAATTATTTGGTTCAGGATAAGAAGAGGATGTTAAATTCAAGGGCTGAAATACCTTTTCATTTATCAAGCTTGCAATTTTTTTACCTGAAACAACCTCGGCAACTTTAGCAAGAATCGTATAGTTACCATTACAATAAATTGTTTGCTGTCCTGCTGCAGTAAATTCATTGTCCTGTGAAGCCATAATGTCAATAAGGGTGTCTAACGGGTAATTTTTATATACATCATGATACCATTCTTCCAAGATTGAGGAATCAGCATAATCTACTATTCCACTTCTCATTCGGAGCAGGTTTCTAATTGTAATGTTTTCGGCATTCGGGAAATAAGGCAAGTATTTTGATAAAGGATCAGAAGTATTTAACAAGCCATCGTCAGCAATAGACAATATTACCGTTGCAGTAAATGTTTTTGTAATACTTGCAATCCTGAATGTATCATCGAACTGTCTTTCTTCATTCGTTTCGAGATTTGCTTTTCCAAAAGCTTTCAAGTAATTGCCTTTACCGGGAATCCATATCCCAACAACAACACCCGGTAAATTTTTTGTCGACATGGTGCTGTTAATAAGATGATCAAGCTGCATTGTTAATTCAGAAGGGAATTGCGATTGAGATTCTGGATCTGTGGATTTGCAACAACCTGTCATCAGCAACGAGAAAATCACAATACTCAATAGTCCAAATTTAATAAAAATTTTCATATTTTCTCCTTCTTTAATCAAGATATTCAGGGGCGGGCAGTATGTTGATTTACCGAAGAAAAGAGGCAACAATATATATGCCATACCCCTAATTTGAGGAATTTTTGTGCCGCTATCTCTGCACAGATAGCGGTGGGCTCTTGCAGAACTACGGAAAAATCAGGGGTTCGTCCGGCTGTGGAATAAGAGGGACATCTAAATCAACCTGGATCAGATAACGATAGGGATCGTATTCATTTCAGCTTTTCAATTTTTACGATTTGCTCCTTAATATCCTGTTTGAAAAAATCGTTATCGGTAAGCGGCAGTGCCTTTTTATACATTTCAAGAGCGGCGAGATATTGCTTTTGCGCCGTTTTCAGTTGGGCATAATTATAACATATTTTAAAGGAATGGCTGTCCATGGCCAGTGCTTTGGAAAGATAAAAATCCGTAAGATCGAGAGCGTTGACGGTTAAGCAAAATTCTCCCAGCCTGAAAAACACTTCTTCCTCGCTTCCCAAAATCGAGAGAAGTCTGGTAATCTCTCCATTGTATTCCAACGTCCGTCCGAGCGATTTATACCCCACCGCCGCTATGATATGTGGCATGGGGTGGTCCGGAAACGTTTCTACAGCTTTCCCGGCCAGGCTTAATGCGCCCGGTACCCGCCCCTCCCTCATCATCTGTGCCGCCTGCGCCACTTCATTTTGCAGGGGAAGCAATCGGTAATCGATCTCATCTCCCTTTACAATCACATGAAAAAAGTGATTGAATCCACCATCTTCCAAGGTCCCGGCCAGCGGTGCTCCGGAGCCTCCGGCAATGATCTGGCTCAAGCCGCCAACAACCGTAAAGTTATAAACATGCACGTGCCCGACGAATACCATATCAACATGGTACTGTTTGAATAGACGGGCAAGCTGATCCCGTTTTTCCGGATATTTGTTCATTGAATCCTTCAGATGTTTGATCTTCGGATATAAGGGCCTGTGCAGCATGACAAAAATATGTTTACCCTCGGCCTGTTTCAAATCCCCTTTCAGCCACTCCAGTTGTTTCCCTGTGATTTGCGAGGTTTCATTCTCAAGTTCACTGCACAGAACAATAAAATGACAGTTCTTTACATCAACAGAATAATAAAGCGTTCCGGTCTCCTTGTTTTTATATCGTTTTAAAAAGGCTTGGCGGGCAAATTCCGTGTAACCGGAATGATTTCCCATCGTGATGTGCAATGGGATATTCTTTTCCCGTATCGGTGCCGTAGCTTTTTCAAAGTCGTCGAATTCTTCTCTGGCCTTCTCTTGTGAATACGCATCATAACCCAAAACAAGATCGCCGGTGTTAAGTATCAGGACAGGGTTAAGCGCGACGGCTTTTTCAACCACCTTGTGGTATATGTAAGGCTGTTCCGGTCGAAACACATTTGCCGGCCGGTTATCCCCCATAACGACAAAATTCAACGCCTCTTCTTCATGCCGCTCAACAGCGAAAACAGTCCCACAGCCAAACAAAAAAACCAACAAGACGCATACACCCAGTAATTTTCTTTTCATGTCTTTTCCTCTTGGACAATATGATCATCTTCGATATCACAATCCATGATTTCCTGATACTCCTCTGGTGTTACCTCAGCGTGATTATTCTGTCTCCGAGCATAAAGATAACCGGCCCCGTTGAGGGTATCTTTACCTGGTAGCGGATTGACGACCTATGCCATAATCACGACATACCCTTTTTAAAGATAAATAACTTTATCTGTTAATATCGGGAGGCCTTATAAGGGTCGGGTATTTTTTGTTTAACTCTTTTTTAATTTTTCTATTTCTTCTTCAACTTCTTCTGCACCCTCGGCATAGAATTTTTCTTCATCTGGAGCAAGTTCTTTCAAAAGCCTGAGAAACTCACCCGCATGAACTCTTTCTTCGTCGGCGATGTCTTTTAATACTTCTATTGCTAATTTGTTGTCGGTTGACTCCGCCAATTGCATATAGAGTTGGATAGCTTCATATTCAGCTGCTATCATAAACCGTATTGCACGAATTAATTCTTCATCAGTAAGTTTTCGATCCTTTGCGAGTCCCGCAAATGGGGTTCCAAAATCTGGCATATTCAATACCTCCTTTTGTGTTTGACTTTATTATACCATTGCTATCCAAAGGAATCGAGATATAGAATTCTCAGACCGGATTAGTGAGCGAATGGTAAATATTTCGTCAGGCAAAACGGAAAAAAGCAGCAACGCGTCGTATGAGGAGCGGAGGCTTTTTGCCGTCGCCCTCAATGATGTTGTTATGTTTAGATATTGATTTTGCCTTCAAAGTATTTTATTGCCTTGCCGGATACAAGGACTCGATCATCAACAATCTCACAGGTTAATTCACCACCTCGTGAGGACACTTGTTTAACATTAAATCGTTTTGGACCAATCTTAGATGCCCAATATGGCGCAAGCTGTGTATATGCAGAACCCGTTACTGGATCTTCAGGAATTCCATATTTGGGTGCAAAGAACCGTGCAATAAAATCATAGCGAGTGGATTTTGCCGTAATAATGACACCACGCAAATCGAGCTTTGTCAATTGTCCGAAATCTGGATTTGCCGATTCAATATCAATTTCACGCTCAAAAACGACAATAAAATCTTCTGCCTTCAGACATTCAAGGGGTGCTATATCGAATGCCTTAACAATTTCTTTTGGAATATCGCACGAAACGGGAGGTTGTGCCGGAAAGTCCATGGTCAACCATTCTTTATCCTGCGTCACGGCCAGTATTCCGGATTTGGAATCAAACGAAATCTTGTCTTTTTTATAGCCAAGAATATTGAACAAAACATAAGCCGTTGCCAAAGTAGCATGGCCGCATAGATCTACTTCGCTTGCCGGGGTAAACCATCTGATATGGAACCCGTTACCCTTTGGCACGAAAAATGCCGTTTCAGACAAATTATTTTCTTGTGCAATAGATTGCATTAATTCATCAGGTAGCCATTCATCTAAAGGGCAAACCGCCGCCGGATTCCCATTAAATAATTTAGATGCAAATGCATCTATCTGGTATAGAGATATTTCCATTTATTTTCCTCCAGAAGCACAACGGCAATAATCAGCGGTGGCGCCAATAATTTTGCCACGTCAGCGCCGAGTGAGAGCGCTTGTTCTGCGCCCATCGCGTCGATTGACCATCATTTCAGTCACTCTCCAGTGCCTTGCTCTGGTAAGAGAACGCGGTATTGATCGACCCGTGAGAATCGATGACCACAATGTCACCGAGCTGGCAGACGTCGATCGCCTTGAAGGCCGCCGCCAGATCAGCGGCGAGAGTCTTAACGGTTACCGCCGTGCCTACGAGGCGTATTCCCTCGAAGAGAGGCTTCATGTCAGAGGTCATCGCATTGAACCGTCCCATGCAATCCGAGATGGCGCATGTGACGGAGTCATGTGAGAGCAGATTCCTGAAACCCTGCACGATCTCTGCAGGAGGCCTTTCAATAGATTTATTAATCATAGAACACTTCGTTCCTCTGATTGACTGGTTGCGACACTTATTCAGCCGCGCGGCTTTTTGCGTCGGCTGAATAAGGCTTGTTAGATTCCTCCAATTAATAGGGGGCAGAGTAGATTTTCAAAAATCGACTCCGACACCATTCTTCCCGGATCAATTATCTGTTTTCTTCTATGATCTGCTTGTAAGCTTTTGATTCTGTATATATTTCATCTTTCAGTGGATTAAGCTTGTATTTGTAAATTTTATTGAACTGATAGGCCGATAGTGCGACATTAGCGATCAAGGCTAACAGACTAACGGTAAAGAACGCTTTGGGATTATGAGTGGTGTGGACAGGAGCGATACGATCCGCAAACGAAGGAATCGTCATGACAAACATAATCCACAATGCAAGTGTTTGCGCGCGATGCTGCAACCACGCTCCTTTTTTGATAAAAAAAGCAGGGATTGTGCAAGCAAGCAGCAACGCCAAGCCGCAGTAAAAAGAATGATCAGCTATACAATTATAGGTATAAGCAAAGTTCCACAAATCATAAGCGATTATCCAAGGCCAGATCATGTCCGGCCAGATCATATCTTTTGTCCTGTCTTTGGAAATAAAAATACCTAGCCAGCCGGAGATGATGATGATGTTAAGCAAGCCAGCTATACCATTCATGATATTCCATGGTCCGGACATCACCCAAAGATTGTCTATATACGTTCCTTCCCATGCGCCATATGAATAGCATTGGAAATCACGAATACATGCTTCAAAGATATTGAGTGCCAGGATGAGGGGAGGAAAGCATAAGGCCCAGTTCTTTTTGTCAAGTCCTGGA
>JAFGPZ010000166.1 GCA_016935935.1 Deltaproteobacteria bacterium
CCCTGCGACGTCAAAATCCTCGTCAGACAGATATAAATCGAGATATAATTCGCCGGTTTTCGTATGAGTGTACTGTGCATCCATCAGAAGGGGAACCGGATCAAGCACATTATTTTGCCATTCTGCAAGTTTTTTTTTGCAATCGCTTTTGCGGCAGGGGAAAATTCTTTCTTGCGCAGTATTCGTTCACACGCTTGCATCGCCATGGAAGGACGTTCATTTTTTCTGTCGCTGCATCCGACCAATAAAATGATAGTCAGAGCACAACACGCCAATTTGTTCATCTTTGTCATTTTGAATTCACTCTGCAATAGCAAGAAAACTCAAACAACCTGAGTCCGTTCGAATGTGCCGCCTGTCCGAAATCTTATATGTTGCCACTGAACCCGCGGCCCGTCATTCCAGCAGGGTGGCATGGTCAAACTCTGCCTGGCCATGGTACGTCACCCTGTGCAATATTGTGGGTGGCACAGTCAAGCTCCGCTTGGCTGTGGTGCGTCACCCCGTGTTATGCAAGGTGGAACGACCAAACTTTGTTTGGCCATGGTTCGTTCACTATAAATTTCAAGAACGATCCGTGTGATCCATTTCATATTATTTCATTCCAGAAGTTTATTCATCTAAGAAACATGGATATCATCAAATTCGACAACAGAGACTCCATCCTCTTCTTTTATTGTTAACTCGATTGATAAATCAGATTTTCCTTCCTCTTGTGTCCATAAGTTCATTCTGACAGACCATGAAGAGGCGGTTTCGTCTTTAATACGGATGATATCCAATGTCTTGTATTCTGACGGCGGTGGAAGAATTAATGTACAGCCATACTCATAAATTGCAGTTCGGATTTCATTTGCTGACAACCTGATTCCGGCGGTAAGCGTTTCGATCTTCTGAAATTCTTCGTTAACCAATAGCTGTACGATATTTTGAACAATTGTTTTTATGCTGTTTTCCATTATCTATACGGATCTTACTTGAAATTTCAGCTTCGGCGCTATCATTCCAGCAGGTGCCACCAGTGCGGGTCTTCCTTTTTGCGGAGTTCCTTTTCCTTCTGCATCTCCTGCATAAAGACATCTTCGTCTATTTCATCGCTGAACTTGCTTGCCTTCCATGGTAATTGTGTCAATCCCCGCCGTTCCATGAACTCTCTTTCTATGTTCTCATCACAACGCCGCAAGCTGGCTATTTCTCCTCGCCATCTGTTTTCCAATAAATTATATAAACTGTCGTGTTCCAATCTTCTGTTACCTTCTACATTGGTTCTTGTAGTAATTTCTACACCCATATAACGTTCATCAGGTCGATTATAATTTTGACATGAAAATTCAAAGCTCAATATGGAATAAAATTGTCCATCGTTGGTTTTCATATAGACATATTTATATTGATTTTGGGTTTCAGAGATATCAACCGGAAATGACACCGATGGAGTGTACCCTTCCGCGGGAGCCTCATACAATAACTGGTCACCTGCAATGCAGCCGCTGTTTGCACGGAGCGGCGTAATTGTGATAATATAGTTTTCGCCGTCTTCTGAAAGCTGACCTTGGACTCTGTAATCCTCTGAATCGGAAGATGCCTTTGTCTTGCCATTAGGCAGGATGCCTTCTTTACCCTCGGATGTATAATAGCCATGCCGCATAAGATATTCTTGGCTTTCATAAGTACTATAGTTATCTATTGTAATACCAGCAATACCGGAGTTTTTGGTATAATTAGGGTAGTTTCTTTTGCGGAGATAAAAAATAACGGGTTTGTTTGCATCAGGAACATGGTAATGGCCTCCAATGGTAGAATAGTCAAAATCTGTTTGGGGATTCCTTTTTATCATATATTCGTATGTATCTTTTGATATCTCGTCAATAGTTAGCATTTCTCCCTTGCTGCTGATAGAAAATAAGCCGTCTTCATCGGTTTTAAGATTAATGACTTTATCTCCATCAATCGTACTGATAGAAAGAGAAACATCAACATCGCCTACAGGCTGATCATCTAAATCCACCACCTTGCCATAGAAGACAACTGGCACTTGCCTCTGTTGAGAGTCTGCCAGCAATTATCTCTTTTCTGTCGGATTACTTCCTCATTGATAGAGGGAGATTCCGACAAGGCAAAGATGCACACCCCGCAGGTCAGGCAAACCGCTGCCAGAACAATAAAGCTCTTCCTGAATCCCATGTTTTTACCTCTTGTCCTTTCTTGGTTGTTTATCCGCAGCATCAATGATCATTGCCGTGTCCTATTTCCTTCCCCCCCGCCGGGCTCAACCCGAAGAGCCAGGGGCCAGCCCTCGCAACAAAACCCGTCGGGCGAACAGCGGCCTTAGTCCTGTTTCATTTCTTGTCCAGCGTCATATGGTTGGTCAGAATGTCCTTGACGTAGTCCACTCGTTGGTCGAGCGAGCCTGTAACCACATAATAAGGTATTTTGCGTGCGGTCAGATCGGCAGCAATCTGTTTTTGAAAGACGCTGCGATTTGCTTCTCCCGACCTGTCCCACGTGTCATCATACGGAATATCGATATCGCACAAGAATACAACATCATAGCGTTTCTCGGCAGCCTTCGCAAGTGTTCGAAGTGTTTCATGAGCTGTTCCATGATAATAAAGCGAAAACATATAAGTGGTAATGGCATTGGTATCGGTGAACAGATACCTGTTTGCTTCCAGCAGAAGGTTTTCTTCTCCCTGCAGATGTCCCTGGGCAATTTCAACCAATTGGTCAATCGAAAGCCGTCGCTCAATCTGATGTTTTTCCCAGTATTCCCTCCCGTATTCCGGCATCCAGACGGTCGAGTATTCCTTCGCCATACGTTCGGCCAGGGTGGTTTTTCCAGTCGAAGGGGCTCCGAGAAAAACGACGTTGGTGATCAGATCACGATAGACACGGGGATGCATGTAGTGTCGGTATGCAAAAGGATTCTGTCTGATCTGGGTTCCGGATATTGGAACTATTTGCCTTGGTTCGTCAACTTGCCGATTGACCGCTCCAAGAGCCGTGCTGACATGATCGCCGTAAAACTCGCTCGAGTAGAAATGCGTTACAGTTCTCCCGGCCAATATGTTCAGGATATAATCTTCATGCCGCTTTTTAATTTCTGGCGTATTGCCCACCTCGGTGGGGCCATCCCAGG
>JAFGPZ010000167.1 GCA_016935935.1 Deltaproteobacteria bacterium
ATTCAGGTTGATGACGGTAATAACCTTAACGGCAGGCACCGCTTTTATAATGTGGTTGGGAGAACAGATTACGGAGCGCGGCATAGGCAATGGGATATCCCTGATAATTTTCGCCGGCATCGTGGCAAGGGGGCCCGAGGGACTCATTAATACTTTCCGATTGCTCTCAACAGGCGAGATGGGAATATTTTTCGGAGTCATCCTTAGCGTACTCATGGTTGCTGTTGTGGGTTTCATTGTTTTTGTGGAAAGTGGGCAGAGGCGGATACCAGTTCAATATGCTAAGAGAATTATAGGGAGAAAAATGTACGGTGGTCAGACGACCCACCTTCCACTCAAAGTCAACACAGCTGGAGTTATTCCACCCATATTTGCGTCATCTATCATAATGTTTCCCGCCACGATTGCCAATTTTGTAAGTCACCCGTGGATGGAAATGGTGAAGGGTATGCTTATGCCGGGGAGTGTTTTTTATGAACTTCTGTATGTGGCATTTATAGTCTTTTTCTGTTATTTCTACACGGCTGTTACATTTAATCCCGTAGACGTAGCGGACAATATGAAAAAACATGGAGGCTATGTGCCGGGAATAAGACCCGGAAAGAGAACTTCGGAATATATAGACAAGGTTCTGACAAGACTAACCTTCAGTGGTGCAATTTATGTGTCTGCCGTGTGTGTTCTGCCCAGTATTCTTATGACTAAATTTAATGTTCCCTTTTACTTTGGAGGCACGGCGCTCCTCATTGTGGTAGGTGTTGCTCTTGATACTGCCGGTCAGATAGAGACGCACCTTCTGACAAGGCAGTACGAAGGTTTTATGAAAAAGGGACGAGTTGCAAGAAGGCGCTGATCTTGTAAACCACGGTAAGTTAGAGTTGTTGATGGTTATCCTTAAATCCTCAGAAGAAATAAAAATGATGCGGGAAAGCAGCTCTATCGTGGCAGACGTATTGAGCGGATTGAAGGATCTAATAGAGCCCGGATTGGCGACACTTGAGCTGGATAAATACGCTGAATCTGAGACGCTCAAAAAGGGGGCAAAGCCTGCTTTTAAGGGGTACAGAAATTTCCCCTATTCGCTCTGTGTGTCTGTAAACAGTGAGGTTGTTCACGGTTTTCCTTCAAAAAGGTCACTTCGTGAGGGAGACATCGTAAGTATCGACTTCGGTGTTCTTTATAAGGGATACTACGGAGATTCGGCTGTTACCTTTGCCGTTGGAAAGATATCAAAAGAGGCCTCTAATTTATTGAGTGTCACAAAGAAATCGCTATACAGAGGCATAGATAAAGCGATTCCAGGTAACAGACTGGGAGATGTATCTTGTGCAATACAAAAGGAGGCCGAATCTGCTGGTTATTCAGTAGTGAGAGATTTCGTGGGACACGGAATAGGTAGGGCGCTTCATGAAGATCCCCAGGTTCCGAACTACGGTATCAAGGGGCGCGGTATGGAGCTAAAGGCTGGGCTGGTTATTGCCATTGAGCCCATGATCAATGAGGGCACATTTGAAGTCAGGGTTAAACCGAATGGCTGGACAGTGGTAACAAGCGACGAAAGACTTTCAGCCCATTACGAGCATACCGTAGCAGTTACGGAGAACGGCCCTTGCATACTCAGCAAGACAGCAACTAGCCACTGATGGTTATATTATGGTAAAAGAAGAATCTATAGTTGTCGAGGGTACAGTGATAGAACCCTTGCCCAATGCGATGTTTCGAGTAGAACTTGAAAACGGTCATCGAGTACTTGCCCACATATCTGGGAAGATGCGAATGCATTTTATAAAGATATTGCCTGGGGACAAGGTTACTGTTGAATTATCACCCTATGATTTAACGAGGGGAAGAATCACGTATCGATCAAAGTGATATTAAATGGAGTATTAAAATGAAAGTTAGATCATCCGTTAAAAAGATGTGCGATAAGTGTAAGGTTATCATAAGGCGGAGAGTGCTGAGGGTTATATGTGAAAACCCAAAGCACAAGCAGAGACAAGGATAATAAAGGGGAGGTTTAGCTGTGGCAAGAATCGCAGGCGTTGATTTACCGAGAAACAAAAGAATGGAAATCGCTCTGACTTACATTTATGGTATAGGCAAAACGAAGGCGAAGGAGATACTGGAAGAGGCTAAAGTCGATTGCGGTACCAAGACCGATGCCCTCGGCGATGAAGAGATTACTGCAATAAGAAACATCATCGACAAAGAACATAAGGTGGAAGGCGACTTGCGACGAGAAGTTGCAATGTCTATCAAAAGACTAATGGACATAGGTGCTTACAGAGGGTTAAGGCATAGAAGGGGTCTCCCCGTTAGGGGACAGAGGACCAGCACCAATGCGAGAACCAGAAAAGGTCCGCGAAGGGCCATTGGCGCCAAGAGAAAAAAATAACACCTGATCTGGAGGGGAAATGGCTCAGCCTAAGAAAAGAACGACAAAAAAGAAAGAAAGAAAAAATATATCGGATGGTATAGCGCACATCCAGTCTACATTCAACAATACGATAGTGACTATTACAGACCTTAGCGGCAACGTAATCTCCTGGTCTTCTTCCGGTGTGCAGGGATTTAAGGGATCAAGAAAAAGCACGCCTTTTGCCGCACAGATGGTGGCTGAAGACGCCGTAAAAAAGGCAAAAGTTCACGGACTTAGGAACGTGAGGGTGTATGTAAAGGGGCCTGGTGCGGGGCGTGAATCGGCCCTTAGGGCGTTACAGGCGGCTGGCTTGAACATAAGTCTCATCAGAGATGTAACACCTATTCCCCACAATGGATGCCGTCCGCCTAAGAGACGGAGAGTTTAACTGAGAATAATGGAGGAATATTTTGGCAAGATATAGGGGATCAATCTGTAGATTATGTCGAAGTGAAGGGGTAAAGCTGTTTCTCAAAGGTGACAGATGTTACAGCGATAAATGTGCCTTTGAGAGGAGAGGGTATTCACCGGGAGAACATGGCCAGGGTCGAAAGAAACCCTCTGATTATGGCATACAGCTAAGGGAAAAACAAAAATTAAAGAGGATGTTCGGTCTTCTGGAAAAACAGTTTAAAGGATACTTCGAGGAAGCTGACAGACAGAAGGGGGTAACTGGAACAACCCTTTTAGTGCTTCTAGACAGAAGGTTGGATAATATGGTCTACAGAATGGGATTTGCTAATTCAAGGAATGATGCAAGACAGCTTGTAAAACACAATCATTTTCTCGTGAATGATAAAAAGGTGAACATACCATCTTATCTGATAGAGGTAGGAGACAAGATTCAGGTAAGGGAAAAGAGTAAGAAAATGGTACGCATCCTCGAAGCTTTGGAAACGGTTGCCAGACGAGGGGTACCTCAGTGGCTGGAATTGGACCAGAAAAACTTTACCGGCGTCGTAAAGGCATTACCTACGCGAGAAGATATTACCATGCCTATTCAAGAACAGCTTGTAGTAGAATTTTATTCTAAATAGTGAAAATTAACCGGGCTATGCGGGGAACCAGAATAATGCAAAAAAATTGGCGCGATATGATAAAACCTAAGTATATAGAAATTGATGAGAGAACCCATTCACCATTTTATGGAGAATTTGATTGTCAGCCTTTGGAAAAAGGATATGGAATAACCCTTGGCAACTCTCTTCGCAGAGTTCTCCTCTCTTCAGTTTATGGCGCTGCGATAGTCTCTGTTAAGATTGACGGGGTCTTCCACGAATTTTCAACTATTCCTGGAGTCAAGGAAGATGTTACAGATATCATATTGAATATCAAGGGGATATGTCTAAAGCTCCATGGTGATGGACCGAGAACGATTTATATTGATGCCGCAAAAGAGGGGGCCTTAACCGCGGGAGACATTCTTACCGGTGGAGCAGTAGAAGTTCTGAATCCGGACCACCATATAGCGACACTTTCCGAAGGAGCAACATTTAAGGCCGAAATGGTTGTTAAGATAGGAAAGGGGTATGTTCCTGCCAAGACGGGAAAAGATCCGGATCAGCCGGAAGGTGTTATTAATATCGATGAAATATATTCTCCTATAAAAAAGGTTGCCTATTCAGTAACCAATGCCCGAGTAGGGCAGATCACCGATTATGACAGATTGGTGTTGGAAGTTTGGACTGACGGCAGTATTTTGCCCGAGGACGCCGTCGATTACGCAGCCAGGACATTAACTGCTCAACTTGAGGTCTTCATAAGAGATGACGGTGTAGAGGAAGTTGAAGAAAAGACCGCAGAGGAAAAGAAACCAAAGGAGCAGGTGAATGACAATCTGTTCAAGAGCGTTGATGAACTGGAACTTTCTGTAAGATCTGCTAACTGTCTGAAGAACGCAGGTATCAGATACATCGGAGAACTCGTTCAAAGATCGGAAGCCGAAATGCTGAAAACTAAGAATTTTGGTAGAAAATCTCTTAACGAAATAAGGGAGATACTTTCAGAAATGGAATTAAATCTCGGGATGAAGATAGACTTTTCTGTGTCGCCACAGGAAGAAGATACGGAAGGGTAATATTATCTGGAAAGGAATTGAGCGTTATGCGTCATAGAAAGTCTGGAAGGAAGCTGGGCAGAGTCTCCAGTCACAGAAAAGCCATGTTAAAGAATATGACCGCTTCGCTTCTAAAGCATGAGAGGATTATCACTACCGATGCGAAGGCCAAGGAACTCCGGAGTGTGGCTGAGCGTGTAATTACATTAGGTAAAAATGGAAGTCTTCATGCCAGGAGACAGACCCTTTCATTTGTAAGAGATCGCCAGGTTACTGCGAAGGTATTCGATGAACTCTCTGAACGATACAGTAACAGAAGCGGCGGGTATACGAGAATAATAAAAATTGGATACAGGGATGGCGATAATGCCCCTCTTTCGGTAGTGGAACTGATTTCGGAGCAAAAGAAAAAAACTAAGGAGGGGGATGCGGAAAAGAGTCCCAAGGATAAGTAAAATTACGAAGAGAATTAAATGATTATGAAAAGGCAAGGTTTCCAACCTTGCCTTTTTTATTCTTGATTTATTTACCGGGAAGCTATAGTCTCCCAAGCATGTTTTTATATTCCAATACCTGAAAACCATTGCAGGATAAATTAAGGAGGATGAACAATGGGAGAAGAGAAATTAGGAGAGGTGGTCAAGTTCTTCACAAAACCCAGTGTGGCTGCGGTTAGAATTACAGGAGGAGAACTTTCGGTTGGCGATACCGTCAAATTTGTAGGGCATACTACCGATTTTGAAGATACCATCGATTCGATGGAAGTGAACAATGAAAAGATCGATACAGCAGTTGTCGGTGACTATATAGGTATCAAAGTGCCACAGCGTGTACGTCCCGGTGATGAGATGTATAAGATCACGGCGGACTAGCCAATGTATCAATTAAATACAGGCCATGGGTGTGCAGTTATATTCCTCTCTGGCCTTTTTGTATTATCTTTCAGTCGCCGCTAAGCTGTATCGGCGTGGCTGTGATTGAGCCGCCTTGCGTGACATTCGGGAAACCATTCCTTTCTGGGCAAGAAAACAGGGTCGCGCGATTGTCTAGCGAATACGATGACGATGCCCGAGAGATAATCCGTGTTGCTGTATGTATAATGTGCCTCAAAATTATCTGGGATATCTTGCGAGACTGGGTCATAAGGGAATCCACTTGGGACTTGGTCCCACCTCCAGACTTCTTAAAAAGTTCGACAATCCGCAAAGAAGATACAAGTCAATTATTATCGGGGGAACAAATGGCAAAGGTTCCGTGGCTGCCATTCTTTCATCTATACTGGGGAAAACGGGTAAAAAAATAGGTCTCTACACGTCTCCGCATCTGATCGATTTCAGGGAACGGATACGGGTAAACGGAACAATGATCTCCCAGGAAAGATTATCTTATCTTACAGGGTTGATACGTGAAAAAAGTGCTGACGGTATAACCTTTTTTGAGTTTACTACAGTCCTCGCATTTTTACATTTTTATCTCGAAGGTGTGGATATAGTGGTTCTGGAAGTCGGTATGGGTGGAAGACTCGATGCCACAAATGTTGTGATGCCCGAGGTGTCTGTCATTACGAATGTGTCCTTGGAGCATAAGGAGTACCTTGGCAGTAATATCGAATCAATTGCGCGGGAAAAAGGGGGCATTATAAAAAGACGCGGTTTCTGTATAACTGGAGCCACTCAGCCCGCTGTTATTAATGTGCTGCATAACATTTGTCTGCAGAAAAGGGCGAGGTTGTTTACATACGGAAAGGATATTGCGATCAGGACACAGAAAGGAGGTGTTATATGTTACAGGGGTATTAATAAAACTTTTAACAATCTGCAACTTCCCCTTATAGGCAGGCATCAGGTCAAAAATGCATCTCTCGCCCTGGCTGCCGTCGAGGTTCTTGTTAAAAAAGGGCTCAATGTTGCTGATAGTGCCGTATATGAAGGGATGAAAGACGTCAAATGGGAAGGTAGACTGGAAATACTGTGTAATAATCCACAGATTGTTGTGGATGGGGCGCATAATCCGGCAGGAATATCAGTTCTCTGCAGGGCATTGACAGACTATTTTACATACAAAAGACTAATCTGTGTTTTCGCCACACTGTCCGACAAGGACAGTAAAGGGATGTTGAGAAGACTGT
Source organism: Deltaproteobacteria bacterium (assembly GCA_016935935.1). The sequence continues at coordinate 6,604 of JAFGPZ010000167.1, forward strand.
CATCAATAGCGAATCACATCATTCTAACCAGAACTCGGGACAGCAGAGGTTCGGAGATTGATAAACTGGTCACGATGGCCAGGAATCTGGGAATTCATCATGATGCTGTCCCGCAGGCGAAAAAAGCTGTTGAGAAAGCACTTTTTCTTGCAGAGGATAACGATCTGATATGCATTACCGGTTCTATCTATCTTGTTGGAGAGATAAAAAAAACCTTCAAATTTAATCTTTTTTAACAATCTTTTTTATGATAGTAGCTACCATTAAAAACAGAAGAGCATCCC
>JAFGPZ010000168.1 GCA_016935935.1 Deltaproteobacteria bacterium
CTAAATAGAAAAAGGAGAAATCGGGATATATGACAGATAACAACAGGAGAGACCACCTCTTCGAGGTAAGCTGGGAAGTGTGCAACAAAGTAGGGGGGATCTATACGGTAGTGCGGACAAAGGCCCCTCACGCCGTCAAGCACTTCGGAGACAATTATATTCTGATCGGACCGGAGGTGGGAAACAATCCGGAGTTCGAGGAGACCAAAGAAGATCTCTTCGATGCACTTATACACGACGTTGAAGCCAGGGGTCTTCACTGCCGCTGCGGCAGGTGGAACATTGCCGGAAGACCACGTGTTATCCTTGTCGGGACAAACAGTAAGTACAATATCGATGAGTTGCTCTACAATCTGTGGGTGGATTACGGTGTTGATTCAATGTCCGGGGAATGGGATTACATTGAACCGGTTTTGTTTGGAACCGCTGCCGGTGAAGTGATTGAGATACTCCACGGAATTATTATGGATAAGGAGACGGACGATATATTCATTGCACAGTTCCATGAATGGATGAGTGCAGCGGGGATGCTCTACCTTAAGAAACAAAAACCTTCCATCACGACGGTATTCACAACGCACGCCACCATGCTTGGACGATCCCTTGCCGGCAGTGGAAGCGATATTTATAGGAACATGGAGGAAATTACGCCCAATGAGGCGGCCTCCCGAATGAATATAAGCGCGAAACACTCCATGGAAACGGTGGCAGCCAGGGAAGCGGACTGTTTTACAACTGTCAGCGAGATCACGGCTCGCGAGGCAGGTCATTTTCTGCAAAGCACACCTGATGTTATTCTTCCCAACGGTATTTATGACGAGGATATGCTGGAACATCAGGAATTGAAAGAGATCAGGAAGCAAAAGCGCGATGTATTGATCGAATTTGCCTCAACTTTTCTGCAGAAAAAGCTCGATCCCGATGCTACACGCATTTTAATGATCTCTGGCAGATATGAATTTCACAATAAGGGTATTGATCTCTTCCTTGAATCACTTAAGGATATAAACACCACATTGAAGGATTTGGGCAGAAATGAGACTATAGTCGCTCTGCTGTCGGTTATCGGCGGACATGTGGGTGTTTCTGAAGAGGCCCGGCAAATTTTCAAAGGGGTGGAAGTGCAGCGCACGGGTGTGGCACGTATCTGCACGCACCGCCTGAGCGATTCGCAACATGACCCCATCTGGAATACATGCAACAAGTTAAACCTGCTAAATAATACCGATGATTCAGTGCGTGTCATATTTATGCCCGTCTATCTCGATGGCTACGACGGTATATTAAACGTCCCTTACAATGAAGTCATCAGCGCCTGCGACATGGGCATATTCCCGTCTTACTACGAACCCTGGGGGTACACGCCCTTAGAGTGCGCTTCCTATTGCGTTCCGGCAATTACAACCGATTGCTCTGGTTTCGGGTTGTGGGTGAAAAATCACATCATCAACAACAATAAGGGTGTAATTGTCATGGACTACGCCGGTCGCGAGTATAAAGAAGTCGTAGATACCCTTAAAAAACAGTTATTGTCATTTCTTGAATGGGATAGAGGTGAAGTAACGGATCAAGCAGATCAGGCGAGGCTCATAGCCGAAAGGGCAACGTGGAAGGATTTCTATGGGCACTATCTTGAGGCCTATGAAGAGGGCATCAAATCGATGAAAATTCGCATGCATGCCATCGATGTCAGTGCCTACACAAAAGAGATTCGTTATATGGGGACCGATTCGACACAACCACGCTTTAACAGATTCAGCGTCACCACATCCTTCCCGGAGAGCATAAGTCGCCTTAGAGAGATCGCCTATAATCTCTGGTGGTCATGGAACCCAAATATTAAAGAGTTATTTTCGAGAATCGATCCTCATATATGGGAAGCTGTTTCAGGGAATCCTATCGAAATGCTGGAACGAGTCGACCAAAAAAGGATGGAAGAAATTGCCAGGAATGAATCCTATCTTTCACTGTACAAGCAAGTAACTGAATGGATGGATGCGAGGAAGATGGACTCGGATACCATTGGAGAGAAAGGAGCAGCAATAAGTAAAGAACGGCCCATCGCCTACTTCTCAACGGAATACGCCATTGATGGAAGTCTTCCCATCTATTCTGGGGGACTCGGCGTGTTGTCTGGAGATCATCTGAAATCGGCAAGTGATCTCAGCATCCCCTTAGTCGCCGTCGGTCTGCTATACAAAAACGGTTTCTTTGTTCAGAGACTGAATAGCGAGGGAGTACAGGAGGCACACTATCCAGAGAATGACTTTTCACTGATGCCTATACGCCTCTGCGAAGATGGTAATGGTGATCCACTGAAGATACATGTAAGTCTGCCTGGAAGAAGGCTCTATGCCCAGATCTGGAAAGTTAATGTAGGTAAGGTGCCACTCTATCTGCTCGATACCAATGTGTCTGAAAACAGCAGTCAGGACATGGAAATTACGTCAAAACTCTACGCGGGGGATCAACGTCTCCGTATTGAACAGGAAATCATGCTTGGCGTAGGGGGCGTTCGTCTCCTTAAAGCGATGGGTATTACACCGTCAGTGTATCATCTCAATGAAGGGCACAGTGCTTTTCTCCTGCTTGAAAGGATAAGATGTCTCGTGAAGAATGAGGGATTGACATTTCATGAGGCCAAAGAAGTCGTAAAGTCAACGTCGGTATTTACTACACACAGCCCTGTAGAGGCGGCGAACGAACGTTTTGAAGAATCACTGATGAAAAATTATTTTGCAGAGTTTCCTGACAAATTCGGAGTATCTTGGGAAACATTCTGGGAACTTGGACAAGAGGAACCAGGTTCAGGGAAACCCTTTTTCATGCCAGTACTGGCATTCAAACTTTCTTGCGCATCAAATGCGGTCAGTAAACTGCATGGGAGGGTAGCGAGGGAGATGTGGAAGAAGGTATGGAAGGGGTTTGAGGAAAACGAGATTCCCATCGGAGACATAACCAACGGTGTTCACATGCAGACGTGGATGGCCCGGGAGTTCCGGGAACTCTATGAGCAGTATCTTGGAATAGACTGGAATATGAAGGAGTCTCAAGCATCAAAATGGGAGAACATTGATGATATTCCCGACCATGCTTTGTGGCAAACACACACTGACCTGAAAAACAGGATGGCTGATTATCTGAAGATTAGAATGGCTGAGGACTGTGACAATCAGGGAGTATCTCCCGCCTTTAAGCAGAGGAAAGTTGCCGCGCTGAACCCTGACGCACTGATTGTCGGTTTTGCGCGTCGTTTTGCGGCCTACAAGAGGGGAACGCTGATTTTTGACGATCCGGAAAGACTCCTCAAGATACTGGAGGAATCTTCGGTACCGGTGCAGATAGTCTTTGCGGGCAAGGCGCATCCAAGCGACGAGACAGGGCAGAGTTATTTGAAGAAAATATACGAGTACACTTACAATGATCGTTTTATAGACAAAATATTTTTTATCGAGAATTACGATCTCGACCTGTCTAAATATCTGGTCAGCGGCGTGGACCTGTGGCTTAACAACCCGTTACGCCCTAAAGAAGCCTGTGGCACGAGCGGCATGAAAGTGATTCCCAATGGAGGTCTCAACATGAGCATACTCGATGGATGGTGGGATGAGGCCTATGGAAAAAACAGAGGATGGGTGATAGGGAGAAGAAAAGAATATGCAAACCTGGAAACACAGAACCTCATCGATAGCCAGAATCTCTACGGCACCTTGGAGAATCTGGTGATACCGGCATTTGCCAAAAGAAATGCGGAGGGTATCCCAAATGACTGGGTTGTAATGATGAAGGAATCTATCAAGGCCCTTGTTCCCCGGTTTAATACCCACAGGATGCTTACTGATTACTACAGTCGAATGTATCTCCCTGTGGCAGAAAGAGGGACCCTGCTGAACGATAATACTTACGAAAGGGCAAAAATTCTTTCGGATTGGAAGATTAAGGTTGCATCGCGGTTCTCGACGGACCATATTCGGTGGTACAAGGTCCGTGGTTTCCATGGTGAGCGTCTCGAACAGAATGATACTTTCCATGTCGAAGCAGGGATCGAATACGGGAAGATGACAGAGCATGAAACCCAGGTTGAACTGGTAGTTATCGAAGTTATGGATGATGGTGAATATGATACGCCCATTATAGTCCCGATGGTTAAAACCGCCTTAATGGAGGAGGACGGAACAGTTGTCTACAAGGGGTCATACAGGGTCGAAAAGTCTGGCCGTTTTCTCTACGGTCTTCGGGTAAGGCCCCACCATCCGGATCTTTACTGTTATCAGGAAGTTAGTCTCGTCCATTGGGCATGATCGGTGAAGGAGGTATGCAATGAAAATTCAAGAAGTGAGAGCTATTGCAAAAAAGTGGGGAGTCAGCACCAGGCCGGGAAGGACTAAAAAGGATATTATACGCGACATTCAGGTAAAGGAAGGATATGAGCCGTGCTTCGCAACGAGAACGCGATGTGAAGAGTACAATTGTCTCTGGCGCGATGACTGCTTGAGTGCAGTATCGCATAAATAGAAGGGGACCATCTGAGACATGCCGATTTTAACACTCTACTTTCAGCTCCATCAGCCTTACAGGCTGCATCCGGACAGAGACAAGTTTCTCTGGGATGACTTGAACCAGGAGGTGTTCGCTAAGGTCGCATTAAAGTGTTATCTTCCGGCAATTACCATGTTCGGTGAGCTGGTTGACAGACACAGAGGGTTTAAGATTACTCTGGGAATGTCGGGTACTTTTCTCGAACAGGCAGAAGAATATGCGCCGGAGGTTGTGAAAGCGCTGCAAAGACTTTTTGATGCCGGAAATAATGGGCACAGGCAGGTGGAATATCTTGATGAGACCTACTACCATTCATTAACCAGTCTCTTTGTCGATTCTGAAAAAATGGAATTTCGTGAACAGGTGTCGCTGCATCGAAACAAGCTTCGAAGTCTCTTTGGAGTTAAACCGGAATCATTCAGAAACACTGAACTCATGTACAACAATGAAATTGCGACAGCCGTTAGTGACATGGGCTACAAGGCAATGCTCTGCGAGCAGCGTGGTGATATGTTCGACGGGAAGGATACACCCATATCGCCCAACGCGGTATTTCGGGCCAAAGGAAACAATCTTTTAGTCATACCGAGAAACCGTAGCCTGAGTGACGATGTTGCTTTCCGTTTTCCCCATAAAAGGCTGAAACCTGATGAGTATGCTGCCAATATAGCCAGGATAGACGGTGAAGTTGTCATGCTGGGCTACGACTTTGAACATATCGGTGAGCATATCTGGGAGGATACTGGAATATTTGACTTCTGGAGGGGATTGCCGGCCGCTCTTGAAAAGCATGATGTTGTCGTTTGCGCAAATCCTACCGAGGTTGCTGAGAGGTTTGTCAATGTGTCATGTCCCATTGTTGATATCCCCGGACTGGCCACATCTTCCTGGGCTGACGCTACAAGGGATACCTTTGGGTGGCTGGGAACGTACACGCAGTATGAGTTGTTCAAGGATATAGAAAGACTTGAAAAAGATGCAAAACAGGCAGGCGGGGCACTTCTTACCAAGTGGAGGCACCTGACAACGTCGGACAATGTTTATTTTCTTCACGAGAGAATCGGAGAAGACCATGCTGTCCACGCCTATTTCAATCCCTACGGAGGTTCAATTACCCAGGCGGCTCATGTTTTGACACGAAAGATTGACACTTTTGAAGGGAATCTGAAACGCTTCGAAATATTAAAAAGGAGCGAAAGGACGGCAGTCATTGTTATAGCTCCCGAAACGGGACGACTACCAGACGGGATGGGAGACATTGCTAAATATATTTCAGGTAAAAGCGGAGGGCTGGGAGAAGTAGTTACTGCTCTCTGCGAAGGCCTGATTCAAAGGAATTTGGATGTACATTTCATAACTCTAAACCTCAAGGGGCGGTTTCAGAGAGAAAGCCATGTCGGAGAATCCCAGTGGAGAGAGATCAGACACAAAATTGACAGTGGATCGATTCATTTAGTAACCTCATCAGTTTTCGATAATCTTTTAGGCGCCTATGATGGTGAGCCCAATCTGAATGCCGCAGAATTTCAGAAAGAAATTGTAAATAATGTGCTGAAAACGGTGAGAGCCAAGAGCGGGGGAAAAGTCATTGTTCACAGCCACGACTGGATGGCAGGCGGCGTGGTTGCCGCTTATGCAAAGGAACACCAGATACCGGTTTTACACACAATTCACAATGTTTTCACCGGAATAGTCCCCATCGATATGTACTTCGGTGTTAATATGGATCGATTGTCCGATCTTCTCTACTTTGTTGAAGAAAACGGAAACAGATGTGTCGACTGTCAGGCAACGGCGATCAAGAATGCCACGTTGATAAATTTTGTTGGAAAGAGATTTCTCGATGAGGTGGTCAACGACTATTTCATGGAGAATCATATTATACCTGAAAGCGTCAGGCGAGAGACGAAGGAAAAATATTATAACGGTTCGGCACTTTCCGTTATCAACGCGCCGGCTATGGAAATGTATCCCGAAACTTGCCCGCATCTTGTCAAAAACTTCGGACCTGAAGATAATATAAGTGAGGCAAAGAAGGAAAATCTCATTGCCTTTCAGAAGAAATGCGGACTGCAGGAAAATCCCGACGCAATCCTCTTCTTCTGGCCGTCCCGTCTTGACCCGATACAAAAGGGCATCGGTCTCTTTGAAGATATAGCATTGAAATTTGCCATAGAACACAGTGATATACAATTTGCTATTGTGGCGGATGGTGTGGGAACAAGCAGGGATCACGAAGAGATTATGGGGCGGATAGCTTGGGCGTCCGGGGGAAAGATTTTCTTCAGTCGCTATGATGAAAAACTTTCCATGCTGGGTTTTGCTGCGGCCAGTGATGTTTTTGGTGTATCACTGTATGAACCCTGCGGCCAGATCGACCAAATTGGAAATATCTTTGGAGCAACGGCGACTAACAGGGATACGGGTGGTTATCATGATAAAATCATGGAGCTGAGGTTGAAGACTGAAGGAGCTCCCAACGATATCGGCAATGGATTTCTCTTTCGTGATTACGATACGGGGGGACTCTGGTATGGTCTGGAAAAGAGTGTAACATTCCACCGATATTCCACCGAAGTCAAGGAGCCTCAGTTGAAGAGAATTATGAAAGAAGCACGCAAAAGGTATGACCTGAACGTTATGATTGCACAATACATAAGCATCTATGAAAGGCTGAATGACGGCATGCCGCTATCTTAGCCTAAAGGTCGATCGATAATAAAATGGTATATAAGGAAGTTTTACGAGAACTATAACAGCAGATCGTTTCTATATAATTCATTGTACAAATCAATATAATGATGGTAGAATTTTTCCTGCATTTCAAGGATGAGAATACTTTGAAAAAGGTGTTATTTAGCAGAAGAGGAGAAGTATGAGATCTATTTTAGTTTTGTCGAAACGGGAACAGACCTATGAAGAGATAAAATCTGCTTTTCAATCAATATGCAGAGTTGATTACGTTTCGGGAGATGCCGAGGCAATAGAGATCATAAAAAAAAGACAGCACGATTATCTCTTTGTCGATCTTGACACACTGAAGGTGATTTCAGCAAATGGGAATGGGGGATACAAGGCAGCATTCAAACCTTTCTGGACAGCCTGTCAGGATATCGAAATTATTGTAATAGCGCCATCAGGAAAAATCAGGGAGGCCGTCATGGCCGTCAAAGCGGGCGCCAGTAATTATTTGACCTATCCCCTGGATCCGGTAGAACAGCGTTATATAACGGAAAGCCTCGATCAATCAAAGATCATGCAGTCGGAACTGGATTACCTTCGCGACAAATTCTGGGACAAGGATGCGCGCGATGTCGTCCATACCAGAAGCCCTCTCATGAAAAAGATCTTTGAAGAGGTTCAATCTGTTGCTCCCACGAGGAGCACGGTTTTGATTACCGGGGAAACAGGGACAGGAAAGGGTGTGCTCGCGAAATTGATACACAAGCACAGCGACAGGAGATATACCCAGTTCATTAGCGTCCACTGCGGGGCTATCCCCGATAACCTTCTGGAGAGCGAGCTGTTTGGTCATGAAAAAGGCGCCTTTACCGGTGCCGTGCGCAGGCAACTCGGAAAATTTGAAATCGCCAATGGCGGCACCATATTTCTGGATGAAATAGGCACTATTACACACATGGCGCAGATAAAACTTCTGCAGGTACTCCAGGAAGGTACTTTTCAGCGCGTGGGGGGAGAAACTACAATCAAAGCCGATGTACGAGTTATTGCCGCGACGAACGATAATTTAAAGGAAATGTCGGACGCTGGAGCATTCAGGAAGGACCTATATTATCGGTTAAATGTATTCCCCATTGAAATCATACCGTTGCGAGAGCGAAGGGAGGATATCCCCCTCCTGGTGGAGGCATTTATTGAAAAACTGAACAAATCTTATTCGAAAGAAATTTACGATATCCACCCTCGAGTCATGGACGCATTCATGACATATGATTGGCCCGGCAACATAAGGGAACTCGAAAATCTTCTTGAACGCGCCTATATAATAGAGAACACTTCTGTATTGGCTGTTGGCAGCTTCCCTGGCGATATATTTACATCATTACACGAGCACAGGGAACTGGCGATCGATGTATCGGCAACCCTGTCGGAATCAAGAAGACAATACATCGACCAGTTCGAATTTAATTATCTGCAGGATCAGTTGAAGCTGCATGCAGGGAGTATAAGCGGCGCGGCAAAGGCCGCCGGGATTACCACGAGACAACTGCACAAACTCATGAAGAAGTATGACCTGCATAAAGAAAGATTTAAAAAAAGAACTTAAAATTCCTATAGCAAGCAAACAAGAACAGAATGTTCCTTAAAAGCGTTATATGCTGTAAAATCAAGGTGATGTAAATTCTTAAAAAGCCATGTCGTGGCAACCAGCCATCAAGAGGAATGTATAGTTCCGAATTCATAGCATGACAATTCCCAATTTTAAACAATATGTAGTGTAATATCAGTAAGATAAGAAAATGGTATGCTTTTTGATATGGCGTAGCAGTATTGAAAAGCGATCAGTGATATTCGGCATCCGATAATGTAAATGGTGATGCATGCTGTTCCCTGATGTTTTCTCAGGACTTAGAGAGGGGTGTGGGGAATGAAAAAAAATAACGTGAATATAGTGATGGTTCTTGTATTTGTCATCACCCTGTCCATGTCGATCAATGGTCTTAAAGCGGCAGATAATGCCAAAGAAGGAGAAGCGGTAAAGATAACAGGCACAATCAATGAAATCGACCAGTTGATAGCCGAAGATGGGGTCATTTATGAAATCGATATAACTGATGCCGGTAACGCGTTGGTTGAAGAGGCGGGTAAAAAGGTTGAGGCCACCGGATTTTTAGAGGATTTGGCTGGAGTAAAATCCATCTCTATATCGTCATACAGGATTATAGAAAAGTGAGGAGTTTTATTAATCGGTATAACAAATGCGCTGAAAGGTTTTACCTTTCACTTATTCATTAGGGGGACATACAATTATGATGAACGGTGATATGCTTATATCAGAAGATCTTGATCCACTGGGTTGTCGTAAAGTCAATAATGTAAATGTCAACGCCCAGACAGCGGAGGCATTTAATCTGTGCGAAGAAGATTCGCTTGGAAGTGTTGGTAATGTAGAACAGAGGATTGAATTCAGAAAGAAATTCTTCCCTGGCGTAACTGATGAGAAATGGAATAGCTGGCATTGGCAATTGAGGAATAGAATAGTATCCCTTCGCGAGTTGGAGAGGATAATTTCTCTATCCAAAAGTGAACTGTGGGCCATGGGTGGTAAGTACGGGGTGCTGCCTTTCGCCATCACACCGTACTATGCATCGTTATTAGATCCCTTCGACGCGGCAGACGCCTTAAGGCGTACCGTAATTCCTGTCATAGATGAACGGAAACAATCTGACGGTGAAAGCGAGGATCCGTTGAATGAGGACATCCACAGCCCCATAGATGGTCTTGTCCATCGCTACCCCGATCGCGTTCTCTTTATCGCTACGGATTATTGTTCCACCTACTGCCGTTACTGTACAAGATCGAGGATGGTGGGAAAAAGAAATCACAAGCGATTTACAATAAGTGAATGGCAAAGGAAGATAGATTACATAGCTGGGAGAAAAGAAATACGTGACGTATTATTATCGGGTGGCGATCCATTGACATTATCAGATGGCAAGTTGGAATGGCTTGTCTCTCAATTGCGTCGAATTCCTCATGTAGAGATTATAAGAATCGGCACAAAAGCACCGGTAGTGTTGCCACAGCGGATGACGAGTCGTCTGGCAAAGATGCTGAAAAAATTTCATCCCATATGGATCAATATACACTTTACACATCCAGATGAACTGACGGCAGAGACGAGGGATGCCTGTAATCGCTTATCCGATGCCGGAATACCACTTCAGAGCCAGACGGTTTTGCTGTCTAGAGTTAATGATGATGTTGCTGTTCTAAAAAGGTTGTTTCATGGACTTCTGAAGATACGGGTGCGGCCTTATTATCTATATCAGTGTGATCCTATTACCGGATCTGCGCACTTTCGAACCCCTGTGAGACGAGGCATAGAAATAATAGAAGGTTTAAGAGGATATACTACCGGGTTTGCCGTTCCTCTCTATGTCATTGATGCCCCTGGAGGAGGTGGGAAGATACCTATTATGGATCAGCATATAATCGGCAGGAACGGTGATATTCTGGAACTTAAGAATTACAGCGGGGATGTATATCATTATCATGATTGCAAGGGGATATTACATTCATAGGAGAAAGAGAGATAATTGCTGAAAATGATAATTGGAATAACCTATGATCTTCGTGACGATTATCTGTTAAGAGGTATGAGCGATGAAGACGTGGCGGAGTATGACAGAAAAGACACAATCGAATCAATCGAGGGTGCGCTCCAGAAACTGGGATACGCAACGGATCCTATCGGTAATTACGAACAGTTGATGAGAAGGCTCCTTGCCGGTGAAAGATGGGATTTGGTCTTCAATATTGCTGAAGGGTTTCAGGGTCTGGGCAGGGAATCGTTGGTGCCTGCATTGCTTGATTCCTATGGGATCCCATACACATTTTCAGATCCCCTCGTGCTTGCACTTACGCTGCACAAGGCCCTTGCTAAAAGAGTGGTTCGGTCAATGGGAATACCTACGCCGGATTTTTTTGTATACGACCATGAGCACAGGGATTTAAATGGCTATATGCCATTCCCTCTCTTTGCAAAACCTATTTCAGAAGGGACGTCAAAGGGCATTACGGGTGCATCTAAAATATGTGGCAGGGAGGATCTTGAAGCTGTATGTAACACCCTTCTATTAAAATACAGGCAGCCGGTCCTTGTTGAAAATTATCTTTCGGGGCGTGAATTTACTGTGGGCATTCTTGGGACAGGAGATAAGTCTCGATATCTTGGTGTTATGGAAGTATTCTATAAGCCGGGCGCTGAAGATGGTATCTATTCTTTTATCAACAAGGAGCGATGCGAAGACCTTATAGAATATAGTCTTGCTGATGATAAAGCTGCCATCAGGGCGTCCAAGTTTGCGCTGGCTGTATGGAAGAGCCTCGGCTGCCGCGATGCTGGGCGAGTCGATTTCAGACTCGACAACAGAGGAACCCCAAACTTTCTTGAGATAAATCCATTGGCTGGTCTGCACCCTGAACACTCAGACCTGTGTATCATTGCATCAAAAGTTGGTATGTCTTATAGCCAGTTGATCGGGGAAATCATCCAGTCTGCCCTTGATAGATACCCCACCTTAAGAGATAGAAAAACTGCGGTTAATGAGTAGTATTAACATCGGAATTGTCCACAACATTCCCTGCGTAGAAAGAGACCATGGAGCCAGGGCATCAAAGGATGTTTTGACTCAGGCTGATTCCATTGAGAAGACCCTTAAAAAGATTGGGTATTTTACTGCAAGAATTCCCTTCACAAGGAATATCGAATCGCTATGCACTGTCCTTAAAGCACAAAAAATAGATTTGATTTTCAATTTATGTGAAACAGTGGACGAAGATGCAAAACTCGCCGGGCATCCTGCCGCTCTCTTTGAACTGCTGGACATTCCCTTCAGCGGATCGGCATCGTTGGCGATTATGCTGACAACGGACAAGGTAATTACCAAACGTTTACTGCAGGGGAAGGGTGTCCGGACTCCGGGGTATCTTCTCTACGATGGATCAAAATATTTTAATTCTTCATCCCTTCAATTCCCAGTTATATTAAAGCCACGCTATGAGGATGCCAGTATAGGTATCAATCAGAAATCCATTATTGAAAGGGAGAGTGATCTGAAAGACCGGTTAAGAGATATGTATTCACTCTTTGGTGAGATTTTAGTTGAAGAATATATTAAGGGTCGTGAATTCAATGTATCAATCTTTGGTTATCCATTTCCTGAGATAATGCCGATAGCAGAAATCGATTTTTCAACATTTCCTGAGAAACTTCATCAAATTGTAGGATATGAAGCGAAATGGGATGAAGATTCCTTCGAGTACAACAATACTCCGCGTCTGTTCGATTTTGATATTGGAAAATCTGTCTTGATGGAAATGGGAAAGGTTTCATTGCAATGCTTTAACTATTTTTCCCTCAGAGATTATGGGCGGATTGACATAAGGGTGGACCATCAAAACCGGGTATATGTTATAGAAATCAACGCCAATCCATGTCTCAGCCCCGATGCGGGATTTCCTGCTTCCCTTGCATATGGTGGCAAAGATTATTCTGCGATGCTTCAACTTCTAATTCGATATATGAATTGTAGGGTAAAAAATGAAAATACGTGCAGCAGTTTCAACAGATAGAAATAGAATATTAGATATTACCAGAGGTGTGGGAAACTTTACCGAAAAGGAGATAAAGGTTGCCATGGAGGTAGTCGACCAGTCCTGTGAAGGTAATGGAGAATATATTACCCTCTGTGTTGTAGGTGATAAAGATATCGCCGTCGGCTATGCCTCTTTTGGTTTAATTCCTCTTACGGAAAGCAGTTATGACCTTTACTGGATTGCTGTTGATAGAGAACAGCAGCAGAGAGGTTATGGGCACTTACTACTTGATCGTGTTGAAACGGAGATCATTGACGGCGGAGGTGATCGTCTTTTTGTTGAGACTTCATCTGGGAGTGATTATATCTATTCCCGTCAATTCTACGAAAGGAGAGGCTATTCCAAGGTGGCGACAATCAATGACTTTTATTGGAAGGGAAATGATAAAATTATCTATGTTAAGAAACTGGAAGGCGAATATTAAGAGTGATTGTATGACATGTTGCTTCTGTCAAGGATTATCTCTTTAGTAAGGAAACTGCTTTAGATGTGTGATGAAACGATTCAGTGTGTACAGTGTAACAGCAACTTTGTATTTTCAGCTGAGCAGCGAAAGCAATTCATGATACGTGGTTTCGACCTGCCCACGCATTGTCCGGAATGCAGAAAACGGAAGGCAAAATTGGGGAAATCGAACGGAAATTCTGACAGAATGCGTCACAGGGATAGAGATTACACGAGCTGGGAAGGATAAGAGGATTCCCCTCGCGTTTGGTTTAGGAATGTAGACATTCCCCTGTCGGTGTAGACATAGGACACACTATTTTTTTAAAATGTTGGCGATACCGGCGATTCTACTGAGGAGAGGCCTTTTTATGAGTACTTTCAGATAGAGATCGCCTGGTCCGGCTCCGGTTCCCGCCTCTTCACCTTGTCCTGCAATCCTGATTTTCTGCCCCGATCGTACGCCGGTGGGTATTTTGACTATGATTTTTTTGTCACGCCTCCAGTGAGTATAGATATGAGGACCTCCCGTCCGGGCAGTCTCAGGAGTCAGTCGGATTATATCGACTATATCTTTTCCCCTTTTGCGAAATGCAAGGCCGCTAACTTTTTTAAAGGCATACTGCAACAGTCTGCCCCCTATTCCCCTGTTGGGAAACAGGAATGGTTGCCCCTGTCTTTTTTGCCGTTCTCTTTCACCAGAGACGCGGGTGAAGATATATCCACGGCCTGCTGTGCCGTCACCCTTAAATTGAAATGTATAAGTTCCGTTACGGTAGGCTTCCTTGAATATCTCATCAAAGCCTCTAAGACCAAAGGACCGTGAAAGTTCTTCAAATATTCTGTTTATGTCAGATCCGCTGAATATGTCCTGTTCTGAGTAGTTATGTCTGAAATGACTGTAGGCGGAAGACCCATACCGGTCTTTCATGGCGTCATATTCCTGGCGCTTCCGAGGGTTGGAGAGAACGGCATATGCCTCGTTAATGGTCTTCATCTTTTCTGCCGCTTCTTTACTGCCGTTATTACGATCGGGATGGTACTTCAATGCGAGCTTCCGGTAACAATCCTTGATGCGATGAATATCAGCGCTTTTGTCTATGCCGAGAATCTCGTAATAATCCCTGTTTTCCATGCAGGCCCTTTCATTTTTGGTCAAAATCTAAGATGTAAGAGTGTATCGAAATTATTCTTTACAGAGTAATATAATCATGATTATATTGCCGGCAACCATCTCGCGTAAAATAAGGGAAGGATAAAAAAATGGATATCGTTGGCAAGGCGAACAATATGGCAGATCAGGTTGTATACCAGGATGACTCCGTTGTAAGCAAGACATTGATAGATAAGAAGGTGGGAACGGTAACACTCTTTGCATTTGGCAAAGGGCAGGGACTGAGCGAGCATACGGCCCCTTTTGATGCAATGGTATGTATTTTAGATGGGGAGGCCGAAATTATTATAGCGGGAAATCCTGTTTCAGTAAAAGCGGGAGAGATGATTATCATGCCCGCTAACAAGCCGCATTCATTAAAGGCGGTTAAAAAATTCAAGATGATGCTCATAATGATAAGGGCCTGAGGATGGAACTTCATCAATGTATGTTTCATTTACTCCGGCGGCAGAATAAGAGGGGGGCGGAGTGCCTTTGCCCGAGTCCAGTTGAGAGACTTAAGTATTGTGGGTTGACGTATTATTGCGGTTGACATTGAACGTTTCCCCGGGAAATTCATAAGCATGATACCTATCACCATTGTTATTACTCCCTGTCCAGGTATAAAAAACATAAAAAACCCTGTGATTACCAGCAGAATTCCCAGCAGATTCTTGAGAATCATGCACAGAAAGCGCATTGTACGCTTTTTAGTGGCTCCCGTTATATCCTCACTCCTCTCCCGGACAAGGTAGTCTTCAGGAATACGAACAATAAAATAGGGAATAATCGCGAGTGTGCCCAGAAATACCACCAGAGAAATTACAGACAATATCCACATAAGACCGGAATGAGCCTTCAGCCAGTCCATTATAAAAGTTGTGTCAATCACTGATTTGTGCCGCCTGTGTTTCTTGTATGATTTCTATTCTAATAAAAAGTGGGATAGGGAACACACAAGCGCTCTTTTGTGTGTCCTTACCCCACACTTTTAGCAGCTGCAAGTTGCTCCGCACGACGGAGCGGTTACGGAAAGGTTGGAAGAAAGCGAATATCTTCCGCCACCGTAAGATTCAATATAATCTATCTTAATTGGGCTTACGCTTTCAAAAAGCTTATCGTTGATTGCAAAGGAAATGCCATTTTCGTCAAAAATCTTGTCATCTTTTTTAGACTCATCCAGAGCCATTGCCAGCGAGGGGCCCGATCACCCTCCTTGATTAAGATACAATCTGATGACTGTTTCTTTATCCATATCCTTCATGTGCTTGGAAATCATTTTCATAGCCTTTTCTGTTACAGTAAACATATCAGAATTCTCCTTGGGAATATTTTGTAATAATGTATCAATAGTTTGGCTAATGTCAAATCACCGACTAACAATAGTCATTAGTGATCGGGTTCGATATTGTGGTATGTTTCGATATTTGGCGATGAGATATTTGTGCTGATGAGTAATCTAAAAAGGGAGAGACAAGGGCCAGTTTGGGCGAAAAGTAGATAAAAATGTTAAATATTAACGGGCGGTGCCCATGAAGCTATAAAGAAGGAATTTCAACTTTAATAGATACTTTTTCCTTGAATAAATCCCTGTCCTCGAGATTGCCGATACCCCTGCCTACATGCATGGGAATGATCTTCTCAGGTTTTATAATTTCCGCTGCTTCTGCTGCCTCATCGGGGGTCATGACATATATGCCGCTAACGGGTAGCAGTGCTGTGTCTGTCTCGATAGATTTCATCTCGGGAATTACATCGGTGTCGCCTGAATGGTAGATTCGTTCACCTTCTACTGTTAGAATGAAGCCAACATAGTTTGACTCGCGGGGATGAAAATGCTCACCGGGGTTTCTGTACTTGTTTGTATTATATGCAGGGACGACGCTGATCTTTATTCCTTGCTCATTTATTTTATCTCCGGGAGCTACCTTTCTTATTGTACCTGAAAGTTTCTTCGCTGCTGCAGGAATAGTAATTATAACGGTATCATCCTTCTGAATTCTAGATACATCATCAGGTGAGCAATGGTCATGATGGTCGTGGGTAATGAGAATTAAATCCGCTTCTGGGCCAACTTCAATCTGCCACGGGTCGATGTATATGACCTTATCATCTCCCTCTATTCTGAAACTTGCGTGACCCAACCAAGTTATATTTGGTGCCATAGTTGCCTCCTACACAGAATATTCTACCGGAGCTCTCCGCAACAAGTTGCAGGGTATCTCCGACTTCCAAGGAATATGTTTATTTTGCATTAACTCTCATTCTCCCGCTACAACCCTACCTGTGTGTCGCGCGCAGACAGGTGTCTGGGGATGGTTCCGCTGTTAAGTTCAAGGCTCTTGCATGGATTTCGGCTTTCATAATGAAGCAAATCGCCGGCTATGTCAATTATTAAAAAGGCGTTTTCTGACAGTAACCTGAATTCCAATTGACATGCCATAGACATTTCCCTATACTCCCTTTGACTGCAGTGAGGACGATGTCAGGATTTATTAATCTTAAAACCCTGCCAGGAGGGATTATGTATAAGGATCTTAATGGGAAAACAGCTCTGGTCACCGGTTCGGGGAAAAAGGGAGGAATCGGATATGCGATAGCGAGAAAACTGGCGTCATGTGGTGTAAATATCGTAATAGCCGATATGGCAACAGAGAATGGTGAGAATAAGGAGGGTATTGTCACTTTCAAAGGCATGAAAGCCCTATCGAAATCTCTTGCAAATGAATTCAATATAAAAACGCTCACACAAAACCTCGATGTAACAAGGACTTATTCTGCAGAGCAAACAGCGTTGAAGATCAAGGATGAATTCGGAACCCTCGATATCCTCTGTAATAACGCAGGATCAGTGTTTGGCGTTCCCAGCACGGCTCATAACTACGATGAGGATGCGTGGATGCAAACATTTGATGTGAATCTCCACGGTGCATTCAGGGTATCGAAGGCAATTGTACCTCTGATGACAGGCAAAGGAGGAAGCATAATTAATACGGCATCGAAGGCGGCGAAATCACCGCCCATCTTTAATGCCGCTTACGCCGTTACAAAGGCCGGATTAGTAATGTTGACAAAGGTAATGGCAAAGGAACTCGCGGGCATGGGAATTCGCGTTAATGCTATATGTCCCGGTGTAATAGATACGGATTTAACAAAGTGGCGTTTTAGTCTCGAAGCACAGGTTCTCGGAACGACACCCGCCATGCAGGTAGAAGAGATGAACAAAACGATTCCCCTGGGAAGGCTGGGAAAACCTGAAGAGGTAGCAAATCTGGTAGTATTTCTTGCATCTGACGAGTCATCTTATATGACCGGCCAGGCATTGAATATCACTGGTGTAGATGGTCGTGATAAACTGAGCCAAAAATGATCGTTTAAAAGTGAGCCACTTTGAGGGTGGAGATACTCAG
>JAFGPZ010000022.1 GCA_016935935.1 Deltaproteobacteria bacterium
CCTCTTATCAGGGAACTGGTCGATGCAAAACTTATGGAGAGGGGACTCGAAGGAACTGCAAAGATGCACGCCCGTATAGGATTTCCCCTCTATGATGTGGGACAGCTGCTCTTTTACCGAAACAGGGAAAATGCCAATGTTCCACACAACCCCGAGGGAACAAATCTGACGCTGGCCGAAGGAATAAAAAAGGAATATGCCGTGCTCGCCGTCTTTTCAGAAGATGTGGCTTACGCCCACATGACCGGTGACATTCATCTCCATAACCTGGGATATATCGACAGGCCCTATTGCGCATGCCAGT
The DNA here is from genome assembly GCA_016935935.1 of Deltaproteobacteria bacterium. The sequence continues at coordinate 305 of JAFGPZ010000022.1, forward strand.
CGATTGAGTATATCAAAAAATTCGGCGTAAACCTTCCCGGCTCTCTTGCGGTAACCGCTCCGGCAAAACACGCGGAAGTGCTGTTGATACACATGATCCGATTTGCAGCCGCCCTTCAGGGAAATTTTGCGGGGGCAATAGGATGGTACGGCGTCAATCTCTTCTTTGCCCCCTATCTGACCGGCCTTGGCTACAGGGAGATGAAACAGCTTTCTCAGATGCTTATATATGAATTCTCACAGCAGGCCGTGGGCAGAGGCGGCCAGACCATGTTCACCGACATGCATCTCTACTGGGAAGTGCCCAGACATCTCGAAAATGTAAAAGCTATAGGTCCCGGCGGCGAATACACTGGAAAGACCTATAATGAATATGCCGAAGAATCGCAGAGCTTTGCGAGAGCAATCTTCGAGGTATTCAGAGATGGCGACGCCGCGGGTCGCCCCTTTGTCTTCCCCAGGCCACTGGTCCACATTACCGATAAGTTTTTCGAGACACCGGGGCACGAGGACTTCCTCAATCTCATCTGCGATGTGGCCGCAGAAAAGGGGAACACCTATTTCGTCTTCGACAGGGGAGACACAGTCAATATATCGGAATGCTGCCGCCTCGATCTTGCCGCCGACGCAGAGGAGCGGGATAATATTCAACAGCCATGGAACATGAGATACTTCGCCCTCCAGAATATTTCCATTAACCTTCCCCGGCTGGGATACAGGGCGAAGGGTGACGACGAAAGGCTCTTTAGCCTGATTTACGAGACAATGACACTGGCGGCAAAGGCGCATATGGAGAAGAAGCATTTCATAGAAAGGCTTATGTCCAGCGGCGGCGAAGGCCCCCTTTCACTGCTCACGATGGAAAAGGACGGCGTGCCCTATCTTCAGATGAGCAGGGTAAAATATCTCATGGGGATGGTGGGTCTCAACGAACTTGCGGCAATTCACGGGGGTTGTCAACTCCACGAATCGGAGGGTGCACGAAGGTTTGCATTGCAGGTAATAGGGCATATGAGTAGTATTGCCCAAAAGCTTAGCAGAGAGTTGGGAATAACCTTCATCCTTCAACAGACACCGGCAGAGAGCACTCCCTATCGGTTCGCGAGGCTTGATCTCAAGCACTTCTCACCCCTTTCGGGTCGTTTCGTTAAGGGAAACATTACAACTGGTGAAATATATTACACTAATTCAACTCACCTCGCTGTTTCGGCCGAGATAAGTCCCATTGACAGGGTAACCCTTGAAGGAGCCTTTCATCCCTTTATAGATGGAGAGGCAATATCCCCCCTCTGGATAGGCGGCTCACGGCCGTCAAAAGAATCGCTGGCCCGTTTTGTCAAAAAGGTGTTTCGGGAAACGGAAAACAAAGAGATAGTCTTTTCTCCCGATTTTACCACCTGCCTCAGTTGCAACAGGACGACGAGAGGTCTCAGGGACCACTGCGAGCATTGTCTGTCGGACAACGTTGAGGGAATAACGATGATCACTGGGTATTACTCCAGGATATCGGCATGGAACAAGGGAAAGCTTGCCGAACTGAGGGACAGAAAAAGAAACAGCGAATTTTTTTAAAGCCTGCCGCTTCCTTGACATATCGAAGGGCCATCCATATATTATTTTCAAAAATTAACGGTTTCAAAGATATGGAAGACATCGAAGATATTATAATACGGATATTCAAAGAAAGCAGCCGAATGAAGGAGGTTTTCATCAATGAGAACCTCACAAAAATCGTCAGAGTCGTAGACGCAATAATAGAAACGCTGAAGGAAGCTAAAAAGATATTATTATTCGGAAACGGTGGAAGCGCGGCAGACGCGCAGCACCTTGCCGCGGAATTTGTAAACCGGTTCCTTATTGAGAGACCTCCCCTCCCCGCTATTGCCCTGAGCACAGACACATCTGTAATAACAAGTATCGCCAACGATTACGATTATGCCGATATATTTGCCAAGCAGATAAGGGCCATAGGCCAGGCGGGAGATATAGCCTGGGGTATCAGCACAAGCGGCTCTTCGCCCAATGTCGTAAAGGCGCTGGAAACCGCGAAAAAGATGGGGCTGATAACGATCGCCTTCACGGGAAATGACGGCGGAAAGATGAAACCCATAGCTGATTATACGCTCAACGTCTCTTCACAAAGCGTGCCCCGCATTCAGGAGGTTCATATAACCGCCGGACATGCCATATGCGAGATGGTTGACTACAAGCTGTTCAAAAAACCTGAGTGACGTGCTCCGCCGCAGATTCAGGCAAACGCGCAGGCCGATCCTTTAATAATTGATGGAGACAGGTCGTTTCATGAGAAGAAAGAAAAGCGAGAATCACAGCAAGACCTACGGCGAGGCAGAACTCACTGAAAAGGTGGAAAAGGACGAAGCGGATCAGGAACAGGAGCCATCCGATCCGCTGGAAGAAGCGAAGAAAGAGGCGGCAGATAATTATGACAGGTTTGTCCGTTTAAGCGCTGACTTTGAAAACTACAAGAAGCGAAACGCGAAGGATCGCGCCGATCTGCTGAAATACTGCAATGAAAAGTTGATCAGGGACATATTACCCATCGTGGACAGCATAGATCGAGCCCTGGAGCACTCATCCAACTCGAAGGATCTCAATGCCTTCATTGAAGGGTTAAGGCTGATACAGGGACAACTCTCAGTTACAATGGAGAAAAACGGCGTTGAAAAAATAGACACGACGGACAGAAACTTCGACCCCAATTATCATGAGGCCATGCTGCAGGTTGAAACTGATGATCGTGATGCGGATAACAAAATAGCCGATGTCTTTGAAACAGGGTATCTGCTGAAGGGCAGACTGTTGAGACCGGCCAAGGTATCCATTTTGAGATATTCAAAAGAGATGAAAAAATCGGAACAGTAGATATATACTAAGGAGGTTTAATAAAAAATGGGAAAGATTATAGGAATTGATCTTGGAACAACAAACTCCTGCGTCGCCATTATGGAAGCGGGAGACCCTGTTGTAATAGCTAATCAGGAAGGAAGCAGAACCACGCCATCGGTGGTCGCCTTCGCAGAGAACGGAGAAAGGCTTGTTGGACAAGTCGCCAAACGGCAGGCCGTAACTAACTCTGAAAACACGATTTACGCGGTAAAAAGACTTATTGGACGGCAGTACTCATCCAAGGAAGTCCAGCACGATATAACCATAAGTCCCTTCAAGATCACCAAGGCCTCGAACGGTGATGCACAGGTGTCGGCAAGGGGCAAGGATTACAGCACGCCTGAGATATCCTCTATGGTACTGACAAAAATGAAGCAGACGGCAGAGGACTACCTGGGAGAGAAAGTAACAGACGCGGTTATCACCGTGCCCGCATACTTTAACGACTCACAGAGACAGGCAACGAAAGACGCCGGCAAAATAGCGGGGCTGAATGTTCTTAGAATCATAAACGAGCCCACGGCGGCGGCCCTCGCCTATGGCCTTGACAAGAAAAAGGATGAGAAAATAGCAGTCTTCGACCTGGGGGGAGGGACTTTCGATATATCCATTCTCGAGCTGGGTGACGGCGTATTCGAGGTAAAATCAACCAATGGTGATACCCATCTGGGAGGTGAAGACTTCGACCAGAAACTCATCGATTATATTGCCGACGAGTTCAAGAAGGACCAGGGCATCGATCTGAGGAGCGACAAGATGGCCCTTCAGAGGATCAAGGAAGCGGCGGAAAAGGCAAAGATGGAGCTCTCCACTGCCATGGAGACGGACATCAATCTCCCCTTTGTGACGGCCGATGCCTCAGGTCCCAAACACCTGAGCATGAAACTGACAAGGTCCAAGCTCGAGATGCTCGTTGGCGATCTCATTGCAAGACTGGAGGCTCCATGCAGAACGGCGCTGAAGGATGCGGGGCTGAGCCCGGGAAATATCAACGAGGTAATTCTTGTGGGCGGCATGACACGGATGCCGGCAGTGCAGAAGAAGGTAAAGGATATCTTCGGGAAAGAGCCCAGCAGAGGTGTGAACCCCGATGAAGTGGTCGCCGTGGGGGCAGCCATACAGGCCGGCGTGCTGGCGGGGGACGTCAAGGATGTCCTTCTCCTCGATGTGACGCCACTGTCACTGGGAATCGAAACTCTTGGTGGTGTTATGACAACACTGATCGAAAAGAACAGCACCATTCCTACAAAGAAGAGCCAGACATTCTCGACGGCAGCGGACAATCAGCCGGCAGTCAGCATCCACGTCCTCCAGGGTGAACGCCCCATGGCTGCAGATAACAGGACCCTGGGCAGATTCGAGTTGTCCGGCATTCCGGCGGCGCCGAGGGGAGTGCCTCAGATAGACGTCTCCTTCGACATCGATGCCAACGGGATTGTCCATGTGTCGGCTAAGGATCTTGGCACTGGAAAGGAACAGAGTATCAAGATAACCTCTTCGAGCGGACTTACAGAGGAAGAGATCGACAAACTGGTCAAGGAAGCGGAGTCTCACGCCGAGGAAGACAAAAAGAAGAAGGAACTCATTGAAACAAGGAACCAGGCCGATTCACTGGCGTACAGCGTCGAGAAGAACCTGAAGGATATGGGTGATCAGGTGGATGCCGGAGAGAAATCCCGAATCGAAGAAGCTATAGCAAAGGTTAAAACAGCCATTGAATCAGATGATATAGAGGCAATCAAGTCTGCCCAGGAAGAGTTGACCCAAGCTTCACACAAGCTGGCAGAGGCAATGTATGCCAAGGCTTCGGCAAAGGGAGACGACCCGGGTGCACAAGGTGAAACTGGCGGAGGCCAGTCTGACCAGTCCGGATCAGCGCAGGGTGACGATACCGTCGTCGATGCCGATTTCGAAGAGGTAAAAAAGGAATAGCAACATAACCAATGCCATAAAAAAGGGACAGACCGGAAAGTTGCTGTCCCTTTTTTATTGTGGTTTCATAACATTTTTATGTAAAGTCTGCTATGATGATGGCGCCGTAAAAAGTAAAAACCAGCGTCATTCCTGCGAACAGACCGTGTCTCAATGTCATTGCGAAGGAGTGAAACGACTGAAGCAATC
>JAFGPZ010000023.1 GCA_016935935.1 Deltaproteobacteria bacterium
ACAGGTTTCGAGGGAAAAATTCGCTGGAATAAAGCGAAACCGGACGGCCAGCCGAGGCGGATGCTCGATACATCGAGGGCCTTTAAGGAATTCGGGTTCAAGGCCGAAACGGATTTCCGGGAAGGGCTGAAGAAAACAATAGAATGGTACAGGAATTCCGTGATCGGCGCGATAGCTTAAAGGAGGAGTCTCGGACAAACTTCTCTCTTTCAATATTTTGACGGTTTCGTAAAAAGTAAAAATAGTGTCATTCCTGCGAAGGCAGGAATCCATAACTAGTTGAAAAGAATGGATTCCGGGTCAAGCCCGGAATGACCAGAGAGAAATAAATCGATTTTTTACGGGGCTATCAATATTTTAATACTCGGAGAAAACTACAATGGAAGAAAAAAACAGAAAAAATATGGGTGAGCCGCGCTATGAGTATTATGAGGACGAGATAAATCTCTTCGATTATTTCCTGGTTCTCTGGAAGTGGAAGTGGTTAATTTTTTCAGGCACGCTGCTTGTCGTTATTATTGCGCTTGTCATCACCTTGCAGATGCCGGAGAGTTATACCATTTCTATGGATATTGAACCGGGCGTCATCGGCCTGGACGACAAGGGCAATAAACTGTACATGGATTCAAAGGAAATTATTGGTAAGATACAGGGAGGAAAATATAATGGAGAGATAGGCAAATCCCTGAGCAAGCTTCCGGCAAGCTCTTCTCTGGCCTTTACGGCTCAAGCGGACAAATACAGTAATCTCATCACAGTGGGATCGCAATGGACAAAAGGTGATCTTGATATCGGTCTGGAAGCATCAAGAAAACTATCTTTACTGTTGATTGAAGACCATGAAGAGGTAATTGAACAGAGAAAAAAAGAAATAGATGATTTCATTGCGATAGAAGGAGAGAAGATTGAAACTGCTGAGAAGACTATGGAAGATGCCATAAAGAAGGAAGTAAGAAGTTATTCAAATAAGATTGACTTTATCCATGGGAAAAGGGAGCTGGAGGAGCAGCTACTTGAATTAATAAAAATCAGGCAGACAGACTTGGTCGCGGAGCTTGGAAAAACCAGGAATGCTCTGGAATATATGGTTGCACAGCGTGACACCCTTTTAAAAAAAAGTGGCAGTGAGGCCTCCGGATTCCTCCCTGAGTATGAAGCGGCGATTCGAACCTGGCAGTTACGAAAAGGTCAAATTGAAGAGAAAATATTTGCAGCGAAGGTTAAAGAGCGAGAGATACTCTCTGGAATCAGGACGGCAGATTTAGAGATAAAATCTCACAGGCAGGCAATTAAAGACAGTGAAACGGAGCAAAAGAATCAGTTGCAGAAACAATTAACTACAATCAGGGAAGGGATAGAGAAACTGTCTGTGATGCGTGCGGGAATCGGTAACATAAGGGTATTCCGTCAACCGGAAACCTCTCCAACTCCTGTCAAATCTTCTAAGGGTAAGAAAATCATCTTACTTTCCGGCGTAGTTGCCCTCTTCATGTTCATCTTCCTTGCCTTCTTCATCGAGTACATTAAAAACGCCAGGAGGGAATACCTGTCAGGCAAAGAAAAGGTATAAACGTGGAAGGATCGCAGAAAACATTTTTACGGGGCGACTGTGAAACAACAGAGAAGTCGTTTGATTTTTTGGCGGCTTTATGCTACTGGTCCTCTGATTGATGGCTAAGAAGGCAAAAACGGCATTTGAAATGGCCTATGCGGCGAGTTTGGGCATAGCCATGGTTATAGCGATCTTTGGATGTCTCCTGATCGGGGTTTATCTTGATCGGAAGCTGGGTACAAAGAACATCTTTACTCCTGTTTTACTGATTGTTGGAATCGGCGCCGGTTTCAGAAATTTTTATGTTTTCATAAAGAGATTTTTCCCCGAAGAGACTCGGAGGAGATCGGCCAGGGAAAAAAGAGATGAAGGAATCACAAAAAAGCGCCCTTCAGAGAAAGATTGAACTGGGGCACTGGATAATTCTGGGGATATCCCTCCTTGTGAGCGCTGTCTGTCTGCCGCATCCTTTTACTCTTGGTCTCCTGATCGGGGGTTTTATCAGTATCGCCAACTTTTACTGGCTTGCAAGGGATCTCAAGAGTCTCTTTCTCCGGTTTTCAGAAGGAGTGACACCTGCAAGGGCGAAGTATTATATTTTGATGAAGTTTTATTTGAGATTCATCATTACAGGAATTGTTCTCTATTTCGTGATAACCCGCACACCCGTCAGTGTCATAGGACTTGTTGTCGGTCTTTCCATTGTTGTTATCAGTATAGTATTGACTATCATAATTGAACAGTTGATAAATCACATAAGGAGGGTCAGGAAGAAAGATGCATCCCCTGTTATTTCTTGAAAATCCATATTTACCGCCCCATGTGACATATACATGGTTTATCATGATTTTGTTTGTCATCGTTGCCTTTCTGTCCACGAGGCGCCTCTCGGTCTATCCCGGCAGGTTCCAGCATGTTATGGAACTGATCGTCGATGGCATCAATAAGGGAATGATTGCAACAATGGGCCCCAATGGACAGCGATACTTTCCGCTGATAGCGACGCTGGCCATCTTCATTCTCGTTGCCAACCTGCTGGGCATCATACCCGGTTTCGAGTCTCCAACGAGTAACCTTAATACAACCGTTTCCATGGCTCTCGTTGTCTTTTTAATGACCCACATCGTGGGGATAAGGGTCCACGGATTCAAATATATCAAGCAGTTTATGGGTCCCGTCTGGTGGCTCACACCCATCATGATGCCCATAGAAATCGTGAGCCATCTTTCGCGTCCACTTTCCCTTTCAGTGCGACTCTTTGGTAATATCATGGGAGAGGACCTGGTGCTGGCGATTGTCCTGATCCTGATTCCATTCCTGGTACCCCTCCCGCTGTTTGTTCTTATGATATTTACATCTATTATTCAGACGATGGTCTTTGTGATCCTGTCCATGATGTATATATCAATGGCGATGGAAGAGGCACATTAGCAAGTTGGGTGAGAGAGGGACAGTCTCTCTCTGATAAAGAGACTGTCCCTTTAGCTTAAGCCCGGCGGTGAGGATGATGGAGAACTCTAATAATCTTAATAAACCTCCTGGATGGGGAGAAGAACCGCTTTTCGATAATCTCGACATAGATACCGGCAGCAATTTGGAGGCCGGAGATAATGACAAGATTTATGACCTAGTCGACATTGTTGAGGAGCGCAAAGAGACTCTTCCACTCGATAATGCCTTGAAGGAAGAAATCAGGAAACATGTTTCCGAGACAGCGGAACGAGTAGCCAGGGAGATGTTCCCCCAAATTGCCGAGAGGCTTATTATGGAAGAGATAGGAAAACTAAAAAAGAAAGTGGCAGAATAGGGTGCTGCAGGCATATACGAAAAAGGTCATTAGCCTTTTGCTTATCATGTTCTTATTCTCTGCCTTTCTGTTTTCCGTCCCGGCCGTTTTTGGCGAAGATTTTAGTGTTGAAGAACTGGAAGCTGAAGCTGCCGGTGTAATAATCAATGAAGATATCGCCGGCGCCAGAACCAATGCGATTGCAGATTCGTTGAGAAAAGCTGTAGAGGGCGCCGTTGGTGGGCTCGTTGATTCAGAAGTCCTTGCTCGCCACTTCGAGACGGTAAACAGTGCCATTTTTTCCAAACCGCGGAATTATATCCAGAATTACAGGATTGTAAAAGAAAGCGTGGATGGTATTCTATATACCGTTCAAATAAAGGCCTCTGTTTCTGTGGGAAGCATCAAAAGAGATCTGAAGAACCTGGGACTTCTGACAATTGAAGAGGGGCAGCAAGTGGCCGCTGCCACTGAGATTATTTCGGTAGTAGTGACAGGGATAGAGAGCTATTCCGATTTTGTCAGGTTAAGGGAGACGCTGAAGGGTGAACTCGAGGGTGTCAAAAATCTTTACCAGCGTCGCATGGAACGTGGAACGGCCGCGCTCGACATCGAGATAACGGGCGGCGTTCCCGCGCTGATCGAAAGGCTTACTGTTAAAAAATTTAGATATTTTTCGCTTGACGTAGCCCGTATTGCCGAGAACAGGATAACAGTGCAAATAGTAAAATGATTGGAGATATGAATGTTCCCCTGCAGGCTTAGGTTTTTTTGCGTGTTGATAATAATAGCGTTTGTTCTGCCCGGATGTGGTGGCTCCAGAATCCCTGACGTGAGTCTTAAAGATTATGAGAAGAAAGGTGTCCGGCTTGTCGCGCTGATGCCTGTCGATAACAAGACAAAGGATGCTTATGCAGCAGAGGTAATGAGAAGTGAGCTGCTTGAAGCGCTTTATTTCAAGGGATATCCAAAGATACCCCTGGATGTTATCGATGGAAAAACTGCAGAGCTCTATAAAAATAATCCGGCGCCTGAAAGAGGGCGTATTTCTCCCGGAGTTCTGGGAGGCCTTCTTGGTGTGGATTCAGTTATGTACTGCACCCTGGAGAGATGGGAGACCTCATATTTGTTTTTTTATGCGAGGACATCTGTATCGGCGACCCTTGAATTGAGGAGCGCTGAAACGGGAGAGACCTTGTGGAGCGC
>JAFGPZ010000024.1 GCA_016935935.1 Deltaproteobacteria bacterium
TCATCGATCGATATCCTGATAAAAAGATAATCAGTATTTTGAGATTGTCAAGATGGAACAAAGACGACGAGCTTCATAAAAAATTCACACTCAATCTTGACAATTAAGAATTTATGATTAGCGTTAATGTTACTATGGGATGCATTAGTATTACACTGAAGCTCTCTCATGTTTCGTGGCGCCGTGATTGCAGGCAATAAGTGCTTATCCTTAAATGCTGGACGGGGCTGCTTCCACAAGCAATATCCTAAGGATAGATTGCGATGCTGCTCAAGCGGCGATTTCCACCGAGACACATTTCACAAAGGCAGAACGTTTCATCAGAATATGGACGCTGCCCATTCTTCGTTTAGCCGGGAATGGCGAAACGGTTAAAAACAAAAATACATTAGGAGGATTGGCGCTGTGAAAGGAATACGCAACATTATTTCAAGACATTTTATGATAATGAGCATGGGGGCATTGCTTTGCGGGGTGGTCCTGTTCATGCCTTCCGCATTCGCCGATACCGAAAAATTACTGCCCCCCCGTCACATCCTTGTATCCCCTGAATATCCGAGCGTGGTAGTACCCGAAGGAGAAGACGTGAGCGTCGACCTGAAGGTCCGGAACGGAGGCAGACAAGGTGAGGTCATTGATATTTCCATGCCGGATGTGCCGAAGGGATGGAAAGCCTGGATCAAAACGTACAGCTTCAAGGTAAATGGGGTGTTCGTTGAAAGCGACAGCAGCAAGAGTCTAACCATCAAGGCTGAACCCGAGAAAGACACTGGGATCGGGACATATGTATTCCCCATAAGGGCAAAGACGCAGGATGGACTTTTAACTTCAGCAAGCAAGCTTATTGTTACTGTCGAGGATAAGGAAGAGGATAAAAGGGCCGAGGGGATCAATATCACCACGTCCTATCCGGTTTTGAAGGGCCCCACGGATGGCAAATTCGAGTTTTCCATCGAAGTGCAGAACAAAACAGAAGCAGATGGGATCTTCAATCTCGCTTATGAGGGTCCCAAGAACTGGGACGTCAACTTCAAACCTTCCTACGAGGACAAGTATTTCTCCAGCCTGAGGATTAAAGAAGGTCAGAGCCAGTCCATGGCCGTCGAAGTCAAACCCTATATCCTTGCAGAACCGGGTGAATATCCCATCAAGGTTAAGGTTAATTCAGACAAGGCGAAGGGAGAGGTTACGTTGACGGTGTTTCTCACGGGAACTTACAAACTGGATGCAGGGACAGCCGATGGGCTGCTCTCCCTGAACGCTTATCAGGGAAAACCGGCAACCATCTCTTTTTTCGTAAGGAATAACGGATCGGCAGCCCAAAACGGTATTAGATTTATGACTTTCAAACCGGAGAACTGGAAAGTGGAATTTACCCCGGAGAAGATCGACTCCCTTCCTGCCGGAGAACTCTCCCAAGTCGAGATAAAGATCACCCCTGCGCAGCAGGCCCTGGTTGGCGATTATTCGGTGGGAGTGAATGTGGAAGGGGAAAAAAGTTCTAAGAATATGGAGTTCAGAGTAACAGTGCGGGCTTCTACTGCCTGGGGATGGGTCGGGATTGTTATCATCGTGTTGGTCGTGATCGGCCTTGTTTTCCTATTTATTCGCATGGGGAGGCGATAAGGATGGACCAAGGGAAAGTAATTGAAACCTTTGATCTTACAAAGCAGTATTCTCATCAGACGGCCGTGAACAGACTTTCCTTCAGTGTGGAGGAAGGAGAAATATTCGGTTTTCTCGGGCCCAACGGAGCAGGCAAATCGACGACGCTTCTCATGCTCCTCGGGCTGAGTGAGCCGTCGGGAGGATCTGCTCTGGTCTGTGGCCTTGATCCAGTTCGGCAGGCCCGGGAAGTGAAAAAAATCGTCGGATATCTCCCGGAAAACGTTGGCTTTTACGGCGATCTTAACGCAGTTGAAAGCCTGCGGTATATCGCGGATCTGAACGGTATGGACCGGGACGCGGTATTGGAAAAAATTTCCGAGGTGCTTGAAACTGTTGGACTTACTAACGAGAGGCATAAAAAGGTCGGGGCTTATTCCCGGGGAATGAAACAGCGCCTGGGAATGGCGGAGGTTCTTTTGAAAGACCCAAAGGTCATGTTTCTGGACGAGCCTACGCTGGGGCTGGATCCGGACGGGGCAGCCAAACTCATTAATCTGATCAAGTCTCTCAACAGGGAACGTAAAATCACGGTGCTTCTTTCATCACACCACCTAACCCAGGTACAGAAAATATCCCATCGAGTGGGAATCATGATCAAGGGTAAAATGGTAGCGGAAGGCTCCATCGATGCGCTGGCCCAGGAAAAATTCGGGGTGGACGGGAAGGAGTACAGTCTGGAAGAGATATACATGAAATACTTCCAGGAGGGTTCATTATGAAAGGAATTTCTGCGATATATAGAAAGGAAATGGCGGATCACTTCAGCAGCTTCCGTTTTGTGATTCTCTTCGCCCTCATCGCAATGGTGAGTGTTATCACAAGCTACATGGCGGGGATGAGTCTTACAGAAAGTCTGGAAGGAGTAGCCAAACCTCAGTTCGTTTTCCTCATGCTCTTTAATACCACGGGCGCCATGTTCTCCATGGTCCAGTTCGTGGCCTTCTTCGGCCCCCTCATCGGCATTGTGCTGGGCTTTGATACGATAAACCGTGAAAGGGCCGAGGGTACCCTGATCAAGATTCTCACCCAGCCCATCTTCCGGGACGCGGTCATCAACGGAAAATTTCTTGCCGGCGTGACCACCATTACCATCATGCTGGTATCCATTGTCCTCATAATCTCAGGCCTGGGGCTGATACTGCTGGGCGTGGTCCCCGGAGCGGAGGAGATATGGCGCCTCCTGCTCTACATCGTTATCAGTGTATTTTATATCTCTTTCTGGCTGGGGCTCTCCATTCTTTTTTCTATTTTCTTCAGGAGCATCGCCACCTCGGCCCTGGCTTCCGTGGCGCTCTGGATATTCCTGTCCTTTTTCGTTTCCCTGGGAGCCAGCGTGTTGGCGGATATGGTAGCACCGGCTAACGCCCCGGGAGTTGACAGCACCGAGGCGATAGTAAAAAACATTCGGGTCAAAGAGGGAATTTCCCTGTCCTCTCCCATGTCGCTCTACACGAAGGCGTCGGCCACTGTCATCGATCCCATGAGAAAGACGACGGAGGCCCTTGTACTGATGGGTCCCATGGAGAAGATATCGGCGGGGCGCTTTCAGAATCCTCTGCCCATAGGTCAGAGCGTCCTTGTGGTATACCCCTATATCATTGTGCTGATTGCCCTGACACTTGTCTGTTTTGCCGTCTCCTACCTGGTCTTCATGCTTCAGGAGATCAGGACATAGACGCGCTTCGACAGCAAAGCAGTAAGGAAAGCAGATATTTTCCAATTTGTCGTATTCTGAATGGACATGGAGTTTTACGAGGTAGCGCAACATGTGCGATTTGGAGTTGCTGGCAACAGTCTCACTTTGCTGCTCTGTACAGCCATTTTTTCCTTGACATGAGATAAGGCTATCGCTATAGGAGGTGTAACGTAGGAAATAACGGTCGACGTTATATGAAAAGGTTCCCTTAGCTTAGAGGCGATAAAGTAGACAGACATGCACAGGAAAGAAGTCAGGCTCTCTTTATAGTGTCTGTTTGAATGTAACAATCCTTTAAGATACATGAACGAGCATGGAGGATGTCATCAATGTGCCGTAATCACCGTCTTCATATAACAGCTATTATAACACTTTTTATCTTAATACTTATTCCAATAGCACAGGTTCACGGATCAACCCCCATAGCCAGAATTACGAGCTTCACGGGAGAAGCAGTCATACAATCACAAGAAAAAATTATTCCTGTGAAACAGACTGGTCAGACAGTATATACAGGCGATATCATCCAGACAAAAGAAGGCAATGTAGAGATTACCTTTGATGATGGCGCCATTATGAGAGTAAGCCCCTTCACAATCGGATTAATACAGGAGGGAGAAGAAAAGGGAGGCTTCTGGCTTTTCAAGACAAAAAATGCCGTACGCAGGATGACCGTCCTTGTAGGCAAGATGTGGTTCAAGAGCGGAGACTCAAAACGTAAGAACTACCTTCAGACGCCTTCAGCTGTCAGCGGCATAAGGGGATCCGAAGGGGAAGTAGGATACGACAACCTCAACAGCTACCTTAACATGTATGTGGGAGAGGCGGCAGTAGTTGGAGACATGATACGGGGATTCTTTGCAGATCCCGGGATTAGCGCTGCGGAAAAAAACAGGATATATCAAACATTAAGCGCTGCACATGATGCCACTACTGCTGCAGAGGAGGCAGGCAGAGAACTTGTCATTGCACAGGCCCGGGTACAGGCGATACAAGTAGTGAAAGAAGTCGCCATCGAACTTAAAGAAAAGAACCCGGATCCTGTAGTTGTGGAATCTGCAAAGCTCGCCGAAGCAACTGCGAACGCGGGCATAGCGGAGGCAGAGGCCAGGGTATCTGTTGAAACCATTAAAGAGCAGAAGGTTCTTGCAGAAGCAGCAGTTGAGAAAGCTGCGACGGATGCCGAAGCTGAAGGCGCAAGGAAGGCTGCCGAGCAGGCTGCTGATGCCTTAAAGCAGGCCGAAGCCGCTGCAGCGATTGCAGCAAACGCTGCTGTTAAAGCCAGAGAAGCCGCTGATAACAATGATTTGTCAGGAGCTCAAGAGTCTGCAGGAGAAGCTCAAACTGCCGCCGATGAGGCTAAAAAAATTGAAAATGATACAGGCTTAGCGGTCAAGCCTTTTGCTGCGGTTACTGAAGAAGCTGACCAGGAAGCCGCTCAGGAGGAAAAGAAGGCTGACCAGGAAGCCGCTCAGGAGGAAAAGAAGTCCGAACAGGAAGCCGCTCAGGAGGAAAAGAAGGCTGACCAGGAAGCCGCCCAGGAGGAAAAGAAGTCCGAACAGGAAGCCGCTCAGGAGGAAAAGAAGTCCGAACAGGAAGCCGCCCAGGAAGAAAAAAAGGCTGACGAGAAGGATAAAAAAGATAAAGATAAAGATAAAGATAAAAAGGAAACTACAACAGAAACAACTTCGACAATGTGGACTACGTCAACAACTACTGTAATAACTACTACAACAACGGCAGAGCCTACTTCCACAACTACGACTAATCCAACTACTACTACGCAATGCCCATGACACAATAAATGGAATTATCGGAACGCACATAAAAAGATCAAAAATCTCCTCATTCACCGGCAAATCCCGCCCTTTTTGCTAAATCTTGGTGAACTGTAAATTGTAATCAAGCCACGATAAGATTTGAAACTCTGAACTTTTAATGCTTTTTGATATCTGATTCTTATTTTCGAGAAATGAGGTAATGTCATGAAAGTAAAAATCGAAGAATTACAGATTCTCTGTCAAAATATTCTAAAAAAGGCGGGGCTCTCTGGTGAAGAAGCGGCAATTATTACCGATGATTATATTGATGCAGAATTGAGAGGGAAACCGTCTCATGGTCTTGCGTCTTTTTCCATGGTCGTAAATGACGCCAAACACAGGGGAATCTCGTCTGTTAGTTTTGAACGTGGCCCCGTCATACTTTTCGATGGCAATGGAGATATAGGGCACCTGGTAGCATATAAAGCTGTTGAATGGGCTCAATCTGTCTGCCGGGAATTTGGCATAGCCATCGCGGGAATGAGACATATCAAAAGATTTGCCACACCTGGTACTGTCGCCTGGAGAGCTGCCGGGATGGAAATGATCTCCCTTGTTTTTGAATACGGAGGGAAGGCCTTCATGGCGCCTTACGGAGGCTCTGACCCAGTCATGTCTACCAATCCCATTGGCATAGGAATCCCCACGCTCGATGGGCCGATCATTCTTGATATGGCATCATCCGAAAGGGCATTCTTCTTTATTTCCCTTGCTCAAAAGCTCGGCATGGATATACCTCCCACATGGGGTGTCGATAAAGACGGAAAAGCTACCACCGATCCATCAAAGGTCAATACGATCCTTCCATTCGGCGGTTATAAGGGATACGGTCTCGCCTTTATGCTGGAAATCCTGACTGGTCCATTCCTGGGAGTAAATGTCGGTCTTTCTGGTGATCTGTCTCACAGGGGAGCCCTCTGTATCTTTCTATCACCATCGACGTTCGGTGTCAGTTTTGATGATTTTAATTACCGCGTTAAACAGTTAATATCCGACGTAAAATCATCACGTCTCGCAGACGGACATGAACATATCTTCATCCCCGGGGAACAATCCGCAATAAATCGAAGCAAGTGTATAGAGGCGGGCTCCATTGATCTCGATGGAGAAACCTATGCTAATTTAAAGTCTCTATAGTGTCGTCCTGACCGAGGGATTGCCTTATGTGGTTTTTTCAAACTAATCGGGAAGCATAGTGTTTAAGACCGCTGTCACGTGCCGCCATTGACAGAATTTCAACATTGCGGAAGCCTTCTTCTCCGCTCACTTCCGGAGGAATGCCTTTTGATGAAGACTCGATGAAATTTGCAACCTCGCCACTGAAGGGATCGGCGAAAGGAAATTCTAATATTCCCGAGTGTGTAGTGATTGTTCCGGCTCCTTCTGCTCCAAGGGTGTCCTCACATATTATGTATCCTGTTTCTCCATAAATTTCGACACGACGGGGGGCATCAAAGAGTACAGAAGAACACATCTCCGCCGTGGCACCAGACTCAAATTGAAAAGAAATCAACGCCGTTTCATCGTGAGGTTGATCCCACACCGTGGAGGATATCGTTGACTTTACGGATTCGATCTCGCCGCAAGTATTACACATATACCATCGGATCAGGTCGAGACAGTGTGTGCCTACGGCTGCCATACTCCACCATTGACCAACATCAGTAGAGGCCCGCCAGTTGTCGCCGCTCGGCGCCTTAAGGGTCCATAGTACCCTCATATGGCGGAGCGATCCAATATCTCCTCCTTGAATTTTCTCTCGAATCATCCGATGGCCGGCATGCCATCTCAGGTGGTAGGCTACTGCCAGACACCGATCAGCTTTTATGGCTGCCTGCACCATAGCCGATGCCGACTCAATATCAGTAGCCATCGGTTTTTCGACCAGTACATGTTTACCCCTCTTAAGCGACAAAATTGCCTGCTCTGCGTGGAGTTTATCAGGGGTCGCTATGATTACACCGTGAAGATCCGGATCGTCGAGCATGAGATGGAGGTCCGAAAAAATCGGGTGGGGAGATTGTGCGTTATGCCTTTCGGCGAAAGATGCGGCTCTCGACAAATCTCTGCTCAAAACGCTCCAGAGTTGTCCACCAGGAACATTCGCCACAGCCGGCGCAAGTCTGTTATTCGCTATATTACCAGTCCCGATAAGCCCGACATTAAACATAATCTTTTCTCCTCTCTTTTTCATTTCTGATATCATCTAACCTGGACTCGCTGACACTCCCGGCCTTTCTGCCTCTGCGTTACGCGAAACCACAGTCAAATGAAGTCAGATAAATATTGATGGGTTTATTCTTAAGTTCATACTGCAAGACCTGTCAGAAATTTTATGGAGTAGCTCAGTACATCTTCCCTGTCATAATCGAGCGTCAGAATATGGTTCGATCTCTCAAACCAGACAACTTTTTTTTCATGCGATGATATATTATTTATGATTTCCTGTGACCCCTTCGAGTCGACGGTTTCATCTTTTTTGGAATGAAGTATCAGAGTGGGCGCAGTGATTTCTTTCATCAGTTTCCTCACTTTCCTGACATTTTTCAGGGCCTGACGCAGGGCTCGAAGGGGAACGTTATAATAGGCGAAATGTTCCCTCAGCTTCGATAGGTCATTAATGCCTCCTATGCGAGTCTTGCAGTAATAACGGTTGAGATAACCTGCCGTAAATATTTTTATTTCCGGTGGTATCCATGCCTTTGGTGGCCTATATATTCTAATGAAGGGTGCAAGGAGCAGCAGTCGCTCGACTTTCCTTGTGGCGGCAAGATACATCGCAAGCGTTCCACCCATCGAAAAACCTGCTACCGATATGGATTTGCCCTTTTTAGAAAGCTCGTCGAAGCCACTGACAGCCGCTTCGATCCACTCCCTGGCTTTTATCCTGCGCAGATCATGGGGATCTGTGCCATGTCCCGGAAGGAGGGGCACACAGACGGTAAAATTCCTTTCGTGAAGGGCCTCAGCCAGTGTTCTGAACTCTGCGGGAGAACTGGTAAGCCCGTGAAGCAGCAAGACCGCCGATGTGCCACCCTCATATGCGATGGGCGCAGCTTCGGGCACTACGCCATCGTGCCAGCTTTTTCTAAGTCCCTTTACTTCTTCTTCTAATGAAGGCACGCGTAACATAGGGGTACCGAATAACTCTTAGAGGTCAAAGCTGGCATCTATCTTGAACTTGCGCGTAACAGGCATGTTCAATATATCATCTATACCTGTCTTCTTCTTTATTTCATCGAGCGACCTTTCCAGATCTTCTTCTGATGGCGCGATGAAGGTAAACCAGATATTATAATCGTGAGATCTGCGGTAGTTGTGTGTCACACCGCTGTATGCATTTACGGCATCTACAAATGCCTCAACCTTTTCCTTCGGAACCA
>JAFGPZ010000025.1 GCA_016935935.1 Deltaproteobacteria bacterium
CATTTTCATGGCAACCTGCTCAATATGGTAATTAATTCAGGCCCCATGATTCAGTTTGTTCTCTTATTGCTCATCTTCTTTTCCGTAATTTCCTGGGCGATTATTCTTGTCAAATACAGGGCAATAAGAAGATCGAGGAGAGAGAATGAAATGTTTCTCGATATATACATGCGGAGCAACAAGTTGTCCCTTATTTTTCCTGAGTCTAAAAAATTCAGGCACTCAACGATTGCAGAGGTATTCAGGGCGGGCTACACGGAGTTAGGCAAGATTGCCAGATTAAAAAGAGAAAGTATGCCGGGATCAGAAGTTGCTGAAGATGGTCTATGGTCACTGGAAATGAGGGGCTTGGATAATGTCGAAAGAGCGTTAAACAGGGCCTGTGATTCCGAAGCATCGAAACTGGAGAGTGCGCTCGGGTTCCTGGCCACAACCGGGAGCGCCAGTCCTTTTATCGGTTTGTTCGGCACCGTTTGGGGTATAATGAACGCGTTCAGGGGGATAGGGATCAAGGGTTCAGCAACTCTGGCCGTTGTCGCTCCTGGAATTTCGGAGGCCCTTATAGCGACTGCTGCGGGACTTGCCGCCGCGATTCCTGCCGTTATATTTTACAATTACTATCTCAACAAAATAAAGACAATTTCAGTAGAAACAGACAGTTTCGCATCGGAATTTCTCAATATAGTAGAAAGATATCATGTGAAAAGTATTCAGACATGAGAAACTCAGGAAGGCGAAGAATCACAGCCAGCAGACCGGTAGCTGAAATCAATGTGACACCCCTGGTTGATGTCATACTGGTGCTTTTGATTATATTCATGGTAACGGCCCCTATGCTGCAGATGGGGATAGATGTCAATCTCCCAAGGGTTAAGGCAAAGACATTAGATGTTGGGGAGGAAAAGCTCATACTTACCATAAACAACGAGCAGGATATTTTTATCAACCGTTACAAGACGTCCATAGATGACTTGAAGATTAAGCTTGAAAACATCTTTGCAAACAGGATCGACAGGGAACTCTTTATGCGCGCCGATGAAAAGGTGCCCTATGGGTTTGTTGTTAAGGTTATGTCCGAGGTAAGAAAGGCCGGAGTCGATAAGCTTGGAATGATTACCGAGCCGCCCAAGGGATAAGATATGGTTTTTTCAAAGCCGGGAAATAGGGTACGCGATGAAGGCCTGAAATTATATAACATGATTGTGTTTTCCTTTTTGCTCCACGCCCTTTTACTCTCAATACTGTTCTTTTCCCCCAGCTGGCCAAGCCCGAAATGGACCTTTGGTCCCGTATATACGGTAGATCTCGTAAGCCCGCCATTAAATTCAGCAAGCAACAAGTCTACGAGCGCCATTTCTGAGCAAGTTGCAGTGAAGAGTTCGAAGGAACATTCAGTCGTTATGAAAAAAAATATTGATAAGATATCTTCGGTTCCAATAACGGAAATAAAGACCAGAAAGAGAGAGGTTTCCGATAGCGTTGATCAGGCGATAAAAGGCATAAAGCAGAAGGTTTTGTCTGAAACTGAAGAAAAATCCCGTTCAGCTTCATCAACGGGAAATGTTGAGATGAGCATGCGGATGAAGGTGTATTATTCGCTCATATGGACAAAGATACGGGAGCAATGGGTTCTTCCAAAGGGTATCATCCCTGATGATAGTCTTGAAGCCGTCATCGATGCGAAGATATTGAGTAACGGAAACCTCGCGGACTGGAGTTTTGAAAAGAATTCGGGTAACAGATACTTTGATGAGTCAGTTGTCAAGGCGATAAAGAAAGCAAGTCCTTTCCCTCCTTTGCCGGAATGGTTTGATGAAAGCGTTATAGAGATTGGAATAAGGTTTCATTCGTCGGAACTGCAATAGCCCTGCTTAAAAAAATAGATAAATCAGAGATTGAGAGATGCCAAGATGCGTAAAATAGTCGGTTTAATTGTGATTGTGCTGATACTCTTAGCGAGTCTTGAAGCGCGGAGTAAGGTATATATCGACATAAACGCCCCTGGCCTGCAAAAGTATCCTATAGCAATAACCAATTTTAAGAATCTGGGCACTGGGAAAGACGAAAACAATCTTTCCCTGTGGTTTGCCAGCCAGTTGTCCCACTATCTCAAACTCACGGGATTTTTCAATATAATCGATAGGAGAGCCTTTCTTGAGGATTCTGAACAGTCTGGAATAACTATTGTGGGTATAAATTTTTCCGACTGGTCGAGCATCGGCGCCGATTTCCTTATTAAAGGCGGTTTTAATAATGATGGGAAGGAATTTTCTTCCGAGTTTCGTATCTTCGATGTGGTAGAGGGAAAGTTGATAGTTGGGAAGAGGTATGAGGACAGGTATGATAAGAGAAATATAATGGTCCTTAAATTTGTCAACGAGATTCTCCTTGCCTTGACTGGAGAAAAGGGTGTTTTTGACACGAAGATTGCCTTCGCGGCAAAAGACGGAGACTCATCTGAAATATATACCATCGATTTTGACGGGACAAATCTGGTCAAAAAAACAAAACTCGAGTCGCTTACCATGTTACCCCGATGGTCTCCCGATGGGAACAACATTTTTTTTACTTCTTATTTAAATGGCAATCCTGATTCATATATTATGAATCTTACCACAAACAAGGTCATTGAGATGACCAGTTACAGGGGTCTAAATCTGGCCTCTTCATGGTCTCCCGATGGAAATAAAGTGCTGCTGGTTCTAAGCAAGGATGGAAATGAAGAAATCTATGTGAAGGATATCAAAAAAAACACTCTTCAGCGTCTGACAAACAATCCTTCCATTGATGTATCTCCCAGCTGGTCTCCCGATGGTAAAATG
This sequence comes from Deltaproteobacteria bacterium, assembly GCA_016935935.1. The sequence continues at coordinate 2,823 of JAFGPZ010000025.1, forward strand.
ATTGCCTTTGTATCCAACCGGTCAGGTTCTCCTCAGATATTCACTATGGATTCAGACGGGAAGGGCGTAACGAGATTGACCTATGAAGGTTCCTATAATACTTCTCCCGACTGGTCGCCAGCGGGCAGGAGGATAGCCTATGAAGGCTCTTCCAAGGGACGGTTTCAGATATTTTCCATCGATGAGGATGGCAGCAATTTTATGCAGTTGACCTTCGAAGAGGGAGGAGGAGAATCTCCTTCATGGTCTCCCGGAGGGATGTATCTCACTTTTATTTCGAGAATTGCCGGCAAAAAAAAGGTTTGCATAATAAATTCAAATGGATTAAACTTGCGCGTATTAGGAGCGCCGGGAGGGTCATATTCACTGGATAGCCCTTCTTGGTCCCCCCACTTGAATTTGTATTAACGTGGGTGCTATATTTTGTTTGACAATCCAAAGGTATCCATTAAAATTTTAAAGGAGGATATGTAATGAAGAGAAATGTATGGATTATCGGTTCATTGACAATTATTTGCAGTTTTATGTTCATTTTTGCATCCGGATGCGCAAAGACTCCCGTAGTGAAGGAAGAGGTTGCTCTTAAGGAGGCTGAATCTGTCATTTCTACTGCTAAAACTGCTCCTGTGGAAGTGGCTCCCAAGGAAGAAGTCAAGAAGGCAGTTGAAGACACGGGCATGAAAGAAAAGCAACTGTGGGAGCAATTACTTGCTCAGGCAGCTGAGTTCAAAAATAAGGACATTAATTTTGCCTTCGACCGCTATGATCTTAATGCCGATGCCCGGCAGAAACTGGAGAGACTTGCTGACTGGTTACTTGCGCATAGTGAATTTGAAGTGACGATTGAAGGACACTGTGATGAGAGAGGCACAACGGAGTACAACCTGGCTCTCGGGGAAAGGCGTGCGGAGGCTGCCAAGGCCTATATCGTCAATCTCGGCGTGGATGTTAATAGAATATCAACAATCAGTTATGGTGAAGAACTGCCACTGGATCCACGTTCTAACGAAGAAGCCTGGGCAAAAAACAGGAGAGATCATTTTCTCGTATATCCCTCTAAGAAATAATTAGGAGTCAGACCCGCTTGAAAAGATTCTTTAGTCTCTTAATTATATTGCTTTTAGTATGTGTGTGGGGATGTGCGACCAGGGAAGACCTGGATCGATTCTATCTGACCCTTAATCAAAAGGTCAGTGACAATGCAGATAATTTGTCGAGAGTAAAAAGTGATTTTGAGCGTTTTAAGGAAGAAAGCTCTTTAAACTTTTCTCAAATTCAGGAATCGGTTTCGAAGAATGGAGAGTTCAATAAAGCAATACGGAAGAGTCAGGCAGATTTTGGAGAAAATCTCAATAATCTGAGATCAGATATTCAGGATCTGAGAGGAGCCGTAGAGGAAATGAAGGTGAGCGCGGATGCTCTCAAAACGAAAACTGAGAGTGGCAACGCCAAAGATATTGATATTAAAATTAAGGAAATTTCAACAAGACTTGGTTACATCGAGACCTATCTGGAGATAGAAAAGAAAGAGTCTGTTACAAAAGATGCAGCAGAGACTGCTGCAATCTCTCCTTCGGAACAGGTTGACAAGGAGGAGGCCTATTCGGAGGCCTATAATGCCTTTAAAAATGGTAAATATGGCAGAGCAAGAGCGGAATTTCAGAAATTTCTGAAGGTCTTTCCAAGCTCGGAATATTCCGATAACGCTCAGTACTGGATCGGAGAGTGTTACTACCTTGAGGGTGCCTATGAAAAGGCTATTCTTGAATACGAGAAAGTGATCAAGAACTACCCGGAAGGCAATAAGGTTCCTAATTCCATTTTAAAACAGGCCTTTTCCTTTCTGAAGATTGGGGATCAGTCAAGCGCGAAGTTGCTGTTACAGAGGGTCATCAAAGACTATCCCGGCACGACGCCCGCAAGCATAGCAAGACAACGGCTGGTCGATATAAAATAGAATAGCTGACGGTAAGTAATTGACGTATTCGACCGTCAGCTGTTTTTTATTTACAGATTTTCAGTTCAGTCAATTGAAGCCTTGAGTTGTGTTGGTTGCTTGCTCTTCAATTCAGAAATACGGGTTGCAACCCGCCAGGAACAGGTAAATCAAAGGCGTCAGTGTCAACTTCCTTCGAAATTTCAAGGTCGGTATATTTTATTGTTACGTCTATCTTTTCCATCCCCTTCATGGAGATCCTCACTCTTTGAGGATACGCCCTCTTCCCAAGTAAAATAAAATCATCAAAGAGAGCATTATAGCTGCTGTAGCCGTCTTTTCCAAGAACTTCGGCTTTTATCAGAGAGTTGTCAGCAGCATCAATCCAGAGAGATTGAATATGCACATCGCCGGATAGAATATCTATGCGATCATGACGATTTCCATCGCTGTATCCCCCCGTGACATGGAGTTTATCTGTTATAGAAATGGGAGGCATCCCCATTAGAAGAGATACCATCTGATATGTGGGAATTGGTATCCTGAAAAAGCGCTCAAGATTTTCCTTTGTCGGTTTGCCTGCATAATACACGCCTTCCCCGGGTAGGAATACTTTAATAAAACTTTCGTTCACCGACATGAAAAAATCCGATGGGCCAAAAAGAGGGATAGCATCTACTCGTAAAGAAAAAGGCCTTTGTGCCAAAATGGCTACTTTTCTCGTGTATTTACCGCCGGGGTGATCTATGTTTATATGTGCCATCGCCTTTAGCAGGGACTCCTGCCCTGAATCCATTGCAAGGCGGGACAACAGATACTGAACCCTATCGTGTGGAAGGGGGTGTCTTTCTGTCACTGGTATGCTTTTCCATTCTGCGCATCCCCAAAGGGAAAGAATATATAATAGAATCAGCGCAGAGAATTTCAATGCCTTAATCGGTGATTCATCCCGTTCAAACAGTGAAAAGTACATTTAGTCTCCGCTCAACTGATTGATTTTTTCTTGCAGGGTCTCTTTGCTGAGTTGTTTGAGATCAAGCGCCTTCAGATACATTTTCTTTGCCGCTGTGTCCATGCCCGCCTTTCTGTAGGCATCGCCAAGGTGTTCCGCTATGGTGGGATCATCGGGAAGCATTTCCGAAGCCTTTTCAAGATATTTTATGGCAAGATCGATCCTGCCAGTCTTGAAATATAACCAACCCAGGCTGTCTGTTATGAAACCATTGTCCGGTTTCAGCTCAAGAGCCTTCTTTATTAGTCTTTCGGCTTCATCAAGTTTTATGCCCCTGTCTGCGTATCCATATCCTATGAAATTGAGTGCTTCCGCATTATTCTTGTCTATTTTCAGAAGTTTTTTCATTTCTATAACACTTTCGCTGAAACGATCCGTCTTCTCGTAAATGACGGCCAATTTATAGCGGAGATCGATGTCGTCGGGGAAAACTTTAATAGCCTCTATCAGTGTATTTTCCGCCAAGTCGATCTGATTGTCTGCATCATAGAGTGATGCGAGGAGACCATAGAGGTCGGCCTCTCCTTCTTTGCCGGCAACTGCTCCCCTTATCAGTTCTATTGCCTCTTTACTGCGACCAGCATCTTTCAAAATCAGGGCCATGTGAGTGAGCGCACTCGGATAAAGCTTCGAATTCTGTGATACGGTTTTAAATTCATTAAAAGCCTCCATGTGCTGCCCATTTTTGTCGTAGGACGAGGCAAGGAAATACCGAGTACGGTTGTCATCCGGAAATTTACTTAAAACAAGCAGGAATTCTTCAATAGCCTTGTTGTAGTCCTTGCCCTCAAAGAAATAGGCAAGGCCGAGAGAATATCTTGCTTCCATATGTGAGGCGTTCTCATCCAGTATTTTGCTGAATTCCCTTGCTGCATCTTTGTATTTTTCCTGTCTTAACATTATCTTTCCAAGGTGAAGTCGCGCTGTTGCTGCGGAAGGGTTGCGTCGTACAAAGTCGCTGAAGAATTCCAGGGCGTCTTCCTCTTTTCTCTGGACTTCATAAAGCATGGCCAGATCTGTTATGGCTGATTCGAAGGACGGGTTTATGGCCAGAGACTTTTTAAAAGACTTTTCAGCTTTATCGTATGACGCCATATCCATGTATATCTTGGCAATGTAGTAGTTCCCCATCAGATTATCGGGATCGATGTTCAGAAGGCTGTTCAGTGCGCCCACAGCTTTTTCGTATTCGCTGGTTTCCCTGTATAGAAGGCCCAGAAAAAGGTATGATTCAAGGTTATTGCTATCCAGCTTTATTACCTTTTTATAGGACTCTAAGGCATTGTCGTATTCTTTCAGTCTGCTGTATACAGCTCCCAGCAAGAGGTGCGTGTCAGCGTAATCGGGGTCGTGAATTAGAGACTGCTTCAATAGCTGTAACGCGCTAGTTATATTATTTTTTCTCATATACAGCGTTGCCAGTTGTGTCATCAGATAAGAAGAGCCTGGGTCAAGGGAAAGTGCCTTCTCGTATTCCTTTATTGAATTGTCGAGATTTCCGCGCAGATCTGCCTTTACTCCCAGAGAATAATGATAGTAGGCGTCAGAGTATTCGACTTTACCGTACGCAGAAGGCTCAGGCACGGTCGGTTTTGAGCTTTCTCTGCCCATGTGAGTGCAAGCGACAGTAGAAACAAGAAACATGATTATGATAATCCGTATAAGTTTCATGGTGTTATAACTTCCGCAGCGTAATTCAGGATATCTGCTTGACTAAGACAGACAGGGGAACAATATCGATTCCTTTCGACTGGAACAGAGGTATTGTCTCCCTCACAGCCTTGAGTGTGCTCTCATAGGGATGCCCAATAACGATCAAGGTATGCCATTGCTCCCGTTTTTTTATAAGATCAGCCAGTATCTTGAAAGTGTCTCTATACTGACCGCTGTTGTCTATAAAGACATCTCTTGATGCGTATACTAGGCCTACCTTTTTTGCAACCGCTCTTCCCATCGAATTGCTGGTCGTATAACTATCGACGAAAAAGAGGTTCTTCCTCTTCAACTCTTTGAAAACGATAGTCAATTTTTCTTCACTTTCCATAAAGAGAGACCCCATATGGTTGTTTGCACCCAGTATCCCCGGGAGGGTATCAATATGCTCTTCAAGAGTAACAATTATCTCTTCCTTCGTCATGCCAGTTAACAACGCTCCTTTGCCAGGATTCTTTTTTGGGTATCCATGGGGTTCCATGGGAAGATGAAGAATGGTTTCCAACCCATTGAGCGCCGCTTTTTCAACAGCTTCTCTGGAATAGGGGCAATTGGGAAGTATGGAAAATGTGACAGGAATGCCCATCTGTACAATACTCCGTATAGGCGCAGTATCATAACCGATATCATCAATGATGATGGCTATCATGTTACTTCTTGTTTTTTGTGTGACATAACTAGCCGGTTTCAAAGAACTTTTATGAGGCTTCTCTTCCTGTGTCAGGATGGAGATGGGAACTGGCGTAAGCAGCAGAAAGAGGATACCGAGACATATGATAATTCTTTGAGTGATTAGAGAATGCTTCCGCTTCTTCACCTCTTACATTCCTCTATCTCTTATTCATTCGGGAGAATATTTCCCAACTTTTCAATATGTCTATGGCACGGCTCAACTGGTTGTCATCTGTTAAATCATCAGGTTTCCTTTCCGGCTTTTTCGCTTCTTCCGTTTCTTTATCCCCCTCAATATGTCCCTTGAGATCACTTTCTCTGATCTGCTTCGGCCGCTCTTTGTTCCCATCGGGACTTGCATATTCAATCTCGATATCGGGACTGATGCCTTTAGCTTGAATCAATCTTCCGCTGGGTGTATAATATTTTCCAGTTGTCAATTTCAGGGCGGCGCCGTTGTTTAAGGGAATTATTACCTGCATGGATGCCTTCCCGAAGGTCTGTGTTCCCAGCAGCAGTGCCCTCTCGTTATCCTGAAGTGCTCCCGACACTATTTCTGATGCACTCGCGCTCGCTCCATTTATTAACACGATTATTGGGCATTCAGGTTCATCTCCGTCATTTTTTGCAGTGTAGACTGTCCCAGATTTCTTAGCTCTTCCCTTTGTAGAAACAATCACTCCCGATTTCAGAAATGCGTCCGAGACCTTTATGGACTGTTCCAGAACACCACCGGGATTGTTTCTCAGGTCGAGGATAAGTCCCTTGAGAGGGACAACTTCTTTGATTAAGGAATTCAACGCTTTATTGAGTTCCGTGGTCGTCGTTTCCTGGAAGTTCGATATTCTCAAGTATCCAATATTGTCATGATAGACTTTGTGCTTTACGCTCTTGATCTCGATAACAGCCCGCGTGATTATGAAATCTTTGGGCTTGTCCAGACCTTTTCGCCTGATTGTAATGGTTACCTCTGTTCCAGCCTTGCCTCTCAGTTTATGAACGGCATCTTCAAGGGTTAACCCCTTGATTGTTTTTCCGTCTATGCCGATAATCTGGTCCCCAGATTTGATTCCAGCTGTAAATGCCGGCGTGTCTTCAATAGGCGATACTACAGTAACAACCTCATTGACCATGGTAATTTCTATACCCAAGCCGCCGAAGGCCCCCTTCGTATTGATCCTCAATTCCTTGTATGTCTCTGCCGACATATAAGCGCTGTGAGGATCCAGAGTTTTTATCATACCCGTGATTGCGCCGTCTATTATGACGCCAGGGTCGACCTCTTCAACGTAGTTAGTTTCTATAAGATCAAGGATTTCATTGAACAGCTTCAAATTTTTATAGGTATCATTCCCAGCTGAAAAAGCAGACTTGTCCTCATAAAATCCAGGCAATATCAGCAGGGTTATAAATAGGATGATAATAAAAGAAAAGACACCTTTTTTGATAAATGTGGTCCTCATGTGGTCCTCCGCTCAGATGCGTTAATATTGAAGAAGCATAACACTTTTCGTGCAGTGATTTCCATCACTTTTTACAGGTATCGTAAAGTGAGGGTCTGTTTCGTTCTCTGAGAGGCCTTGCTGGAACCGAGAATGATGTATCAAGAATAGTTTTTTATAGGGCGCGTATTTTTCAGGGGAGCGTGAAAAATTGTCACTTGAAGAAATTCCTGACCCGCGCGTAGAACGAAGACGAGAGCACCTTTTTGATCGATTCTATGCTGTCCCTGGTTGCTCTTTCACCTTCGTATATCAAATCCTTTGCATGCAGGTAATCAGACCAGTCAAGACTGCCGACGCGAGGTCGTATGACGATATCTGCTTCCTTGAGAGCATGATTCATAAGGTGATAGGACATTATATCTGCCGCCCTGCTGTAGACAGAAAGGGCGGTTTGAAAATCCTCCCGAAAGATAATATCCTGCGCCACAGTAACTGCAATTACAATGTGGGCACCCGCTTCCCGGGCTGCATGGATTGGGACGGAAGATACGATTCCGCCATCGGAGAGGATCCGTTCACCGCTTTTCATCGGTTCTATCGCGCCGGGAACGGCGCAGCTTGCAATAACAGCCTGGCGCAATGATCCCTCGGAAAAGACTATCTCTTCTCCGCTCATGAGATCTGTGGCGACTGGTCTGAATGGGATAGATGTGTCCTCGATGTTAATATCAGGAATGAAATGATTAATCATTACTTCAAAATTTTCAATAGAAACTATACCGGGTTTGAACATCATCTGTACGAGGTAAAAGCGGTTTTTCAGGTACTGCTGGACTTTTCTGGTGATTCCGATGTCTTCTTTGCTCTGGGCTTCCGATATGGCCCGCATTGCCGATGATTGAAATTCATCGCTGCTCAGATATTCGTCCACAATCTCTATGAGTTTTTGCGGTTCCGTACCGCCGGCATAGGCTCCGCCGATAAGCGCTCCCACACTGGTTCCGGTAATGATATCAACGGGAATCGATTCTTCTTCCAATACTTTCAGTACGCCTATATGTGCAAAACCCCGGGCGCCTCCTCCCCCAAGGGTGAGGGCGACGGGCTTCTTCTTATGTTTCATAATCTACAAGTCATCAAAGCCTTTTGAAATGATAATGCTTTTCATCTTTAAGAAAATTGAAAATTGGAAGTCCCCATGACTTTGATTATTTTATGAGTTCTCTTCCCGTTGAAAATGCCTTTCCCAGGCAGTTGCCGAAACCAAAATATTCTCCATGCCCAGGTTCGTATATAAGAGGCCTCATCTTACTGACATCAGGAAGCCCTCTTTCATCCAGATATTCTTCATCAACCGTTATATCGATTATTTCACCCGTGAACTGTGTGTGCAATCCTATCTCAAAGGTTTGTATAACCCTGCACTCGAGGATAAGTGGGAACTCCTTTACGTATGGCGCGTCAACCTTATCGCTTTTTACCGGTGTCAGTCCTGTGACGGCAAACTTGTCCGCCTTACTTCCCGATTCGATACCGCAATAGTCTGCCTCCCTCATGTGATGGTCGCCGGGTATGCTTATGGTATAGGCCATCTTTTCCATAATGTTGCCATATGTATGTGTGGCCTTTCTGAGAGATATGGTAACGCAGGGCGGTACGGAGCAGCATATTCCTCCCCAGGCGACAGTCATGATGTTTGGCTTGCCTAGGGAATCATAGGTGCCCACTACAAAAACAGGCGTGGGGTATGCAAGTGTCTTGGCTCCTATCGATTTTTTCATGATTAACCTCCTCATGTAATCGTATGAAAGTCATTCTATGATGGACTCTACAAAATGTCAAATACCTGTCTTTTGATTGCTGGCGATACTTTATTTAATGGATGCGTCAGAAAACAATCCACGTAGTTTATCGCTCTTCACACCAAAATTTGAAAAACTTTGACTTTCTGATCAGGATACAATATAGATATCAACTCACACTGACCGGACGGTCTATGCCATTTATACGGAAATGCAGTCAGAAGAACGGGAACATGTTATGCAGATACAGGATATTTTCCACCGCTATGAAAAAGACCTCGACATGGTGGAAAAATTCATAGAGGAACAACACCGGTCTTATGTAGACCTGATTCCTGAGATAACGGGCTATATAATAAACAGCGGCGGGAAGAGGTTGCGGCCACTCTTGCTGATGATATCTTCGGACCTTTGTGGCTATAAAGGTGACAGGCGTTACGCGATGGCCGCGATTCTTGAATTCATTCATACCGCATCGCTCCTTCATGACGATGTGGTGGATCGCGCGACAATAAGACGTGGCAGACTGTCGGCAAACAGCGTGTGGGGTAATTCCGCGGCCGTTCTGGTGGGCGATTATCTCTATTCAAAGGCCTTCAAGGTGCTTGCCGAGGATGAAGACCCTGCCATACAGAAACTTCTTGCGATAACGACCACGACCATGAGCGAAGGGGAGATCATACAACTGGTTAAGATGGGTCAAATTAATACCAGCGAAAAGGAATACCTTTCTGTCATAGAAAAGAAGACGGCAATACTAATCTCGGCAGCCTGCGCAGTAGGCGCCCTGCTGGCAAAGAAGTCGGAGACAGAGGTCGAGGCGTTGACGAGATTCGGAATGAGACTGGGTATGGCCTATCAGCTGACCGATGATTCCCTCGACTATGTCGCCGAAGAGGAATTTGGCAAGACAATAGGGATGGACATCAGAGAAGGTAAGACAACACTTCCTCTCATAAGGACATTGAAAAAGTGTTCCACTGCCGAAAAGGAGTTGATCAGGAGGGCAATGGTAAACAAGGACATCAAGGAGAATGAAATCACTGAGATCGTTTCTCTAATCGACCGGTACAGAGGCATAGAATACGCCATGGATAAGGCGAAGGAGTATATCGGCGAGGCAAAGAAATTTATCGACTCTTTTGAAGATACCATGCCGAAAAAGGTTCTTTTGGCGATTTCGGAGTATATCATTGAAAGGAAATTGTAAGGCAGGAATCGGTCAACTCGGAACAACTCTCCTGATTTTACCAACGCACATCCTGTGTTCAATACTGCTCAAATTTGAAATAAAAACAGGGCCGGACACCGATGGCCGCGGCCCTTTTTATGGAAAGAGAGGGCTGTCGCCGGAGTTAGAGAAAAACTCAGTGCGGTGACTGTTGTCCATAGAATATACCAGTCGCTCCTTCGCCGTTTGTTTTATACATGCCCCAGGCGCCCCCAATGGCCTGAGCCG
>JAFGPZ010000169.1 GCA_016935935.1 Deltaproteobacteria bacterium
AATCTGAGGCGCAGAATTATAGAGGAACTGAAGAGTGAAATACTTATCACCCCCAAAGTGGAACTTATCGAGCCAGGCAACCTGCCCACGAGTGAAGGCAAGGCCGTCCGAGTGATAGACAACAGGAAAGGCTGATAAGGAGGAGTATATCTATGATTTCCTATCAAATTTCAATTTTTGCTGAAAACAAGCCGGGGAAATTGGCGAAAATTACTGGGATACTGGGCAGGGAAAAGATTAATATCCGTGCTATAACCATATCGAGTTCGGATGCCTTTGGTGTGATAAATATCTTGGTCGATGATCCTGAGAGAGCACAAAAGGCTCTTACGAAGGAAGGTTTGACAGTCAGCCGGAAGAAGGTTGTGGCCGTTATTATAGAGGACAAACCGGGCGGCCTGGACAAGCTTATACAACTGCTCTCTCAAAATGATATAAATGTTGAAAATGCCTATGGCTTTGTTCTGGAAAGCTGGGAAAGAGCGGTTTTTGTGGTGGATGTTGATCAGACGGAAAAGGCTCAGGAAATGCTTGAAAAGGCCGGCTTTGAAACACTTGACACGGATGCGCTGGCGGCCGTGGAGCCATTCCATTACATGAAATATTAAATTGAGGAGGCCCTGAACTATGACACATGAGGATGCCGGACATTACTCTTTGAAACATCCGTCTGGGACAGAGATAAATCAGCAGATTGCCGATCGAATAAAAGCGGCTGTTGTTGGTAATATGATAACATGCAAGGCGGCCCACAAGATAGCCGATGAACTTGGTGTGAAGCCGGGAGATGTTGGTGTTACTGTAGATCTTCTAGAGGTTCGAATCAGCAAGTGCCAGTTAGGACTTTACGGTTATGGCACAGAGGGTAAGGTGGTGAGACCGGCCAAAGTGGTTTCGCCGGAATTAGATGCCGCCATTGGAAAATCAGCGGTAAACGGTAAGCTTACCTGCCTTGAATCCTGGAAAATAGCCAAAGAATTCGGAATTACCAGGATGGAAATATCCTCCGCCTGTGAAACATTAAAGATCAAGATGTCTTCGTGCCAGCTCGGATCCTTTTAGCGAAGGAATATATTCGTTGAAAAGTTTTTTGCAGATTGTAGGTCGGACTTCAGATGGGCCGAGTCTCGTCTTGTAAACTCAATATTGATGGCATTGCAGGCCTAAAATAGTCACGACGGGGGGAATCTTGTGAAAACAAGGGTTACCGAACTCTTTGGTATCAAATATCCCATAATACTATCGGGGATGAGCTGGATAAGCGTTCCTGAGATGGTAGCGGCCGTGTCAAACGCCGGTGGTCTGGGCATCCTTGCCACGGGGCCATTGAGCGCCGACGAGACGAGGAAGGTCGTAAAAAAGATCAAAACCATCACCGATAAGCCCTTCGGCGCGAATGCCACGCTTCTCTTTCCAGGCGCCAGAGAAAATGCCCGTGTTCTTCTGGAAGAAGAGGTCCCGGTAATAAATTTTTCTCTCGGGAAGGGAGATTGGATTGCCGATGCAGCACATCGTTACGGAGGTAAGGTTATTGCCACAGTGGTAAACGGCAGGCATGGGAAGAGGGCCGAGGAGCAGGGGAGTGACGCTCTCATTGTGACTGGACATGAGGCTGCCGCCCACGGGGGAGATGTGACTTCCATGGTTCTGGTGCCGAGAATTGTCGATCTGGTGGATATCCCGGTGATTGCTGCGGGAGGGTTCGCCGATGGAAGGGGGCTCGCTGCCGCTATAGCCCTGGGCGCTGAGGGTATTGCCATGGGGACGCGTTTCATGACCACACAAGAGAGTCCTCTTCACAGTAGATATAAAGATATTTCATTGAAAAAGGATGTCACCGATACTATCTATGGAAACTACTTTGATGGTCTGGGATGCAGGTCCTTAAGAACAGAGGCGGCAGTCAGGGCCTACAGGAAGGGATTGTTCGGTCTCCCAAATTTTCTAAAGGCCGCTGTAAATGCAAAAGATATTGCTCAAATGCTGAGTATCTCTCCACTGAAGCTTTTCGCGGGAGTTCTGGCATCAGGATGGAAAAACTCCTTAATGATGACCTATCTGGCCAATGCATTCCAGGCGATACAGGCGGCCTCTGAAAATGGAGACATGCAGAAGGGCGTCTTGCCCGCAGGACAGTCGATGGGCCTCCTTCGTGATATTCCCTCCGTTTCAGAATTATTTGATAGAATGACATCTGAAGCGGAAGCGGCTAAGGAGAAATTGTCTTCCTCATTTTAGATGTAGGGAAGTATCCCATCTGTGACTGCCCGGAAGTTCTTCTGCACCATTTCTTTCCCCTCTATGATTTCCATATGCCCTGGGAGAAGGAATTCGACATCCAGCCTCGAAAGAGCTGCGATGCTTTCTTTGAGGAGAGAACTGTTCCCGCCGGGGAAATCCGTTCGTCCAACATTTTGATTAAAGATTACATCACCGCAAAACAGGGCCTTACGGGCAGGCCAGTATATACCGATAGAGCCCGGGGAGTGTCCCGGGGCATGTATTATTTCCAGAGTTTCATTGCCAAGGATTATGGTTCCGTCCTTCAGAAAGGGGTCTATTTCGATCTCAGGAGCCTGCAATCCGAATAATCCGTATAAAGCGCTTCCTTCCCCCTTTAGAAATTCCACACCCTGCTCATGGAGACCGATCTTGATATTATCAACATCCTTGAAGAACTCAGACGCCTCAAAGTGGTCGGGATGGGAATGGGTATTTATTATATATCTGATATCCTCTCTGGCTATGCCGTCACGGGCCATCTTTTCAAGCAGGTCGGGGACATTTTTTTTAAGTCCCGGATCTACGAGGGCCTGAATGGTACCGCCGATGTAATAGCTGTTACAATTATTTTCGTAGGGGTTTGTCCATTCATAGGTATAGAGATCATCTGTCAGCTTCATTTTGTCTCCTTCCGTGTTTTTGCATCCTCTACTTGGGAAGGTAAAAGAGGGGATTTTTTGCCCTGTTATTGTGTCTCACCTCGAAGTGGAGATAGGGTATGCCACTCCGTTCGTCTTTACCAACGAGACCAATTGTCTGACCCTTCTTTACCTCGTCTCCCTCCTTTACCACGATCTCATTCAAATAGGAATAAACGGTCATGTAACCTCTGCCATGCTTGATTATGATCGTTTTTCCATAATATTTAAATGTATCCGTTTTGTCGACTGTACCGTTTTCGGAAGCAACAACGGGCGTACCTTCCGGCGCGTCTATCTTGATACCGTTGTTGTATCGTGTGGAGTTTATCTCTGTCCCGTCGCCCAGCTTTATGATCTCAGACTGGCGTCCGAATTTTGAGGAGACTTTACCTGTAACGGGCCACATAAAACTTGCTCCAAAACTCCCCTCTGATGGTTTTTCGCCTGAAGAGACCTCTTTTTCTTCCTCTTCGATTCCGGCAGCAACTTCCACTTTGTCAGATTTTTGACCTTCTTCCTTTTCTGCGGAGACCTGCCTTTCCTGGAGAATCGAGGGTTTTATATCGATTGCCTCGCTTGCATTAGGGATGAATATGACGGAGCCTTCATCGATCTGTCCCGACTCCGGTAAGTTATTTATACGGGACAGTTCCTTGGAGTCGTAATTATAGACCTGTGCTATTTTCCATAGGGTTTCATTTTTTTTAACAAGGTGATAGACACCCTTAGTTCTCGTTGTCTTTCCAGCGCAGGACACCATGAAAATAATCAGTACAAGCAAGATAACCTTACTTTTATTCAGTGTCATAAGATAAACCTCAAAACACCAGCTTTGTTAAGACAGCGCCACCGACCAGTAAAATTACAAAGACGACAGCCAGAATATTAAAATACCTGTCGATGAATTCCCTTATACTGTCACCGAAGATATAGATCAGCCAGCCGACCAGAAAAAACCGTGCCGATCTGCTAACGGCTGACGCGATTAGAAAAATCGGAAAATCTATTTTGAAAGCGCCTGCCGCAATGGTGAATACCTTGTAGGGTATGGGTGTAAATCCGGCAATTCCCACGGCCCAGGCGTTATACTTGTTATACAGGGTACCTATGGTATGATATCTGTCTGTCAGTCCATAGAAATCCAATATGCGAAGACCAACAAGTTGCATAAAATTATAACCTATCGCATAGCCGACAATCCCTCCCAGGATCGAACCTAAGGAACAGATGAAGGCAAATCTCAAGGACCTGGCAGGGACCGATATGGCCAGCGCTATGAGTAACACATCAGGCGGTATGGGGAAAAAGCTGGATTCAACAAATGCGAGAAGAAAAAGAGCCCACGAGCCGTAAGGGGTTTCTGCCCAGTGCAGGACCCAGTCATATAACTTTCTGAGCATCAGTTTCCTCAGCCTTTCCAGCCATGTTCGCCTATGAGATTGACAAAACGACAGCCTCCTAACTCCTCAACTTTAATATCTCCGGGGTCTTTCGAAAGTCGAGTGATCTTTATCATGGTTTGCGTAGATCTGTCACCTATGGGAATGACGAGTTTCCCTCCAACGGCCAGCTGTCCCTTCAGTGTATCCGGGATGACTGGGGCGCCGGCTGTTACGATGATAGCATCGAATGGCGCTTCGTCTTTCCAGCCGTACGTCCCATCACCGACCCAAATCAAAACATTGAAATAATTGAGATATTCGATAATAATTCGGGCTCTTGATGCCAGAGAGGCTATTCGCTCTATGGAAAGAACTCTGTCGGCAAGTTCTGCCAGCACTGCTGCCTGGTATCCTGAACCCGTCCCTATTTCAAGGACTTTCTCCTTCCCCGTTAGTTGAAGGGCTTCTGTCATAAGCGCTACAATATAAGGTTGAGATATGGTCTGCCTCTCTCCTATCGGAAGGGGGTTGTCGTCGTATGCCTGATTCAAGATTCCCTCATCGACAAACAGGTGGCGGGGAATTTTTCCCATTGCCCGAAGTACCCGTTCATCTTTTATCCCTCTCGCTCGGAGCTGTACGTCGACCATTCTTTTCCGCTGTTTGCTGTATATATCCATCAGGTTTCTTCTCTGCGGGAGTTATATATTCCTTCCATCCATTATGCATCCTGTAAACGGATAGATCATGTAGGCAAGTACCATTAAAAAACTCACATTTCAACAGAAAATCTCTCACCATTTGACTTTAAAGGTGCCATATATTAGATACACACGCACTGGTGTCCGATAGCTGTATATCTGAAAGGGTGCCTGCCGGATTTTCAGGAAAGAAAAATTCTTACAGAGGGGTAGATGGGGTGAATTTAAAACACAGCCATATCATGTCTCGGGCGGTGAGAGATGAATATAAAATTGTAGATGACGAAGAGATGATGGAACCTATGGTTCTTTCAGATGATAATGGGACTCCGATAGGGAGAATAAAGGATGGAGATTCCGTTATATTTTATAATATCAGGGGTGAAAGGGAGATAGAATTAACGGAGAGTTTGACTGAAGGAGCATTCGACAGGTTTCCTGTGAAGAAGATGAATTTAAATTTTGCCACAATGATAGAATACAGAAAAGGACTGAACGTCCGAGTGGCTTTCCCGCCAGAAGACAGAATCGTGGACACCCTGAGTGAGACTATCTCAAAGGCAGGAAGGAAACAGGTAAAAATAACGGAACTTGAAAAAGCTGTTCATCTGGGGTTTTTCTTGAATGGGAAGAATGGAGATCCCTTTTCAGGAGAGGAAAGGGTAGTTGTTCCTACAAGGCAGGATGTAGTCCTCTTTGATGAAGCTCCGGACATGTCAATTGACAGAATAACCGAAGCCGTCATTGAAAAAATACATGACGAAACATATGACTTTGTCGTAACTAATTTACCCAATGTGGATGTTTTGGGACACATCGAGAATTCTGACGCCATAGTTAAGGCCGTAGAGGTCGTTGACAAAAATGCAGGTCTGATAATTGAAGAGGCGTTGCAGGAAAATATGACCATTATTGTGACGGCAGACCATGGAACTGTCGAGAAGTGGTATTATCCCGACGGTGTTATCGATACAGGTCATACTGATTCGCCCGTCCCCTTCATTCTTCTCTGTAAAGACAGAAGATCAGATCTCCGACAGGGTGGAGAATTAACGGATATTGCCCCTACGATTCTTCAACTGATGGGTATAGCAAAACCCGAAGCAATGACCGGGAAATCGCTTATACAGGACAGATCGTGTATAACAAATCGTCGTCTTCTTATGGTTATTCTTGATGGGTGGGGTTTTAGTAAAAAAGAAGAGGGGAATCTTATCGCAAAGGCACAGACTCCTGTGATGGACAAATTGATAAGAACATATCCTTTTACGACGCTTAAAGCCTCCGGAGACGCAGTAGGATTACCACGTCGAACGGTGGGAAATTCTGAGGCGGGCCACCTTCATATCGGCGCCGGAAGGAAGATATATTCTGACAGCGTGAGGATAACCTGCGCCATAGAAGATGGTTCCTTCTTCAGGAATGAAGCTTTTCTGAATGTAATGAGGAAGGCAAAAGAGAATGCCTCTGCCCTTCACCTCTTAGGCATTGTGTCATTTTTCAGTTCTCATGGATCGGTGGACAACCTTTTTCGAATAATGGAGCTTGCAAAGAGAGAAGGTCTGGAGGAAGTTTTCATACATTCAATGCTGGGCAGGAGGGGCGAAAAACCGGAGAGTGGCGCGCTTTACATAGAAAAGATAGAAGAGAAATGTGAGGAGTTGCAAACGGGGCAGGTTGTATCAGTAATCGGAAGATACTGGTCCATGGACCGTGAGGAAAACTGGGACAGGATAGAGAAGACATATAGAATGCTGGTTTGTGGTGAGGGCAGGCATATCTGTAGTTAGTTCATTACAACTTTGACTTCCTTTATTTACAATGGATAAAAAATCTGGTTTACTTCTGCTGATTTTTACCGGTAGTTGAAACTGTCGTCGAGGAGCGCCATTTTGTTAAAAAAAATAACGTCCCACGAGGAACCTGAGAGAGGATTAAAAAACAGCCTTTCCTACCGCGCCTATCTTCTTCCCGTACTATGCCTGACGGCAATATTCTGTCTGAATTTTGTTTCCCGTATAATTCTTTCACCAATGATAACCGCTGTCGAAAGTGATCTCGACATGAGTCACGGGAAGGCAGGTTCCCTTTTTTTTCTTGTCACGATGGGCTATTTTATTTCACTGATTGGATCGGGGTATGTTAATTCAAAAGTGACTCACAGGGTCACCGTTATATTCTCATCTGTCTTTGTTGGACTGGTAATGATAGGAATTTCATTTACCAGAACCTCCTTTGGGCTCAGTGCAGGGATGTTCCTTGTAGGGATTGGTGCAGGTGCCTACCTGCCATCGGGAATAGCCAGCATTACTCATATCGTTGACAGTCGCCAATGGGGTAAGGCCCTGGCCATTCATGAGATGGCGCCCAACCTTGCCTTTCTCTCGGTTCCATTTATGGTAGAAGTGCTTTTCCTCTGGTTTTCATGGCGAGAGGTGGAAGCAATAATTGGGATAATGGCAATTGCCGTCGGCGTTCTCTACGCCATATTGGGGCGTGGAGGAGAGTTTTCCGGTGAGGTCCCGAATTATAGCTCGGTTACAATCCTCTTCAGGAATCCTTCTTTCGTGATTATGATTTTTCTGCTATCTCTGGGCATTGCCAGTTCCATAGGATTGTTTACCATGTTGCCTCTTTATCTGGTCGACCAGTGCGGGTTAACAAGGACTCATGCCAATACAGTTGTGGGACTATCGAGGATCACTCCCCTTGCCCTTGTTTTTATTGGGGGGTGGACTACTGATCGTTTTGGAGCAGCTCGAACGATAAAATGGGTCTTTTTGATTACAGGTACGATCACAATTTTCCTTGGTATTGTTCCATCCAATATGATCAGTGTGATAGTATTCCTTCAACCTGTAGTGGCCATCTGGTTTTTCCCGGCTTTCTTTGCTCTTCTGTCATCTATTGTTCCTTCGCAGAGCAGGAGTCTTGCCGTTTCCTTCTCGACACCAATCGCCTTCCTCGCCGGTGGAGGTATTGTTCCAATGGCAATTGGTACAATGGCCGATATGAATCTCTTCCCTCTTGCCATGTCACTCGTGGGAGTATTTGTAGTTTCAGGAGGACTTATTCT
>JAFGPZ010000170.1 GCA_016935935.1 Deltaproteobacteria bacterium
AATGTCCCTCCTGCAATGAGTGGAACTCTTTCGTTGAAGAAAACATTGAAAGGATTGACTCGCACGGATCAGCGCTCATGAAATTGCATGAGAGTCCTCTGCCCATCACATCCATCGAAGCAGACGAAACCGAAAGGCTTAAAATAGGCATACAGGAGATGGATCGAGTGCTGGGCGGGGGTATTGTCCGGGGATCAGCAGTCCTCATCGGCGGTGATCCAGGGATCGGAAAGTCCACACTTCTCTTGCAAATCCTGCACAAACTCGCCGATAAAGGACACAGGGTTCTCTATATCTCGGGTGAGGAATCATCGAAGCAGATCAAGCTCCGGGGTTTACGGATAGGAGCCTCGTCACAACACCTTTTCGTCCTTGTTGAGGTATCTCTGGAAAACATACTGGGGCAGATCGCTGCGATCAAACCAGATGTCGTTGTAGTCGACTCAGTACAGGCAGTCTTTTCAGAAACCCTCTCGTCAGCCCCTGGAAGCGTGAGCCAGGTTAGAGAGGCATCTGAAAAGCTGATAATCTTATCAAAGAAAAGCGGCATTCCCCTTTTCCTGATCGGACATGTCACAAAGGAAGGATCAATTGCAGGACCCAGAGTCCTTGAACATATGGTTGATACTGTACTCTATTTTGAGGGCGATTCGGGACACGCATTTCGAATCATTCGCAGCGTCAAGAACAGATACGGTCCGACAAACGAAATAGGTGTTTTTGAGATGAGCGAAGGGGGCCTCGCCGAAGTATCCAACCCGTCTGCCCTTTTCCTGTCTGAAAGGCCTGAAAACTCCGCAGGCTCCATCGTGGTACCAAGCATTGAGGGAACTCGGCCTATCCTCGTGGAAGTACAGTCTCTTGTTGCTGAAACTACTTTTGGCATTCCGAGAAGAACAACGATTGGAGTCGACCACAACAGGGTCTCTCTACTGGCTGCAGTTCTTGATAAGGTATGTGGTTTTCATTTCGGTAATCACGATATATTCATCAACGTAGCAGGCGGCGTGAAACTTGTGGAACCGGCAGTCGATCTGGGAATTATATCGTCAATGGTATCAAGCTTTCTCAACAGGATCATCGAATCAAAAACTGTGGTCTGTGGCGAGGTTGGGCTGACGGGAGAAGTTCGGGGCATCGGCCAGGTAGAATCAAGAATAAAAGAGGCCTTCCGCATGGGATTCGCCCGGTGTATAATACCGAACGGTGTCGCATTTGATAACCTGTCCAAATCAAATATAGATGTGATAAGGATAAAAAATATACGAGAACTGACAGACCACCTCTTTGAATAATATCGACAGGCAATCCAGATTCTTCATTGATGCAGCGTAACCAAAGCAAATTGCAGTGGAATTTATCAGTCCTCCATCTCACCCGGTGTGACCAAATCCGCCACAAGCCCTGTCTGTTTTTTCTAAATCTTCCTCCAGGTTCCATGAAACTCGGCAGACTCGATTAACAATCATCTGGGCTATTCGATCGCCCCGGTGCACCATGAAAGGTTCGCTTCCATGATTAATAAGCACGATCTTCACCTCTCCACGATAGTCACTGTCTATTGTCCCAGGTGAGTTGAGAATCGTGACTCCATACTTGACCGCAAGGCCGCTCCTCGGCCTGATTTCCGCTTCATATCCCTTCGGCAATCCCATCATAATTCCAGAAGGTATGAGCATTCTCTCGCCAGGCATAATCACCTTTTCCCCCTTCACGGCGGCAAAGACATCCATACCTGACGAACCTTCTGTCATATAGCCTGGAAAGGATATATCGGCATTGCCCGGCAGCCTTTTAACGGACACCTTGATCTCTTCCAACTACTTTTTCTGCTCCTTCAATGCATCCTTCCTGCTCAGCCGTATCTTTCCACCTCTATCGATTTCGATAACCTTTACGGAAACCTGATCACCTTCATTGATGACATCGGTCACCTTGTTGACTCTCTCATCGGCAAGCTGAGATATATGGACAAGGCCATCAGTCCCAGGAAGGATTTCCACAAAGGCGCCAAAGTCCACGACCTTTTTCACTGTACCAAGATAAATCTTTCCAACTTCCGGTTCCTCCGTGAGCCATTCAACCATGGCAATCGCCCTGGAAGATGCATCTGCATCACTGGAAGCTATGGTAACTGTGCCGTCGTCGTCGACATTTATCTCCACTCCCGTTTCACTGACAATTTGCCTGATATTCTTTCCACCTGAACCGATAACGTCTCTGATCTTCTCGGGTTTCACCCGTATTGTTGTAATCCTGGGGGCATATTTGGATAATTCTTTTCTTGGCTCAGACATGGCAGCCTTTAATTTTTCAATAATAAATAGCCTGCCTTCCCGCGCCTGATACAGGGCATCTCTCAATATGCCTTCAGTGATCCCGTTGATCTTGATATCCATCTGCAGGGATGTAATCCCTTTTTCCGTTCCACATACCTTGAAGTCCATATCCCCAGCATGATCTTCATCTCCAAGGATATCTGAAAGGATTACAACCTTATCATCTTTTTTACACAACCCCATGGCAATACCTGCCACAATATCTCGAATCGGTACACCGGCATCCATCAGACAGAGGGAACCGGCACAGACCGTCGCCATAGAAGATGAACCATTTGAGGAAAGTATTTCGGAAACAATCCTGATGGTGTATGGGAACTCTTCCTGCGAAGGCAATACGGGAAGCAATGCCCTCCTGGCAAGAGCGCCGTGACCGATCTCTCTTCTTCCGGGGCCTCTAAGGAACCGTGCCTCTCCCACACAGTAGGGCGGAAAATTGTAGTGGAGCATAAAGGATCTCAACTCTTCACCACTTATGTAATCCAACCTTTGTTCATCATGAGAAGTTCCCAGTGTCAGTATAGCCAGTGACTGCGTTTCACCCCTGTTAAAGAGTGCCGATCCATGAGTCCTGGGCAGAACACCCGTTTCCATACTTATTGGCCTGATTTCTGTAAAAGAACGGTTATCGATTCTTCTATCCTCCAGCAGTATCGTATCTCTCAGTATCTTTTTTTCGAGCTCTTCCAGAAGGGCTCCGACGTGGAAACTCTGACTCTCATTCTCTTGAGAAATCTCGTTTGCAACCCTTCGCCTGATCTCTCCAATAGCTAAGCTTCTTTCCTTTTTGACCGGAATGGCAAAGGCCTTGGTAAGATCTTCCGTGGCGGCTTCATACACTCTTTTGCGAAGCTCTTCGTCTATTTCCACCAGTTCGACCTCTCTTTTAACCTTGCCAATGTCTCCGCGCATCTCTTCCTGCAGCTCCATGACAGGTCTCATCGATTCCAGACCAAATTTGATAGCCTCCACTATAACATCTTCCGCCGCCTCTTCTGCTCCACCTTCCATCATGATAAGATCTATTGTGAATCCACCTTGCGCTTTTTCATCTGGAACCTTCCGACCCACCAGGAAGATGTTTAAATCGCTCTTCTCCATGTCTTCCGATACGGGGTTACATACAAATTCCCCCTTTACCCTGCCAACTCGGACGCCTGCAATAGGTCCGTTAAAGGGGATGTCAGAGATGCTCAGGGCCGCTGAGGCTCCCAGCATTGCCGCAATGTCAGAACCATTCTCAGGATCGAAGGACAAAACCGTAGCGACGACCTGAGTTTCGTAGGAATATCCTTTGGGGAAAAGAGGTCTTATCGATCTGTCTATCAACCTGGACGTCAGTATCTCGTTTTCATTGGGACGACCCTCTCGTTTAAAGAATCCCCCGGGAATCTTTCCCGCCGCCGAAGTCATTTCCTGATAATCAACGGTAAGGGGCATGAAGTCTACACCCTCCCGTTTGGTTGTCTGTGAAACGATGGTGACCAGAACTACAGTTTCACCATAGGTAACCATGACAGCACCATCTGCCTGGCCAGCCACATAATTGGTTTTCACGAAGATATCTCGCCCCGCAAAATCCTTCTTGAATATTTCGCTCATAATTTTACCTTACTCCTTTTTATCGTATTATCTTCTCAATCCAAGTCGTTTGATTATCTCCCTGTATCTCTCGATATCCTTCTTTTTGAGATAATCCAAGAGTCTGCGCCTCCGTCCTACCAGCTTAAGAAGCCCCCTACGAGAATGATGATCTTTTTTATGAATCTTAAAATGATCCGTTAAATACTCTATTCTCGCACTTAGAAGAGCAACCTGTACCTCCGGAGAGCCCGTGTCACTCTCATGGGCTCGAAAGCTACTAATTGCCTCTTTTTTCTTATCATCAGTTAACACAGTCTTAAATCCTCCCTTATGTCAATGTTATATCTTTTTGTAACAACTATATCAAATTACTGTTTTCGTTTTTGCATACAGGAAAACGATAACATCTACTCGCTAATACATAAACCTGAAAATTATAAAAAACATAAAATCAATAATTACATCACCGTAAAATCGACCATCACTCCATTGCTGTCATGACTCATGGCACAATCAGCAGTTAAAGACCCTCAAAATCTTCGCCACTTCCCCATCGTAACATGTCCGGTGCATCTCGTTGGAAGAAACGAGCATCCTGGCAATGGCTACGATGCGATTGTTCTCTGAAACAAATTTAACAACATCTCCCTTGACAAGATCCCCGGTATGATATCTCTTCAGCACATCTATTCCGGGTTGATATCCTTTTTTTATCTTATCTGCTACTTCCGCATCGATTGTAATAGAGCAAAAGTTAGGCAGCGCATCTGTTATTGGAAGAAGATTTGCTCTTATAATCCTCTCTTTTTCCTTTTTATCGAGCCCTTCGAGGATTATAGCCGATTCTTCCTTAAAATGCCCGCTTTTTATTCTCCTTAGTTTATAAAGGCAAGCTCCGCACCCTAATCTCTTACCGATATCAGAGCACAGAGAACGTATGTAGGTCCCCTTCGAGCAGGCTACGAAAAAGCTAACGTAGGGCAGATCGATTTCCTCTATTCTAATTCGGTATATATCAATTTTTCTGAGGGGAGGGGTAATATCAACTCCTTCTCTCGTCCACTTGTAAAGAGGTTTCCCCTTGAATTTAATAGCCGAATATCTGGGCACCCGCTGTTCAATAGTCCCGGTAAATGACTGGAAGGCTTCTTCTATCTCATCTGAGGTTACTCCGG
>JAFGPZ010000026.1 GCA_016935935.1 Deltaproteobacteria bacterium
AGTGTTTGTAGCGTATCATGCCGTTCTTGTCGATGATGAACTGTGCCGGCATGCGTCCCAGTTTGAGGATTCGAACTTCTTGCCCGTACAACTTTGATACGTGGTGCTTCGGGTCGGCCAGTCCCGGGAATGGCATCTTATACTCGCCCCACCAGTCGGCAAAGGCTTTAGCTTTCTCAGGGCCGATGGCGATGACCTCTGCCCCCCTGTCGACAAAATCATGGTATTCCTGGCGCAACTGCACCATATGCTTTCGGCAGTAAGGTCAGATAAAGCCACGGTTGAAAATCAGAATGACGTGCCGGCTGCCTCTGTAACTGGAAAGTTTCACCGGTCTGCCTTCGCTGTCGGTAAGCTCGAAGTCGGGTGCCGGTGTCGGATCGACCCTTTCTACATCGCTCATGCCTAACCTCCTTACCTTCCATCGATAAGTACATCTATGACACGGTTTGTCAATGGTAAAAATTACAGAAAAGGATAAAATATTAATGCGCGAAATTAATTGGTGATAACAGAAACACAACATGATTATATGACACCCCAAGCCGAGGCAGAACACCTGTATACCGCGTTAAGTTCAGGAAGGAAAATCAACTGTTGTCATCCATTTAACTAAAGAAGTGCGGCCCCCTTGATGGTCATTATCTCGTTGGTGGCATCCATGATCTGGAGAAGTTTCGCATCACGCATGTACTTCTCCAGTGTGAACTCCCTTGATATACCGTATCCCCCGAGAATCTGTACCATCTCCACAGTATGTTTCATGGCCATGTTTGTGGCAAAGACCCTTCCCGCAGCCGAGAGCTTAAGATCACCCAGAAACTTGTTTGCCAAGGCCCAGGAAGCTTTCCATAGAAGCGCTCTTGCAGCCTCAATCGCCTGGTACGCATCGAAGAGCTTGAAGGCCACAGCCTGATGCTCTATTATCGGTTTACCGAACTGGACACGCTCCTTTGCGTAGGACAGGGCCTCTTCATAGGCGGATCGAAGCAATCCCACAGCAAGGTAGCCCACACCGATGTTGCCAGTGGTCTTTATAGCGTTGTGCATCATGGGATAACCTTCTCCGTGAGGAAATATCATATAGTCTTCTGGAATGTGCACATCATCAAAGCACACATCGGCCTGATTGAGAGCTCTCATGCCTATCTTATCCAAAGCTTTCCCCTTTGTGATCCCCTTGCCGTCAGGCACCAGAAAAACGGCAGACCCGCAAATCCCCATAGAAGGATCGACACAGGCAAAGAGCAGGTACACACTGGCGATACCACCATTGCTGACAAAGCTTGATTTGGCGCCGTTTATTATCCACTCTTTACTCTCTTTAAATGCCCTTGTCTCATGACACACTTCTGTATCGTAGTAATTACTTCCATCGGAACCTATATTCCCCTCGGAACTGCCCCAGGCTGATATATGGGTGGCTTCTGTGTCCTCACAATAGGGTCTGACGTAGTTGTCGATCAGATTCTTCTTTGAAGAGGCTATAATGCTCAGGAAAAGGGGAACGACGGCACCGGCAAGGAGTGTAGCCGTTATTCCGACCCCTCCTGCTGCCAACTCCTCCCAGACCAGAGCTGTTGTCATGGGGCCGAGACCGAGACCGCCATACTCCTCTTTAATTCCCATTTTATGGAATCCAAGCTCATAAGCCCTTTTCATGACATTCCTGAAGACTTCGCTTTTGAATACTTCTTCGGGATTGGTTATTCTGTCCAGCTCGATCTCGGCGGGGCGTATGACTTCCCTGGCAAACCTGCTAGCCAGTTCCCGTATCTCCAACTGTTCCTCTGAAGGTAAAAAATCAATCATATTAGAAATCTCCACTGAAATCAGTCATGATAAACGAATAAGGAAGAAAGGCCTCGGGTTCCGCCTCGCCGACAATCTCACCCGGGTTTAACGATATGTTATTTACCATATAAAAGGCCGAGACAACGCGCTTTACCTCGATCTCCTGCCAGGGATCATGTGGCGAATACTCCAGGACAATTTCGCCGGGTCCCATCTCAAAACTCTCCGTATCGAGGTCATTTTGCTGGCGGACCAGCAGGACCTTCCCGTCGAATCCCCGGCTCAGATCGGCTGCAGGTGAATACTTGAAGAGAAAATTGGGTCCAGGTTTAATTGGTGATTCCTTCATGCTGATCTGCAGATCAGCCCTGATGGTGGCGAAGCGATATCCCAGACGCTCGATCCATCCCTCGACTTTGCTTCCCTCCCGATTCAGTCCGATGCGCGCCATCTTCTTCGGAAAGCCATAAATATCCCGTCCATTATGCATGCGCGCTTCATCATCTATGGGCATGGATAGACAGTAGTTACCCACCTCGCCTCTATACCGGCAGCGCACGAAGAGGGCACTCTCGTGATAGCCAGGCCCCAGATTAGTCAAAGGATAGTGAGATATGAAGCTGAGAGCCCATGGTTCCTCAGCAGGTTCCAGCGGGAGGGGGAGAACCTTCTTGATAATCACGGGGTCTGTTTCATACATTATCCCCAGTATCTGGGCGCCGGGAAATGCCCTTGTTGAAAGTTTATAGTATCTATCCAGTTCTTCTTCAGATTTAACAAAACCCATGTTATCCTCCTCCTATAAAATGTTTTTGAATTTTATGTAATAAAGCCACTGAAGCTCCATCAACAGACAAAAAGATCGTGTTGGACGGGTCGTCAGTTTTCAAGCTGGAGAGACAGAAGTTCCAATGAACCTTAGGTGGCCTTTTAAGACACATAAATCGTCGCCCCCAGGGGACTGTCAATCAGCTAAGGTAAGCGTAATTTTCTCGACCTTCTCCAGATCCCTCACGTAAAAGCGAGAAGCCGCAATGTAGAGAAAACTTGCCAGAAGCGTAAATGACGGAAGTATTATCAGCGCCGTTTCAATATTATAATGATCTGACATTGCGCCCACAAAGATGGGACCCAACGAACTCCCAAGTAGATTCTGAAAGATGACGCAGAAGCTGTATGATACGGCCCTGAGACCGGGATGAACTACATCCTGCGTAACGGCGATCGCCGAAGGTGCGAAAGCCATGGCGGATATTCCGCCGATCAGGATGACGATGTACTGTGTTGTTCCTTCAAGAAAGGTAAATGACAGAAAAAAGATGAGGGCCGTTAAAGCCGAAAACAGAGCGCTATTATAGAGGCGGGCATTGACTGATCTTCTCCGCCACCTGTCGGCTATAAAACCACCGAGTGGCGCTCCTACAATGGATAGCAACATCACCATACCTGCCTTCACTGATGCTTTTTCCATTGGTAAACCGCCAAATCTGTTAAAATAAGTGGGCAGCCAGCTCAATAATGCGACAACGACAAACATATTCCCGGCGAATGCCAGATAGGTAAGAATAAGGGACGGTGTATGAGTGAACTCACGAATAACATCCATACTCTTCATTTTCTTTTTTCTGCTATCGACCTCTTCCTTTACCGTCTTTATCAGATCTACTGTTTTGTAATCCTTTACAAAGAAGAACAACACCGCAACCAGTAATCCCGGAATGGCAACAATTCCAAAGGCATGCCGCCATCCATATCGAGTGGCAATGAATCCGCCCAGAGCGATACCCAGTGCGCTGCCTATAGGTACGGCCGTGCTGAACAGCCCGAGAAGCATGGCACGCTTCTTTTCGGGAAAGAACGCGGAGATCATAGCTGTTCCCCCTGGCGCGTATCCAGCCTCACCGACTCCTATGACTGTTCTGGCAAAAAAAAGCTGCGTAAGATTGCGAGTGAAAGCACAGGCTACGGTTGCAATGCTCCATACAATCGCCATAAGTCCAATAATTTTTTTTCTGCTCCAACGGTCTATAAGTACAGATACCGGGAAGGAAAAGATAACGATTGACCAGTAAACGGCCGAGACCAGCATGCCGCACTGAGTATCGGAAAGCCCCCAGTCACTCTTCAGGTAGGGGAATAGGGAAACCACCACCATCCGATCAATATAATCGAAAAGATAGAGAAGAAATAGCAGGATGAATACAGAATATGAATATCTTTTTGAAATCAGGTGTTCATTGTCGCTTCCCATAATAACCCCCTATCAGAAGATTTTGTACTTCCATTCTTTTGAGACAGGCCTCGGGACAATGTCTGTTGCTAACGTCAGTTAAAATCTCAGGAACTATTTGTGCGCAGTTGTGCGGAATCCAGGATGAATTGTCATATCAGCAGGTGAGATTGCATTTTTCATACTTCCCCCCATGGCAGGAAAAATAAAATTTTATTGCGAAAATGTCAATGAGTATTCGTTAACAGAACGCCTTTTTGTCATACCTGTATGCCAGGAGTGGAGCACAAAAGGCAAAGGAAGAATCGCAGACACGAGACGCCTTCAGGAAAGTCTGCCATCTCCTTCCGCAATTTTCGTTAGTCCGGAACGATCGAGTATGATTATTTTCGAACCTTCAGATCGCAGCAAACCTCTCTTTTGCATCTTGGCAATGATTCGTGACAACGTCTCGGGAATCGTACCCAGAAGGCTCGCAAGCTGACCCTTGGGCATGTCCAGTAATATATCATCAGACCCTCCGCATTTCCTGCTGAGAGAAAGTATATGCGTCGCCAGGCGCCCCGGAACTTCTCTCAGTGAGAGGGCTTCTATGATCCCTGAAAACTTCCTTAGCCTTTTGGACAGAACTGCAAGCATATTGAGAGAAAGATCAGGATCTTTTCTCATAAGTCCGATAAAGGGATGGCGGGGAAAGAAGAGCATGGAACTTTCCTTCATGGCATCTGCGTAGGCTGGAAAGGATCTGTCCGAAAAGACGGCCACCTCTCCAAAGGGATCACCGTCTTCAAAAATGTGGAGTATCTGCTCCTTGCCCTCCGGGGAGAGTTTATATATCCTGACGCTACCTGAGAGTATCACAAAAAACCCATTCGCCTCGTCGCCTTCTGAAAAAATAGCCTCACCGCGGGCGTAACTGCGCCGGATAGCAACCCGTGCGAGTGCGTCCCTCTGGCCAGTAGAAAGGTTTTCGAAGAGTGGAATCTTCGCTATATGATCAGTTATTGTCACTTTACTCCCCATGTGTTTGAAAATACAATTTGTTTTTGACTTAAGTCAAGGATCTTCTTTTCATACATGATTATTTTATTAATCAGAGGAAACAGTAATACGAGAGAGGTAACGATAATGAAGACTATGCGAAAAATTATCAAGATAGACGAAGATAAATGCGACGGCTGCGGGCTTTGCGTGCCGGCTTGCGCCGAAGGAGCCATACATATCGTGGATGGAAGGGCAAGGCTCGTGGCTGAACGTTACTGCGACGGCCTCGGGGCTTGCCTCGGTGAATGTCCCCGCGATGCCCTTGAAATAGTAGACGCTGATGTAGAAGAGTTTGATGAAGATACCGCCGGACAACATCTTAAAGAGATAAAATCACCGGCAGAACAGGAAATGCCGGCATCGGCAGGTGGGTGCCCTTCGGCCCGTATTGGGAACTTCCGAAAATTGTCACCGTGCAGCGAGGCAAATCTGCCCCATAGTCAAATCGCCGCCGGATCGGAACTCTCTAACTGGCCCGTACAGATCAGCCTTGTACCTCCCGAAGCTCCTTTCCTTAGGAACGCTGATATTCTCGTAGCCGCAGACTGTTCTCCCCTGGCATATGCAAATTTCCACCGGGATTTTCTCAAGGGGAAGGTAGTACTCATGGGATGCCCTAAATTCGACGACTCACGGGCCTATATTGAGAAATTCGCACAGATCTTTCGTGAGGCTTATATCAAAAGCATCACTGTGATAGTCATGGAAGTCCCCTGCTGTCAGGGGATGCCCGTTATCCTCAAGAAAGCAATGGAACTGGCAGGTAAAAACATACCGATGGAACAGAAAACTGTTAGCACCAAAGGAAAAATCCTTCACTGAAATGTGTCTGTCTTTAGCACCTTGAAATGAGAAATCTATCCATGGCAGCTTTTTCTACAGCATGGATCGGGTTAATATGGAGGCAAAAGAAGTATTTTGCGTGAAATGTGACAGAGAAACAATATCTGCTCTTTCTGAAGGGCGTGATATGTCTGTAATGTTATCGCTTTTTAGTGGAATAAAATTTTTTGCTGCACCATGTGATTCATTCTGTGTTATAGATATTTTTTCGAACTGATAGAGTCCATACTGGGCTTAAGAGTAATGCATGGTCACTCCTTAA
>JAFGPZ010000171.1 GCA_016935935.1 Deltaproteobacteria bacterium
CCCCATCTCGACAGGGTGATCATCTCTCACAGGAAGCGATGGATTCAAAGGCTGAAAGTCCCGTACAACCTTAAAGATACTATGGAGGAAATCCTATTTTTCATCAAAACGTTAAGAGATCGCAGGTACGATCTGGCGATAGATTTTCACGGGCTTTTTAAAAGTGCCTTTATCATCTCTGTCAGCCGCGCTCGCAGGAAACTGGGGTATGACAGCATGCAGGAACTGAGCGGTCTCTTCTACAACGAAAAGATATTCGAGGATATGGGTAAGCACGCCGTCGACCGCTACCTGGACATTGTCCAGCACCTTGGTGGAAAGGCAGATAATCCGGAATTTATCATTCAGACAGGAGAGGAAAATAAAAGGAATGCTGAGAGACTTTTGAGGAGAAATAGCATTGACATCGATACACCTTTTGTGGCAATAAACCCGGTGGCGCTCTGGGAGACAAAGCTCTGGCAGGACGAAAAATTTGCCAGGCTCGCCGATGGCATCATAGAGGAACTGGGAATGCCTGTTGTATTTACGGGGGGTGCCGGTGAGAAAGACATCGGGCGAATTCAATCTTTCATGAAGAACGCCTCCGTAAATCTTGAAGGCCAGACATCTCTCAAGGATCTTGCGTATTTGTACCGATTATCTGCGCTTCTGGTGACAACCGATTCGGGGCCCATGCATATAGCGGCTGCAGTGGGAGCACCTGTTGTTGCATTGTTCGGTCCGACTGATCCATTGCGAACGGGTCCTTACGGGAGTGGTCATACAATAATTAGCAGATACATGGACTGCAGTCCCTGTTTCAGGAAGAATTGCGGGAGATTAAAATGCATGATGGAGATTACCACGGAAGAGGTTATGGAAGCTGTAAAAAAGAAGATAAGGGGTCAATCAAAGTGAAGGGAAAGATGGTTTTGCATGGTCTACTCCTGTTTATTGTGCTAAGTTTTTCCGCACATTCTTACGTATGTGCCTCCGACTCGGAATATATTCCTGACACTGCCCGATGGAATACAGAATCGGCTGTCATTATCGGTTATGGAAAGGGAGATGTGGCAGAGGGAACTTACGAACCGGTACTTCTGATATGGCGTCTGGGATGCAATCTGAGACAATTTTCCCCTTCCCTCGAAAATCACAGGGGGTCCCTGTCTTTTTATATGGAGCCTCAGATCAACCCCGTATTTAAACGTGAAACAGACATCGAGTTTGGAATAGGTCTTGGATTTAAGTATATGTATCCCCTGACAGACTCTATGGGAGCCTACCTGTTCGGTTCCGTGGGTCCGCATTATGTCTCCGTAAAGACATCAGATCAGGCAAACGGATTCATTTTTTCCGATACCGTCGGAATCGGTCTCTCCTTTTTTCTGACCGAAAAATCGGCAATCATAGTGGAATACCGGCGACGACACATGTCAAACGGCGATATGGAAAAGCCAAATGGGGGTATTGATACAAATTCAGCGACAATCGGCTACTCCGTTTTCTTTTGATTCTAAATACTCTTTAATCAGCTGCAGGGAGAAAAAGTATGGCAGTCAGCAAGGAATTACTGGATATCCTGGCATGTCCCAAGTGCAAGGGTGAAATATACCTGAATGACACTGGCAATGGTCTAATCTGCGACCGTTGCAAGCTCCTGTATGAGATAAAGGATGATATTCCCATAATGCTCGTTGACGAAGCAAAGAAGCTTGAATAAAATCGTCTGGCCGAGTTTTTTGAGTCTGGTGAATTTTTATGGTGGAGAATTAAAAATTTGCCTGACAATCATCTATTAATAAGTACATCGAGGATTTAAATGAGACGGCTAAGGTTTATCCTTTTTTCCAATAAATCTTTTACTTTATCAACCTCCAGTTCCTCAAGACATCTGCTCCATCCCTTTCCTCCGCACCCCTTCTTGTGACAGGGGGCGCAATCACAATCGGGGGCAATGACGGTATGCTCTTCACCGATAGGGGCCCAGTCACGCCAGCTGGAAGGACCGTAAATCATCACAGTAGGTGTCCCTGTGGCCGCGGCTATATGAGGAGCGGCGCTGTCAACCCCTACGTGCAATCTGCTAAGGCTGAGTATCCCCGCCAGTTCGTCCAGTTGTGTCTTTCCGGCAAGGTTAAAGACAGCCCCAGCGCACCTGCCGGCGATATACTCTGCCTGTTCTCTCTCTTCCTTAACACCGACGATAACGGTTGCAATATCGTATCTGGTTCTTAACCATTCTATGATCTGTACCCACTTTTCGTATTTCCATTCCTTGTACTGCCAGCGGGAAAAGGGATTTAAGGTGATCCATCGTTTGTCTTCATTTATGCCGGCCTCTCTTAATAATTGGGATGAACGGCTGAGAACCTCTTCGGAAATCCTTATTTTGGGGATGTGGTCTTTTGATTCTATCCCAAATTCCCTGACAATTTTCAGGGACTGCTCCGCGGCGCCGCGGACCGGTTCTTTGGAAACGGGAGGTTTTACAAGATGGGTAAAAAATCTGTTGCGCCAGGACGGGTTCTCGCTGTACTGTGCCACTCGCACCGGAGCGCCGGTGAATCGTGCCATATAAGCCCCACGGTCATCGAAACGAAGATCGAAGACTATATCGAAATTCTCCCTGCGTAACATCCTTATGAGTGTGATATCTTCCTTTATCCGATTTAAAAAGTTTCTCGCCCGCCCCTTCACCTCGAAAATACTGTCGATCAGGGGATCGCCAGCCAGGAGACTTTCCATACCGCCTCTTAAGAGCAGTGACAGGTGCGCCTTATCATAAAATTTCTTGACGGCCCCGAAGGTTGGAATGGCCCAGACTATATCACCAATGTCGCCAAGCTGTATGATAAGGATTTTTTTGACACGCTCTTTTGCGACAGGAGATCCCTTGATTAGCATATCAAATTACCTTGACGGTCCCGGGCAGCCCTTAAAGTGCCAGTGAATCAATTGCATATATACCTTGCATCTGCTTCTTAGATCTCTTTTCAAAAATACAGTCAGTACATTTCCCACAAGAGTGAATAAACAGTTAATCGCAAGCCGAATCATAATGACGCCGTAAATCGTATATACATAGACCGCTCCCCTGTATTTCCGGAAAAACTGGTATCGTGATCTGTAGAACTCTATCCGAGAACTAATGCTTGTCCCCACACTCTTACCCTGAAGGTGATAAATCAGGGCCGAAGGCACATGATATATCTTCCAGCCTGCCAATCGCATACGGTAGGCCCAGTCCGTCTCCTCGAAAAAGAAAAAATACCGTTCGTCGAATACTCCGACAGCATCCATGGCCTCTCTGCGCACCAGGACACAGGCGCCGATGGCCGACTCGATCTCAACGGGATCTTTATGGACGTACCTCTTGCTGGGAAACCTCCGAGGAAAGAGATATTCCAGGAGCGACGTATTGGCCAGCAAGGTAAGTAGAGTGGGAAAGCTGGCTATCGAGTTCTGTCTGCTTCCATCTTCATTCAGGAGCTGCCCGCAGGCGAGGGAGGCGTCGGGATGGACTTCCATAAAGAGGAATAATTCATGAACGGCATGTTTTGTCAGTACCGTATCGCTGTTCAGGAGAAGCGCGTAACGCCCCTTCATTATGGTAAAGGCCTGATTGTTGGCGGCCCCGAATCCCCTGTTTTTCTCATTTTCTATAACGTCGACAGAAGTGAATTCATCGCGCAGCATCTGAACACTGCCATCGGTGGAAGCGTTATCAACGACGATAACCTCGTAATTTATGCCTTGTATCGTTTCATAGACAGAATTGAGGCAGTTTCTCAAAAGATCACGAGTATTCCAGTTAACAATGACAACTGTTATATCCTTCAAACTATTTTTCCTTTTTCGAAAGCCGGTTCATATCACTCAACTTGGCGTACTTGAAAAATTTATTGACCGAATCGGTAACGGACAGTGTAAAGCCCTGAACCCCGTCAAGAATGCCCAGTCTTACAAAGTAATTGTGGTAAAATGTCATTACCGCCCGGAGGAAAGCGGACCAGACTGAGGCATGCCTTCCCTTCCTGAAGGCCTCCTCGGCCCCGAGCGTGGAGTAACGGTCAATCTTGAGGAGAATCTTCCCGAGGTCGCTATCCGTATAATGCTCGATGGGAACGTCCAGATCTTCGATGGGGCCGGAGATAATGACGGATTCATGGACAGGATCTTCTGACATGCGCCCCAGTTCCCTTCGGAAGAGTCTCGTTATTAGATCGGGCCACCAGCCCATATGTCTTATCCAGCGCCCCTGAAACCAGTTCTTCCGGGGGAGGCGGTATCCAGCCGCGCTGCCTTCATCCTTTGAAACAATATTCTTTATTACTTCAGACGTTGCCGGTGGTATCCGCTCATCGGCATCAAGCACAAGGACCCATGGACTGGTGCATTTATCTATGGCACTCTGCTTTTGATATCCGAAGCCCTTCCAGGGTTCCTCATAGACCTCACATCCGAATGCGGAAGCGATTGCCGCTGTATTATCGGTGCTGCCCGAATCTACGACTACAATCTGTCTGGCGAAGGCTACGCTTATGAGGCAATCGGGAAGATTATGTTCCTCATTTTTTGTTATAATTGCAACTGAAAGTGGGACGTTGTCATTCATAGGACTCTGCCGTGAAGCACTCCGCCGTTAAATGCATTGCCTGTGATACTTTACCCGGAACTGCTTTGAAGCCCGGGGATATAGGTGGCTGCCCTTTTCGGTGTCTTCCCTCCTTTTACCTGATGGTAATAGGCATAGGTCATGGGAATCCCCTCTTTGATCACTTCGGCTTCCACTACCTCTCCGACAAAGAGGGTGTGCGTGGTAAGTTCCAACTGATTTGTAAGTTTCACCTCCAGATAGGCAAGAGTGCTTTCCAGTAGAACGGGGGCAGCGGTCATACCGATTTTGTAACTGCAACTGGAAAATTTATCTAACTCTCTGCCGTCTTTGAATCCAAAGGTACCAAGAAGTTTTATATCCGTATCTTCCGATAATATTGAAACACTGAAAATGCGACTATCCTCGATACACTGATGAGTAAAATTCTCTCTGTTAATGCTTACGGCTACAGCAAGAGGCTCGCTTGTGGTCTGTATCAAGGCGTTTGCAATCTGTCCATTGAGTTTGTCCCCTTTTCGCGACGAAACAACGTAAAGGCCATAGCCAATTTTCTCTAAGGCTCTTGTGTTCATACAAGTCCCCCTTACCGTCTGAAAGGTACCACAGATTAAAAAATATGGTCAAGACCTTTGCCGGCCCCTTACAGATCATATAGTGTGTCATCAACCGACGGAGGTGATTGCCTTTTACCACTGCCTCCTCTGCTGTCCAGCGAAAAGGAGTCTTCATTTTCAAATATGTCTCCCATCTCTTCTTCGATCTTTTCCGGGTCTTCTCCCCGTTCTATGCGGTTAAGCGCCTCTTCCATGCTCGAACTCAGATTCAGACCGGCTGCCTCGGAGAGCTTACGCATCATGGTTACGGCCTGACGAGGGTCATCCTCATCGATTCTGTCTGCCTCTCCGGCAAGCATCTGCATGGCCTTTTCCATTCTGCTTTCATCGATTGATGGCATACATTCCCCTTCAAATTTTTCCTTATCTGGGAATATGGTGGAAAAAACGGACATTCTCCGCTCAAGTTTCACTGTCCTGCAGCGCGGACACAATGGTATCTTTTCGGTATTTACAGATCGTGAAAGAAAGTTATATATGGTGTTACAAACACTACAGTAGAACTCATAAATCGGCATGGTAAATCCTCACTGTGTTTTTTGAAGAGAATTTATATCACCACTGCCGGAAAAATCAACCGCATCTTCCATGTCTATTCTACCAAGCCGAGCGATCCTTTCGGTGAGATGTGGATGGGAATAGTGAAACCATGCATAAAGGGGATGAGGGTAGAGATTGGCAAGATTATCTTTGGCCAGTCGCCTCAGGGCATGGGAAAGGTATTTTGTGGTTCCCATAATCCGGTTGACGTAATCGTCGGCCTCTCGCTCGTATCTCCTCGAAATTGATGAACCAAGGGGTTTCAGGAAAAAGGCGAGGGGCCTGAAAAGGACGGAGAGAAGGAAAATCCCCACGTAGAGTGTGATATCTTCAAAGCCGAAGGTTTTGTACATAAGTGGCCATTCG
>JAFGPZ010000172.1 GCA_016935935.1 Deltaproteobacteria bacterium
TATCAAAGAAGGGAGTTCTTTTTTCTTCAACGCATTTTACAGCGTACAGATAAAGCGCGGCGCTCCAGCTTTGCCAGTCCTGACCCATAGGCCTGCCGTCCTGGGCTTTTAGCCATTCGTTAAATCCGAAATCGATGTCTCCGGTACGGGATTTTTTTATAGTGTGCGTAAGCGCCTCAAGTTTTTCCATGGCTATCTTGTATCTTTTAGCGGAAACCAGGGCTGCGACATAAATTCCGCATATAAAAGGCCATATGCCTCCATTATGGTACTCTCCCGGTCTGTTATATTCAGCATATCGTGCACGCCAGTCAGGATCTTCAGGTTTAATAAAGGGGAAAAAATTAGGCGGCAGATCAACCGCCAATTCGCCGCTTTCCCTCATCCCAAAGCATTCCTCTTCGATCCAGGAAATTATTCTCTCAGACCGCGATGGGGAAGCTATTCCGGAGAGAATGGCAAGGCAGTTCCCGAGCAGGTCGAAACGCTCACTGCTATGGACTTTGTATGACCAGAAAGCGTAGTAGGGCTTATGTTTTACCACGAGACCTTCGTGAACATGCCGGTGCATTATCCCGCCGGTAATCGTAAACCGGCTCATCTCACGGCGCATCCCATCCGCCCTTTCGTGCTGGTCCAGGAGCCGCAGATAGCTGTACACCACTGTGTTCACAAACAGCCCATATCCGCTCACCCATTGTTCATCGCGCCAATCGCTTGTCGGTTGCTGTGCAACCAGGTACCGGTCCGACGGGCTTTGGTACTCCATCCATTTCAGGGCTTTTCCAACTGCTTCCTTCAAAAAGTCCGATTCACCTGATGCTTTTCTGAAAATTCCAACACCCAATAAAAACAGGGGAGTTGTATCGCTTGCTCCACGATCATTTTTGTCATGTACCAGCGAAGGGATATGTCCACGATCTGTCTGATTTTTTGCCAGTGTTTCCAATACCCTGCGGATGCCATTCAGAAGCTTCTGATTCCCGGAAATTGCAATCCCCAGAATGGAAAACATCAGATCCCTTGTATATGGCTCCGGATATCCCCAGCCGGCAGTTCGTGGAAGTCCGTTGTATGGTCCGTGGGAATTATGAAGCAGCACTTCAAGGGCGGCCTTCTTTGCCGCTTCTATCTCCCGCCGGTTTAAGGTTTGCATGGTTGAATCACTGTATCTCCAATTTATTGTTTATGATTTGTAAAAACCGTTTCGCGACAACGCGGTAATCAAAATGTCGGACAACACGGTCTCTGGCTGCTTTCCCCATTCTTTCCCGTAATCCCGCATTGGTCATAAGATCCATCAAATAATTGGCGATATCATGAACACTGGCGCGATAATCCACCGTCCGCGGGTCTTTGAATATAACCCTGTGTTTGTCTTCAAAACCGGATTCGTCACCAACGGTCACTTCATTTACCACGATCTGTTGTGCTACGCTTGCCAGGAATGCGGTTTCGCCATGAAGAAGTGTATCGAGCATTCCCATGGCGTTGATGCCGATCACCGGTTTTCCACAGGCGCCGGCCTCCACTTGCGGCATTCCGAATCCCTCGAGCCGTGAAGGAGCCGCATATATATCGCATGCGCCGATCAGGTAGGGCATGAAGTTACGTGAAATGATATTTGTCGTATAGATCACATTCTTTTCGATGCCCAGGTGTGTCGCTATTTCCAGATCGGCCAGATTCTGAAGTTTCGTTCTCGGCTGGGGCCATACTTTGCAGACATATTTCCAGTCGGGGGCTTTCGTATCGATAATAGCAAGTGCCTGCATTACCTCCTGTGCGCCTTTTGACGCGGCGTCGCCGCCAACAGTGAGAATCATTAACTGATCGGGTGAGACCCCCAGCGCCTCGCGGGCGGAAACAATTTTCGACTCATCCTTACTGAAAGGGGCAAAAACGTCCGTATCGCAGCCTACGGGTAATACCTCGATTTTATCACCGCTGATCCCATCACGGACATACATATCTTTCACCCAGTTCGATGTTACGAGTATAAGCGGGAGGGCATTCAAAACCTCATGGTAGTTTGCAATATAACCGTCGGCAACCAGCCAGGGGACGGGCTGAACCCCGTATCTTTGCGGATGAAGAACCAGATGCGGCGTATGACCCCAATACCCTACGCCAACGACAACATCGGGCTCAAACCAGCGATAGTACCACTCCTTCTCTTGTGCTGATTCGAAATTAACAGCATGGACATCGACACCCATTTTAAGAAGCCCCCTGTACAGGAGATCTCCCTGTGTTGCCAGTCCTCCTGGTGAAGGAGGGTAATCATATAATACCAATACTTTCATGAGTGGTAACCTCCCCCCGACGCGACGGGACCCGGTTCATACTAAAACTTCTCCATTGTTAAGCCATTGTTCAGCATCGTCCGGATCAGTAAACTGCCAGAACGATTCTGCCCGCGGTGTCGTTTTTGCTTCAAAACTGGTTTTTTCAAATCCATATGTTTCTGTAATTATACTGTATTTTTTTAACCATATCTGTTCAGTAAGTTTACGGAAAACAGTAGCGGTTTCTACAGGTCTTGGATAGTACTTTTTACCACCATCTTCATAAGCAAAAACCCAAAGTTTATTTGCAGATATCTTTCCTTCATGCCAAAGTTTAATTACTGCTCTGCCCGTTTCCTCATGTCGGGCATGTCTTGTATATTCACCGTTAGGATTGTGTGAAATAATCAGATCGAAATGCATAGAAGGCAATAGCTTCAATATTGTATGCGTCAGTTCATTCTCATCCAGAGGCTTTTGTTCCGGGCCATCGTCCAAATCGCCTATTATTCCTTCAGCTCCTAATATCTCCAATGTTTTTAGGAATTTATCAGCACGATCATTGTCACTCCCCCTGCAAAGACAAAGGATAAACCATTTCCACGACGGATGGCATAGTATGGTTCCCCCGGCCCACAACGTTTCATCGTCTGGGTGAGCTACTATTATGGCAGTTGCCTTTAAATCTTTTTTATTCATTCCATTGTAAAATAAGAGTGTATATAAGATCTTGCTCTTTCTGAGATGAATTATAAGAAGGTTGCTCTTGTGAGTCAAGGAGAAAGGCGGCATAATAGGACATTAACAAAAACTTCCCTGCCAAAAGCTGGACTCATCGCATCACAATTCTTTATAAATTACTATTTTCCTTTTGACTTTAGAGGGTTGTCTGTGGCAGATAAGCTGCAATGTGTTTTTGGAGGAAGATTTCGATGAGCTTAAATGTCAAACGATTAGCGAATAAATTTTACCCCGATCCTGCGCGGGTAATTGCCAGGTTCTATATGACCGGTTCCGGCGATGGGAAGAGGGCGAAAGTTATCATCAAGCGGATATTGGCCTTTTCCGACCAGGAAGTTAACACAGCACTCAACCAGGTCCTGGCTGATTTTTCAAGTCGGCATCGCAACATCACAAAAATATTCGAGAAAAATTTTGAAACCGTGAAAGACATCCTGGTATCAGATCCCGGCATATTCTCTAAGACTCTGTCTCTCAAAAAGAAACTGCTGATCGGGTCCTATTTTACCTTGGAATACGCTATAGAGGCCGCCGCCTTTTTTAATCCCTCGATCGTCGAAGATCCGAACCAGGGAAACCTCGATGAGGGGGGGAAACGCGTTATCGTCAGTTTTCGCGCCGTCGGGGAGGGGCATATCTCGTCGATCGTCTTCAGGAGTGGTATCATTACCCGGAATAATGAGCTGATCTTCAAACCTGCCGCTAAATTCGTTGATTTGCCCGAGAACCTCAAACTCCACGAGTATGACAAGGAGCGGTTTCTGAAGAAACTGCACGAGATGCATGTCAAGAAAGATATCATCGGAGCCGTTATGGACAGGCTGGGAAATACATTTACCTACCGTGAACTGCAGGAAAGTATAGCAGAAAGCGCCAAGGCTACAGACATGAGTTACACTGAAAAGAAGGTGCTCGATTCCATGAGCTGGCTGGCTAGTTCACACTACGAAATCACCTTCTCGCTGGATACCGACATATCGGAACGTGTCATCTTCCCGGTCTCTTCTCATGAAAGCAATGGCATCGAAGATGCGCGCTTCGTAAGATTCACGGACGATGACGGTAGCGTTACTTACTTTGCCACATACACGGCCTACGACGGCTATACCATTCTGCCTAAACTTTTGAAAACAAAGGATTTCTACCATTTTAAAATCAGTCCTATCCATGGCGAGCATGTTCAGAACAAGAATCTGGCCCTATTCCCGAGAAAGATCAGAGGGCGGTACGCCATGATTTCCCGATACGACGGAGTGAACAATTACCTGATGTTCTCCGATGACATACATGTCTGGCACAATGCCCGGAA
>JAFGPZ010000173.1 GCA_016935935.1 Deltaproteobacteria bacterium
AAAAAGGGGCTCTCTGCAGCGACTAAGAGATCTTCCAGGGCAGCTAAAGAGGGCGCCGTTGTATCCTATATCCACATGGCTGGGAAAATCGGAGTAATGGTAGAAGTAAACTGCGAAACCGACTTCGTTGCAAAGACGGATGATTTTAATGCCATGGCGAAGGATATTGCCATGCAGATTGCGGCGCTGAATCCAATCTACATCAAACCCGACGATATCCCGGAAGATGTGCTGGGCAGGGAGCGGGAGATATACCGGAGCCAGGCCCTCGCCGAGGGAAAGCCTGAAAAAATAATGGATCGGATAATCGAGGGCAAGCTTAGTAAATACTATGAGGAAGTCTGTCTTTTGAATCAGAAATTTGTAAAAGATACGGATGTCACCGTCGGCACTCTGGTAAGTAGTATGATCGCCAAGACTGGGGAAAATATCGTTGTAAGAAGATTCGCAAGGTTTCAGTTAGGTGAAACTTTGTAAAAGATTTTTGGTGTGCTGAAGTATTAGCAATTCCAAGTAATCTTTTGGGGAACTCCCAATATTGGATGCGGATCGCATGGATAAGCTATTCTATAAAAAGGTCCTTTTAAAACTGAGTGGCGAAGCGCTTCTGGGGAAGAGTTCCTTTGGAATAGATTCCGACATTCTTAATGCGATAGCAGAGGAAGTCAAGGAAATTAAAGATCTTGGAGTCCGGATAGGAATTGTTATAGGAGGAGGTAATTTTTTTCGGGGTCTTCAGGCAAGCAGCAGAGGAATGGAAAGGACTTCCGCCGACTATATAGGCATGCTTGCCACAGTAATGAATGGGCTGGCAATTCAGAACGTCTTTGAAAAACATGGAATCCCTGTTAGAGTGCAATCTGCCTTGGGGATTCAAGGGGTGACGGAAACAGTCGTAACAAGGGTGGCTCTGGAACATATGGAAAAGGGAAGAGTGGTAGTATTTGTAGGAGGCACTGGGAACCCTTTTTTCACTACCGACACAGCAGCATGCCTACGTGCTCTTGAGATCAGGGCAGAGGTTCTGCTGAAAGCCACCAAAGTTGACGGTGTCTATGATAAAGACCCCGTCAAGCACAGTGACGCCCGTTTTTTTGAGCATATAAGCTATAACGAAGTTATGACTAGGGATCTTAAGGTAATGGATTCAACAGCCATTTCAATGTGTAGAGACAATAATTTGCCCATCGTAGTTTTTAATCTGTCGAATAAGGGAAATATCAAAGACGTTGTTCTGGGAAAGCCTGTCGGGACAACTGTGGGGGAGACGAGATGAAAGAATTGATTTTCGAGGAAATGAAAGAGGATATGGAAAAGCAGATAATCTTCCTTGAAAGGTCTTTTAACAAGGTCAGGACGGGAAGAGCATCTATTTCCCTCCTTGACGGAATCAAGGTTGACTACTACGGGGCCATGACACCTCTCAATCAGGTTGCGACACTCTCCGTTCCAGAGAGTCAGCAGATATTGATCTCTCCCTGGGATAAAAGTGCCATTGGAAATATTGAGAAAGCCATTCAAAAATCAGAACTGGGACTGGTTCCGACAAATGATGGCAATGTAATACGTATAAATATACCCCCTCTTACTGAGGAGAGACGAAGGGAACTGGTGAAACTCGTCAAAAAAATGGCGGAAGAGAGCAAAATAAAGTTGAGGAATGCGAGAAGGGATGCAAACAATGCCCTGAAGGAACTGGAAAAAAACAATGAAATATCGAAGGATAATTTCCATGATTACCAGGGTGAGGTTCAGGAAATCACCGATGGATACATAAAGAAATCGGATACGGTGCTTGCGACCAAAGAAGCGGAAATTATGGAGATATGATTGGGTTAGATTAAAGCGTAATAACAGGGGAACCTCTAGGGTTCCCTTTTTTTGTGTATCTATGACGTTTTAGAAAATTAAAGGCGGTGAGACTCTGCAATAATGTCACAATGCTTGTGACAGTATCCCGCGTAGTCAAGCGCCAATGTCCTCCGTAATCATGTCTGGCCACCGTTGCTCTGTAAAGATACCTTGAAAATGGTAGTCTGCTGTGATACTTAACTTTCATCGAGATAACATGTACAAGGGATTGCAATGGATAGGATTGACTTAAATAAACTTCCGACCCACATTGCTATTATAATGGATGGAAACGGAAGGTGGGCCAAGAAAAATGCTCTGAGAAGACTTGCAGGGCACAAGAAAGGGGCTGATTCGGTCAGAAATGTCGTGAGGGTCTGCCGAAGACTCGGCATTCAGTACCTTACACTCTATGCATTTTCAATAGAAAACTGGCAGAGGCCGCAAGACGAGGTGACGGCCCTGATGTCGCTACTTGAACAGTATCTCAAGTCCGAGACGCAGGAAATGAATGATAAGGATATCAGGCTTATAACAATAGGTGATATAGGTAGATTTTCCGAAAGGACAGGGAAAATTATCATAGATACAGTTGAAAAGACGGCACGCAATAAGGGAATGATTCTGACACTTGCTCTCAGCTATGGTGGCAGAGATGAAATTGTTGAAAGTGTAAAAAAAATAGCGAGGGAGTTTAAGAGTGGCCGTATGGTTGAGGCCGACATCACAAAGGAGAATTTTTCGCATTACCTCTATACGTCTCATATTCCCGACCCCGATCTGCTTATCAGAACAAGCGGAGAGTACAGAATCAGTAATTTTCTCTTATGGCAGCTTGCCTATACGGAACTTTATTTTACTGACGTATTGTGGCCTGATTTTTCCGAGGCGAGCCTCCTTGATGCCATAGTTGACTATCAGAAGAGAGAAAGAAGGTTCGGCCTGATCAGTGACCAGTTGTCCGGGTATTAAATGATGAATTCGCATATAAAGAGATGGATAACGGGAGTGGTAGCCGTTCCCCTGATTATTCTACTGGTATCGGGGCCTAGCTATGTTTTTTGTATCTTTATTACGATTCTCATACTTGGAGCTGTCTATGAATATAATAGCATGGTTTTTAAAAGAGGATTTTTTACAGAAAAGGTGGAAGGGATGGTAATCGGTATTCTGATACCGATCAGTTCCCTTCTCGGAGGGCTTAAGCTCATGTTTGCAGTCGCAACCTTTTCTCTTATAACCTCATGTCTTGTCTTTCTATATCAGGTGAGGGGAGATATCTTTGAGCTGAAACCTCTAGTCAAGGTTGTCTTTGGATTTATGTATATCCCCGTAACTATATCTTACATTATCGTCACACATTCTCTTGATAATGGTGCCATGTGGGTTTTTCTGCTCATTGTGATTGCATTTTCCAGTGATGTATCTGCCTTTTACGCAGGTCGAACCTGGGGGAAGAGAAAGCTGATGCCACTGGTAAGCGCCGGTAAAACTGTTGAGGGCGCCATTGGTTCAATAGCGGGAAGCATACTGGGGTGTTTGTTGTTCAGAGCTATCTTCTTTGAGGGAATTGCTCTTTCGCACACTATAATTATCGCAATTATGGCGAATGTTCTGGGCCAGACGGGCGATCTCTTTGAGTCTGCCGTAAAAAGGGTATCTTTAGTGAAAGACTCAGGGAGTCTTATACCCGGTCATGGGGGTGTGCTCGATCGTCTGGATTCTTTTACATTCATAATTCCCTTCGTATATTACTATATT
The DNA here is from genome assembly GCA_016935935.1 of Deltaproteobacteria bacterium. Next base: position 3,613 of record JAFGPZ010000173.1, read on the forward strand.
ATTCTCGTGATACAATGAAGAAAATCTCCATCTTAGGGTCGACGGGTTCCATAGGAGTCAGTGCGCTGGATGTTATTGAAAGGAATCCTGAGAGATTCAGAGTGGTGGCTCTTTCTGCAGGACGGAATGTGGGACTTTTAAGGCGACAGATTGAACATTTCAAACCACTTGTTGCTGTGGTTATTGACAGGGATCATGCGGACAGGCTCAAAGAGGGGCTTAAAGAATCCCCAGGGACGGAGATCCTCTGGGGGACTGACGGGTATAGAGAGATCGCATCATTGAAGGATGTGGATATGGTGGTTTCCGCCATAGTGGGGGCGGCCGGACTTCTCCCAACAATAGCGGCCATTGAGGCGGGTAAGGATGTTGCCCTTGCCAACAAGGAAACAATGGTTATGGCAGGTACTATCGTCATCGAGATGGCGGCAACTAAAAAGGTTAGAATCCTTCCTGTGGACAGTGAACACAGCGCAATCTTTCAGAGTCTCCTTGGCCACAATAAAAAAGATGTAAGGAGGATTATTCTAACTGCCTCGGGAGGTCCCTTTCGTGAAACACCAAAGGAACAATTGAGAAATGTAACGCTGGCGGATGCCCTGAGACACCCGAAGTGGAAAATGGGGGAAAAGATAACCATAGATTCTGCCACTATGATGAACAAGGCCCTCGAAATCATAGAAGCGCGCTGGTTGTTTGATCTTGAGGCTTCCAGAATAGATGTGATTATTCATCCCCAGAGCATAGTTCATTCAATGGTGGAGTATAAAGATGGTTCCATTATAGCTCAACTGGGGGTTCCTGATATGAGGGTTCCCATATCCTATGCACTGTCGTATCCTGAAAGGGCTTGCAGTGGCGATACCTCTCTCGATCTGTGCAGGGAGGAAAAGTTGGAGTTCTTTTCCCCCGATTGCGATAAATTCCCAGCCCTCAGGCTGGCATATGAAGCGGCCGAAAAAGGAGGTACAATGCCTGTCGTCTTGAATGCATCGAATGAAGTAGCGGTAGACGCTTTCATTAAGGGCAGAATAGGTTTTCTTGATATCGCAGAAGTTGTTGAAAAAACGATGAATCTCCACAAACCTGAGGAGCAGAAATCTGTTTCAGTAATCATCGAAATGGATCAGTGGGGGAGAGAAATGGCTGAAAAAATAATCGGGAGGATTGGCATACAGTTGTGATAGGAACAAGCATAGTATCAGTGGTAATTCTTTTGGGGATATTGATATTTGTCCACGAATTGGGGCATTTTCTTGTGGCCAAATGGTCCGGTGTGGGAGTGTTGAAGTTTTCCCTCGGTTTCGGTCCCAGGCTAATAGGGAAAAGAATCGGAGAGACTGAGTATCTGATTTCTGCCGTACCGCTTGGTGGATACGTTAAACTCCTCGGTGAGGGTGGGGAAGAGGATCTTACGCCTGAGGACGAGAAAAGATCGTTTCAGAATCAATCGGTATATAAGAGAATTGCCATCGTGGCTGCCGGGCCTCTCTTCAATTTCCTCCTCGCAATCATCGCGTTTTCCATCATATACACGATTGGTGTCCCGACTCTGACATCGAGGGTAGGCGAAGTTCAAGAAGGTTCGGCCGCCTTTGATGCCGGCATAAAAGAGGGGGATATGATTCTGTCCGTCGGCGGTAAAGATGTTTCTTCCTGGTCTGATATGGCGGCAAGAATAAGAGATAGCGGAGGCAGGGATCTCAATATAACGATAGAAAGAAATAACAAATTATATGATCTTGCCGTAAGACCTGAGGCAGTGGAAGGTAAAAATATATTTGGTGAAGCCATTACGTCCTACAAGATAGGCATAGCATCTTCTTCCGAAACAATTACCGTCAGGTTGAATCCCCTTATGGCTGTCGTTGAAGGTGCTGAACAGGCATGGTGGTTTACTAAATTAACCTATGTGAGCATAGTCAAGATCATTCAGCGCGTTATCTCGCCGAGTACACTGGGCGGACCGATAATGATAGCCAAGATGTCTGGTGAATATGCAAAACAGGGGATCATCCCCTTTATATTCTTTATGTCTGTGCTCAGTATAAACCTGGGAGTATTGAATCTTCTCCCCATACCAGTTCTTGATGGAGGACATCTTATGTTTTACATCATCGAGATCGTGACTGGAAAAGAGCTTAATATGAAGTGGAGAGAAATGGCTCAGCAGGTAGGCTTTTTTCTTCTCATCATGCTTATGGTATTTGTCTTTTACAACGATATTGTAAGAATAGTAAACGGCTGACGATGAAAATTCTCGCAATCGACACATCTTCAGAATCTTCAAGTGTTGCACTGCTTAATGACGAGTCTATATGGGCGGAATTTTATTTTAATACAAAGAAAAGATATGATGAGACACTTCTGCAGACTATAGATATCCTGTTCTCTCAGACAGAAATGAGGCCGTCAGACATCGACCTCTTTGTGGCAACTGTTGGTCCAGGGTCTTTTACCGGTCTCAGAGTGGGGTTGAGCACAATAAAGGGTTTCGCCTTCTCTGCCGGGAAACCGATTGCGGGCGTTTCTACTTTGATGGCTCTTGCCTGTAACATTCCGCATTCTGAAAAGTCTATCTGCCCCATGATTGATGCCAGAAGGGGAGAAATATACACGGCCCTTTACAGAATGGATAAAGGCGGTGTTTTGTCGAATGTAGCTGAGGAGCGTGTGACGAGGGTGGAAGACTTTCTGGAAGAACTTTACGATGAAACCATATTTATAGGAGATGGTGCAGCTTTGCACGCGTCTACTATCAGAAAAAAACTCTCTGAAAGATCCTTCTTTGTCTCTGAATCCTTCAACTGTATCAGAGCTGGGACAGTGGGGCTTATCGGATTGAAAAAGTATCGTAATGGTGATATATTAAAGTCGGGCGAAGCGGTTCCAAGATATCTCCGCCGATCCTATGCCGAATCAGGGGTACAGATGGCTTTTTGACTTTGAAGCGTTCCACAAGAGGAACTCTGATAGTGAAGACAAAAAAAGTAAAGTTGACTAAGGCATTTTATGCGTTATAGAAAATTTCCCATTGTGCCAGATGCTTTTATATTCGTTTTGCCGCTGGTGGTTTTGGTTTCTCTTTCCATATGGTGGGGGAGCGCGGGGCTTACTGTTTTATTCATAGTAATCACGCTTTATGTTATGTGGTTTTTCCGCAATCCCGAAAGAACAGTCCCTGATGACTCCAAAGCTGTAGTATCTCCTGCGGACGGTCGCGTTTTGAAGGTAGAAGAGGCCGATGGTGGGGATATTCTGGAAGGCTCATTTAAGAAAATAAGCATATTCATGAATATATTTAATGTTCATGTTAACAGATGCCCCTGTTCAGGTGTAATAAAAACTATCAGGTATCGTAAGGGAAAATTTTTTTCGGCAAACCTGGACAAGGCATCTTCTCAGAATGAGCGGAACAGCCTGGTTATTGAGACGGAAGAGGGAAAACAGATTATCGTTGTACAGATTGCGGGATTGGTGGCGCGTAGAATCGTATGCTGGGCAAAAGAAGGGGAAGTATTTAAAAGGGGCGAAAGGTTTGGTCTTATAAGGTTTGGTTCACGTCTGGAGGTCTTTATGCCAGTTGATACGGAAGTGCTGGTAAGGGTTGGAGACAGGGTGCAGGCGGGGCATACGAAAGTGGGGAAGTTGACATGAGGAAGAAGCGAACGAACAGTAAGGGTAATATGAAAAAGGGAATCTATATATTGCCGAACGTAATTACCACGGCGAGTATGTTCTGTGGATTCTACGCCATTATCTCTTCAATGAACGGTGATTTTGTCAGGGCTTCTGTGGCGATTATAATAGCCTGTGTGCTTGATGGCCTTGATGGTAAAATTGCCAGGGTTACGAACACGACCAGTAAATTCGGAAGCGAGTACGACTCGCTGTCCGACCTGATTGCCTTCGGTGTCGCTCCAGCTATTCTGGCGTACGGCTGGGCTCTTTCTCCTTACGGCAGATATGGGTGGCTGGCGGCATTCCTTTTTGTGGCTTGCGGGGCACTTCGCCTGGCGCGATTTAATATCCAAATAGGAATTATTAACAGCAGGCTTTTTAACGGTCTCCCCATACCGGCGGCAGCGGTCGTCGTGGCAACCTCCGTATTGTTCTATTCCTATCTTGGGGGAGAAAGGAATTTCTATAATCCCTCTATAATTGTCTTGGTGACAGTTCTTGCCCTGCTGATGGTAAGCAATATCAAGTATTACAGTTTTAAAGACTTGAACTTCTTCGCGAGAAAACCCTTCATGACTTTTGTTTTAATTTTATTTGTCTTGACGGTAATTATTATGGAAACTCAGATCATGCTTTTTACATTTGCCGTAGGCTACAGTATGTCCGGACCGGGATGGGCGCTATACAGGCTGATCAAGGTTAGATGCGGTGAAAAGGAATACAGGGATGAGAATATATGACAGGCTATAAATTGAGATTGAGGAGTCTATGAGAAAATACAGTGTGGCGGTGGTAGGTGCAACAGGTGCCGTAGGAAATGAGATGATAAAGATTCTGGAGGAGAGGAATTTCCCCGTGGGAACATTGAAACTCCTCGCTTCGGAACGTTCAATGGGGAAGGAATTGACCTTCAGGAATGAGAATTATCCCGTCAATGTACTCGACGAACATTCCTTTGAAGGTGTGGAAATAGGTCTCTTTTCGGCGGGAGGCAGTGTAAGTGAGCGCTTTGCACCCATAGCCGCCGATACTGGGTGTGTCGTGGTGGACAATACGAGCGCCTTCAGGATGGATCCCGCAGTGCCGCTCGTTGTCCCCGAAGTAAACCCTGAAGCGATCGCTTCATATAAGACAAAGGGGATCATCGCAAATCCCAACTGCTCTACAATTCAGATGGTAGTGGCCCTGAAACCGATACACGATGTGGCCAGGATCAGGCGGGTTGTCGTGTCCACTTATCAGGCCGTATCCGGAACTGGTAAAAAGGCGATCGAGGAACTTGTGGAGCAGACAAAGGCACTTCTGGCCTGCAGGGAACCCGAAGTCAAGGTCTATCCTCACCGAATAGCCTTTAACTGTCTTCCCCATATAGATGTTTTCCTCGATAATGGCTACACCAAAGAAGAGATGAAGATGGTAAATGAAACAAAGAAAATTATGTCTGACTCATCAATAGCATTGACGGCAACGACAGTGAGGGTTCCCGTTTTTTATGGTCATTCGGAATCCGTTAACATAGAGACGGAGAGAAAAATATCCGCGGAAGAGGTGAGAGAACTCCTGGCCAGTGCGCCCGGTGTCAAGGTTGTCGATAATCCCGATTTCAGCCAATATCCGCTCGCCAGCAATTCGGCGGGGAAGGACGACACCTTTGTGGGACGAATCAGAGAAGACGAGTCGATCCCTAATGGAATTAACATGTGGATCGTTTCTGATAATATAAGAAAAGGCGCGGCACTCAATACGGTTCAGATAGCAGAGATCCTTATACGCGATTATTTGTAATAACTGATGAAGGTGATAGGCGGTGACAAAAAAGGGAAAACGATATATGCGCCTAAGAGTCGCCATATAAGAATTACATCTGACAGGATAAAGAAGTCGTTATTTGATATACTCCCGCCTATGGAAGGTATGTCCTTTCTGGATCTCTATGGCGGCACAGGGAATGTAGGCATAGAGGCATTGAGCAGGGGTGCGAAGAAGGTTGTCTTTATTGAAAGAGCGCAGCTCCATTTTCAGGCCATAAAGAGGAATCTTGATGACTGCGGTTTCCAATCGGGGTATGTTACTATACGTGGGGATGTTGAAAGAGGAGTTAAACTGCTTGAAAAGGAGAGGGAGAAATTTGATGTTATTTTTGTTGATCCTCCCTACGATAGAGATCTCATAAAAAAATCACTTTACCTTTTAGCTGTATCGGGATTGCTTAAAAAAGGCGGTATAGTCGCTGTTGAGCACTCGGTGAGAGAAGAAGTGTTCGGTGACGACTTGTTCACTCTTTCAGACCAGAGGCGATACGGGGATACGGTACTCTCTTTTATGAAAAGCACGGAATGAGGTGGCAAATGGACAAGATAGCTGTATACCCCGGATCATTTGATCCAATAACAAACGGTCACATGGACATTATAAGCAGAGGACTCAGAATATTCGATCGGATAATTGTCGTGATAGGTCACAATCCCAACAAGAATACTCTCTTTACCGTCGAGGAGAGGTTGTCCATGATTGAAATGCTTATCGAGGACAAGGAAAGAATTAGTGTCGACAGCTTTACTGGGTTACTCGTTGATTATATAAAGGGGAAAAAGATAAATTGCATTATGAGAGGACTAAGGGCCATGTCAGATTTCGAGTATGAATTTCAGCTGGCCCTTATTAATCGAAGGCTTGACCGGGACATTGAAACGGTCTTCCTGATGACGGGTTTCAAATGGTTTTATATAAATTCAAGAATCATCAAGGAAGCAGCGGGTTTCGGGGGATCGGTAAAGGGCCTTGTTCCAGATGTTGTTTACGAGAGATTGCAAGAGAAATATCCAAAACTAAAAGAAGTCGAATGATTTAAAAAAAATATTTTGAATGAAAATTTATATGCAGGAGGTAGGAAAATGAAATTTGCTGAGAGAGTCACTGGAATAAAACCCTCGCCGACACTTGCCATTACCGTGAAGGCTAATGAGCTTAAGGCGGCAGGAAGGGATATTATAGGCTTCGGAGCCGGAGAACCAGATTTTGATACTCCCGAGAACATAAGCGAAGCTGCCATTAAGGCAATCCGCGATGGCTTCACAAGATATACAGCGGCCGGCGGTATAGACGAGCTGAAGGATGCAATCATAGGAAAGTTCAAGGGCGATAACAATCTTACATATGAAAGGTCTCAAATTGTCGTTTCATGCGGAGCCAAACACACCATATACAATGTTATGCAAGCGCTTCTCGAAAGAGGGGACGAGATTATTGTACCGGCGCCTTACTGGGTTTCCTATCCTGACATGGCCATACTTGCCGACGCTAAACCGGTAATTCTGGAAACAAAGGAATCAAATAGGTTTAAGATTGATCCTAAAGAACTTGGAAGAGCGATTAATAAAAACACCAGAATGATCATTGTGAACAGCCCTTCGAATCCAACGGGATCTGCCTACACTTTGGCTGAAATGGAGGCTATTGCGGATGTCATAGTGGGGAAGGACATTGTTGTCGTGTCCGATGACATATACGAAAAAATTCTCTTCGATGGCTTCAAATTTGCCAATATTGCCAATGTAAGTGAGGAAATGAAGAACCAGACCGTAGTTGTAAATGGTGTCTCAAAAACCTATGCCATGACCGGATGGAGAATAGGCTATGCGGCAGCTTCCAAAGATATCGTTGCGCAGGTGGCAAAGATTCAGAGCCAAAGCACTTCGAACCCGACATCGATTTCTCAGAAGGCATCGGTAGAGGCTCTATCGGGAAGCCAGGATGCGATAGCTTTCATGGTAAAGGAATTTAAGAAGAGAAGAGACTTTATCGTAAAAAGTCTCAACCATATTGAAGGAGTTTCCTGCCTCAATCCGGAGGGTGCGTTCTACGTCTTTCCCAATATTTCCGGGTTATATGGAAAGTCTTATAAGGATCAGAAGATAACCGACTCGACCACTTTTACGGCTTATCTGCTTGATGAGGCCAATATTGCCGTAGTTCCGGGTATTGCCTTCGGCGCCGACGATTACTTGCGATTCTCCTATGCAACATCCATGGAAAACATAGAAAAAGGCATGGTACGGATGAAATCTGCTGTAGAAAAGCTTGATTAAACTGAATGAAACGCAGGGAATTTTTAAATAAACCGGTATTGCCGATGCCGCGGGGGATACTGATACCGATGTGAATTTTATGATAGGAGAAAAATTGAAAAAGTGAGGCTTTGTGGGACCATATTATAAGTGAAACTGCGGATGTTAGTTTTTATCGGCATCTACCTGTTCATATACGGCGGGATGCACTTTTATATATACAGAAGGGTAATGCCGTTCATTTCTTCAGGGAGGTGGTTGGTGATAGTCCTTTTCTGCCTCCTTGTTATTGCTCCCGTTCTGATTGTCCGTCTAACCCATAGCGGTATGACAACTTTTGCCCTTCCACTGGCCTGGATTGCGTACATGTGGATGGGGTTCGTCTTCATATTGTTTTTCCTTTGTATTACCTTTGATTGTTATCATTCTGTAGTAAATGCGGCGGGAAGACTTGGGGGATTCGATACCTCCGGAATTGTCTTTGGATCTTCCCTTCATTCGGTTATTGTGATAGCATTCCTATCAGTATTGATAACCTTCTACGGTTTCTTTGCTGCTCGCCAGATAAATGTGGCATCGGTAACAATTCCAACTCAAAAATTGAATTCTGCATCCCAGCTTTTCCGTATCGTACAGATCTCTGACGTTCACCTCGGGCTTCTCACGAGAGGAGCGTGGGTTGATCGCCTCGTGCAGACCATCAAAGGCCTTAACCCTGACCTGGTGGTCTCAACGGGTGACCTGGTTGACGTGCAACTCGATCATATAGGGCGTTTTCCCGATATGCTCAAAAGCATAAAACCACGGTTCGGGAAATATGCTGTCAGGGGCAACCATGAGGTATATGCCGGACTGCATCGGGAAGCGTCTTTTTTTGAAAGGGCAGGATTCAGAATGCTTTCTAATGAAGGTGAGCAACTCGGAAATTCCATATCAATTGCAGGTATCGATGATCCAGCGGTGTCGCAGCGACTTAACACAGATCTGCCCGATGAAAAATCAATACTTGAACGCTTTTCTAGGGAAGATTTTATGCTTTTTCTGAAACACCAGCCCGTTGTCGAAGCATCGTCTATTCCCTTTTTCGATTTGCAGCTTTCAGGTCATAGTCATGGAGGGCAGATATTTCCCTTTAACTTTATAACACGTATTTCATACAGGGTTGAATTGGGATTATCTAAGATAGGTCAAGACGCCTGGTTTTATCACAGCCGAGGCACAGGAACGTGGGGGCCGCCGATACGTGTACTGGCCCCGCCAGAGGTCACCGTTATAGACCTGAAGCACCCCGCATCATCTCAAAATAAATGACAGCTTTAAGAGTGGGGGTGCACAGCTACACGATTCAATTAATGGTAAACAAAGATCGGAATTGTTCCGTCCTCCATCAATTTGGTTGTCCTTCTCCCGAAAATATATCGTGCCTTATCCGAGTAGGCACCGAGAACAACCAGCGGCGTTGGCTTATATTTTTTTGCCTTTGCAAAAATGGCATCTTCAACATTTCCAGTTCGCCATACCTTTTCGGGGCGGATTCCATAACTGTTCAGGTATTTCTCGGCACGTGTAAGAAGGTATTCTGCTTCTTCCGCAGAATCATTAACATTAAGCAGTATTACCCTATATGATGCGGGAATATTCTGTGATAATTGCGCGTAGCTTCTCATCGCCCTGGCGGAAGCACTGGATCCGTTAAAGCAAATAATAATAGTCTCATGTGGTTCGATGATTTTAGGTACACCTATGACTGGGCATACAGGGTCAAGGAGCAGTTTTCTTATACACCCTTCATCGGGTGCCTCGGTAGTCAGGAATTTGAAATAGGTACGCAGGCCCATAATAATCAAATCAGCGGTTTTCCCCTCTTCCTTGAATATGTCTACCGGTTCTCCCATTTTCAGATATGTTTCGTATGGTACGCCTTCGTCAGTGCACTTTTTTTCAAAAGTCTTTATAAATTCAGCTGTATGGGTTGAAGCGTCTTCCAGTTTGTAATCGATTGCCTTCCTGGCATAGTAGTTGCCCCCAACACCTGATCCAACTTCCGATTTTTCAATACCGGGAACATCCACGACTGCTACACCAATTACAATCCCGCCGAAAGTTTTAGCTCTGACACATGCCCATCTGATTGCGCTTTTGGAATATTCAGTTCCATCCAGCCCGACAACGATACGTTGGTTCATTTTATTTCTCCCTCTTAAGTGTCAAATAATACTTATACCATTAGATAAGCATTCTATTGTTAAAAGCAAATAAAAAAGCAACATTTATGGGATTGTCCAATGAAATGTCAAGTTTTTATTTTTCAATATACAAAAAATAGAGATTCCCAGGGATTTATATTTTTTAACGGGGGCTTTGCAATTCGGTTATTGGTTCCGTTACGTGGCGATAGTTGTTCCGCCCTTTATTTATCATGTTTAGATAATACTGGTGAATTCTGCTGTCATCAGTCAGTTCAGGGTGGAAGGTGCACACCAGTACGTTGTGTTGCCTCGCCAGAACCGCCTTACCGTTGTAAGTTCCAAGAACCGTAACATCTGGTTCGGTATGGTTTATAACCGGAGCCCTTATGAACACCGCATTGAAAAGGAAGGGAGTGGAAGCTGTGACTTTCACTTCTGCCTCGCGACTGTTGATCTGACGGCCATATGCGTTCCTCGATATGTCTATATCTATGAGGTTAAGTAGAGAGTTTCTGTTCCCATCTATTCGTGCGGCCATGAGTATGGCGCCTGCGCATGTTCCGAAAACAGGCTTGCCTGAGAGTGCCATTTTTTTTATTTCTCCGGGAAAATCATATTTAATGAGCAGTTTTGAAATAGTCGTGCTTTCTCCACCGGGAATAATGAGACCGTCAATTTCTGAAAGCTGGTCCGGCAGTCTGACCTCGGTGGCAGCGGCGCCACAGGAATGAATCATTCGAATATGTTCACGAAAGGCCCCCTGAAGAGCGAGAACACCAACGTTCAATTTGTTTTCACACAATTTTCAGTTGCCTCTCAATTGCAACAGGTTGTCTTTTTCGATTTCAGATATTTCGAGGCCAGGCATGGCATTACCGAGAGATTTCGATATTCCCGCGAGAATATCTGGATTTTTATAATGTGTCACTGCTTGCACGATGGCTTGTGCTACTTTTGCGGGGTTGTCCGATTTGAAGATTCCCGATCCAACGAATACGCCATCCGCTCCGAGCTGCATCATCATTGCTGCGTCAGCGGGGGTTGCCAGGCCTCCGGCAGAAAAGTTAACAACGGGAAGTTTTTTCTCTTTAGCCACCATTTTTACAAGCTCATAAGGGGCACCCAGGTTTTTGGCTTCCGTCATGAGTTCTTCCTCGGGAAGTAATGTCAGCCGGGAAATTTCGCCATTGATGGTTCTCATGTGTCTCACTGCCTCGATAACGTTTCCTGTTCCTGCTTCTCCCTTAGTCCTGATCATGGCTGCGCCTTCTCCTATACGCCGCAAGGCTTCTCCGAGATTTGTGGCACCACAGACGAAGGGTACTTTAAATTTCCATTTATCGATGTGATATTTTTCGTCTGCAGGTGTAAGCACTTCACTTTCATCTATATAGTCGATGTTTATTGCTTCCAGTATCTGGGCCTCCACGAAATGGCCGATGCGCACCTTTGCCATAACCGGAATTGTGACCATAGCCATGATTTTTTCAATGATTTCTGGATCTGTCATGCGAGCTACTCCCCCTTGGGCCCTTATGTCCGCCGGAACGCGCTCCAGCGCCATAACGGACACTGCTCCGGCATCTTCCGCGATTTTGGCCTGTTCAGGAGTGGTGACGTCCATAATTACGCCGCCTTTGAGCATCTCTGCCAGACCTGCCTTGACTAAAATAGTTCCGAATTTTTCCATCTGCAGCACCTCTCTCTCACTTCTATTTTTTACGTCTTATAAAGTATATTAAATCTGATATTACAAAAAACGGCTCACATGTATTCTCATATTCCTTTTGAAACAATTGTCAAGTCATTTTTTGCGAGACATTACGGTCCCATGTTTTTTAAAAAACACTTATGTCATTGAAATCCGACGACTGGGCTACCGACTTCGCATGAGCCGGCCTCCTCCTGAATAGGTAACATTCTTATAGCCTGCCTGGAAAAACCAGCGCGTCGCTTCGGGGGAGCGAGAGCCGCGTGGACAGACAATATGTATAGGTGTATCCTTATTCACTTCGGCCATCCTTTGGCGCAGTTCCTCCAGGGGTATATTGAGAGCGCCTTCTACGGGATTGCTGTCAGATTCGCTCTGTGTCCTTACATCTAGAATTATTCCTTCATGCGATATGAGCGACGGACTACTGGCAAGGATGCCCTCTTCCTGATTCAGGGCTGCCGCTCCCAGAACATAGAGGGGATCGAGGGGCGGGGAGTAGGGTGGTGCGTAGGCGAATTCGAGATCGAGTAGATCCTCGATATAGCCCTTGTTCAAGATGAGGTTCCCCATGACATCGACACGTTTTACCACATCACCCTCGCCGACGCCCTGAAGGCCCAGAATCTGCGAGGTTTCTGCGTGATATACCATCTTCATGAAGATGGTTTTGTTTTCAGGATAGTAGTCAGCAAGGTCGCCGAATGTCCCCCATACTGCTCTGGTGGGAATGTTGTAGCGCGCCGCCTGTGTTTCGGAAATTCCAGTGGAAGCGCAATTAAAATCGAATGCCTTGACACAGGAACTTCCGGCCACCTGTCCGAATTTCGTTGTACGTCCCGCAAGCTGATTTCCCACAGCACGTCCCTGTTTATTAGCGAGGGAACCGAGGGGAAGAACGGCATGCCGGCCATAGAAAAGCTCTATCTCGGTGCAATCGCCGGCGGCATATACATCGGGATGGTTTGTCTTAAGATTTTCATCCACAACGATACCGCCGGACTGGCCGATTTTCAGGCCCATTTGTTGGGCAAGCTCTATACGGGGTCGAACACCCACGACAACAATTGCATACTCCGTTTCGATAGATTTCCTGTCTGTAATTACGGCAAGGCCATTATCGATATCCCTGATTTTATCCACGCGGCAGTTCTTATGAATACGAACACCATTTTCTTTGAGATGTTTTTCAACAAGCATTGACATTTCTTCGTCCAGCATCTGGGGAAGAATCCTGTTCTCCATTTCTATCAGATCTGCTTCAGCGCCCCACATGGCCGTGAAGGCTTCGGCCAGTTCGATTCCTATGAAACCGCTTCCGATTATGGCAACTTTTTCGAGTTGTCCTGTCTCCAGTCTTGAATGCCAGGTTTTGGCATCTTCAAGCGTCTTGAAGGTGGAAATCCGGGGATTATTTTCTGGAATGCCAGGCGGAACGAAAGGCGCGGCGCCGGTAGCAAGAACGAGCTTGTCAAAGGCAACACTTTCTTCTGCTCCCGTTATCATGTGTTTCAGATGGATAGTTTTTTTCTCAAGATCGCAGTGGGTGGCACTCGTCCGGATACGTACATCGAGTCCCTTGACATCTTTGAAAAACCGAGGATCACGAAGGGTGCCCCATGTAGTTTCCCTCAATGCACGAGGGTTTCCGATATCTCCCGAGAGATAATATGATAGCCCGCAGGCCCCGTAGGAGATAATCTTCCCCTCGTCCACCACGGTAATGACACTGTCCGGCATCAATCTTTTTGCCCTTGCCGCGGCCCTCAACCCCGCGGCGGAAGCGCCTATTACAACAATTTTCAAGCCCTTCCTTTCTGAATCACTCATATTTCCTCCTGACATTGACAATAGCATAGTGCTCTTTATTAAGATATTTGAAATGGCAGGTCAAGCTGTCTTTGAGACGATTTTGTGAAAGGTGAAGGGACTGTAGTAATTTAAGAAAACCTTTCATTGA
>JAFGPZ010000174.1 GCA_016935935.1 Deltaproteobacteria bacterium
GGACAGGTCAGATCGCACCATGCAATGTCCACCGGCAGTCGGGCTAACCGCATGGCATGGCCAGGCTGGTGAGCCATCGCCCGTAAAGGCACGCCTTCCGCCAGAAGCAACCTTTCGACGAGACGTCCGCCCAGAAAACCGCTCGCACCGGTCACCAGTACCCTGGACGGCTTCATCGGGATACCTCACCCAGCCAGAACCGATTCAAACCATGTGTTACCCATGGTTCTTCTAAATCAGTCCTGTTATGGTAACACTCTTCGACCAAGCAGATGAATGGTAGTGTGGTTGCGCCTGCATTCAAACAACCAGCGTTTTCTTCAATGGCCCTTTGAAATTCTTCCAGTTGCACGTGAAAGTAGGTGTTTACGTCGTTTTCCTTCGGATCGCATCCGGAAGAAAGATCCATACGCAAAGGAGCAAAGCATCCATCCGCCTCAAACTCCTGATTCAGTATCAGGGCCTCGCAGGGACGGTTCGCAGGAATTTCCAAGGTCCCTCGCGCCATGATGATGCGGGTGGTATTCCGCAAAGTTCGCGTCCGGCTGAGTTCTACGCGAACAGGAATCCTCCTCCCGCGCCAGTTCATCATAAAATTCAATTCACAATCGGATTCTACCCCGGTTGACGAGTTATCCTGGTATCGTATCTCGTCGAACTCCCCTCCCTCGAACCACCAGAGAATGCGATCGATGGCATGCGCGCCGGTATCCAGGAGGACACCGCCCCCCGCTTTCTCACGCTGCACCATAAAGAGCGACTGCAGATCCCACAAATACGATCCGCCTTCTTCCACATCAACCTGTTCGATTTCACCGAGCCATTCGGTGCGAACAGCATTCCGCCCAAGCATGGATGACGGGTAAAAACGGCGGAAGACACCAACCGCCAGAACCCGCTTGGCATCTCGCGCAAGATCGACAAGACGCGTCGCTCCCTCTGACCGAATGTCAAGCGGTTTCTCACAGAGAACGTGACAACCGGACTGCAGGAAGAATTCCACAATGGGCGCATGCAGGTGATGCGGCGTGGCTACAATCACGGCATCCACATCACGTACCTGCCGATAGTCGTCAGTGACATTCTTGATGCCGTAACGGATGGAAAGCTTCTGGACATCTGCAAGCCGCGTATCTACAAGCCAGTCCAACCTCACGTTCCTGTTTGTCAAGAGAGGGGGAAAATGGAGCTGCTGCGCTGCTGCTCCGCAACCGATGAGGGCAACCCGTATCATGAAGACCTCGCAAGCATTTCAAATACCTGACGATGTCGTTCAAGCCAGGGTTTGAGATCGAATTTTTCCACGGCACGTTCACGCGCCGCGGAACTATAGGATTTCAACCGCTCCGCCACAACACAGACACCCTCGGCCATATCCTCCGCTGAAGGGGGCCGCGGGGTATACCAGTCGAGTTCTCCAGGCACTCCGTAACCTGCTTCTTCTCCCACAAGTTCTGGTGTGCCACCGGTCTTCGAATAAACAATCGGCAACCCGCACCCCATCGCTTCGATCACAACCGATGGACATGGATCCGCGTATTTCGTATGCAACAACACGTGCGCAGCGCCGTAAACAGACGGCGCATCTTCCTGCCGATAGGGACCGGATATGTCAACCGCGTCTGCTACTCCCGCCGTGGAAGCCAGTCCACATACCTCACGCAACTGGTCAGAACTGGCCCGCCCGGCAATGTACAGTCGGGCGTCGCGGATCGTGCGCCTTACAACCGCCAGTGTCTGCACTGCCAGCGGCAGGCGATAGGGATCATGATGAGATCCGCAAATTGCCAGCGTAAAGGCAGCCGGTCGTGATGCAGGAGGCTTGAAGGCAGACATGTTGACAGCATTATACAAGATCTCTGCGCCTTGCGTCCGACTGCCTAGAAAATGATCCGCAGCAAACCGACAAAACTCGCTCTGATACAGTACACGATCGGCCAAGTGCAAGAGTTCTGCCATCTGCCGGTTCCCCTGCTCAACCACATTCGAGGGATAGGCCAGCGGGAAATAGGTGCCATTCTGATTCCAAACAAAAGGGATGCCCTGACACTTGGCGCGTCTGGCCAAGGCCAGCATCTGGGGCGTATGGCTGCTGCTCACCGCATACAGAATGTTAAAGACTCGACCTGCATGAGGGAAGATGGCGTTGAGGTGCCGATATTTGACCGCACCGCCCACCGTAATCGCACCCGATTCAGCGACAGCTCCGGGAAAGCCAGAATGCCCGTAAGTAGCAAGAACGGTGGCTCCAGAAACGATGGACGCCCGGCGCGCGGTACAAATGGCGGCTTTCGCAGCATAGCTGTTGAAGATACTGCGACACGTTTTAAATACATCTGTCATGGCTTGCACATCCTGTGAGCCTTTCACATTAACGAACGCTGCCTGCCGGAGCAGCCTCCACCCAAATGTCGCCCCAGCGAACCTCGATATATCGAATGGTTAGTCCCGCTGCCTGTAACTCGGCAGTAAGGCTTTCAACTGTATACTCGGTCTTGTGATCGGGGTCCGTGTAGGGAAACAGGTCCAATTTCCTCTTCAGCGCTGCATGGTAGTGCCTCTCAAACATCGGCGCTCGGATCAGCATCTTCTTGGGCCCATAGACGGCAATCAGCTTGCGCAAAAGCCCCACCCGGTCATCGATATGTTCGATCACACTTGAAAAGACGATGACATCCACGCGCCCTTCCGGCAAGCCAGCCGTCGCATCGCCATGAATAAACGTCAGTCGCGGATGCTGGAAGTGCAAGCAAGCGTAGTTGATCCTGTCGTAATTCGTATCCATGCCGATCACTCGTGCGTCGACGTGTGTGACAATTGCATGGGCGACAACTCCTATCCCGCATCCAACATCCAGTACACGCTCACCTTCCGAAATGCGATCATAAAAGAATGAGTGAATTCCGGTCATTAACTCATGTTTAATATGGATCCCATTGCCCCACCTGATACAATGAAAATCAATTTCATTTGAAACAAAATCACTGATTGACAATAACCAACGAAGCGCATCTTCAGATCGTCGTTTATGTTCTGCCAGTAAAAGAGCTTTAATAATATTTTCCCGCAACCCCGCAAAACGCCCGAACACAAGTATTGCAATTTTGAGTAACAAAGTTTTCATCTTACTGACTTCTTCCCCATAACAGCCTCCAGTTCTGAGACTACAGCTCCCATGACTTGGTCAACACTGATGTTCAACATACAAATATGGCCATTTGGACAGTTTCCCTTTAAGCCACAAGGGGCGCATGGAACGTGCAGACAGACTATTCGATGACTCTCTGGATAACCTAAAAATTCCGGATCGGTTACGCCACCCCAAACGATTACAGCTTTTGCGTCAACAGAATTGGCCGCATGCATCAAGCCGCCATCAGTCCCAAGAAATAACGAAGACATCTTTATAAGCGCGGCGGTTTCCCTGAATGTCAGTTGTCCACAGAGGTTCAGGCAACCACTTAACAAAGGACTACCCTCCAGACTAACCTGAATCACCTTCATCGCAGGAAAGCACAACTTCAACTGATCAACAACCGCCTGCCAACGTTCAAAAGGCCATGCGCGAAGGTTTCCGAAATAATCGGCACTACTGCACGGTTCAATAACAATAAAAGATGACAACTCATAAGCGTTGACGAGAGATCTTATTTTTTCTGTTTCGCTTCGTTCAAAAAAAAGTTCTAATTGATGCGGAACCGTATCTTTAATCGCAACACTCCTCGCAATGATATCAATGCTATGACCAGGAGCACGCCAAATAAATCTATCCTTGAGTTCTCTTTCAGCATAGCTGTGCTGTATCAGATCAAGATATATGAACCTAAACGATGCTTTTTGGGATATCCAATACCAGAAACCATCATACGCAGTCTTCAACCTGGTAAAGACAAGTGCTTTTTCGAACCATCTATCAATATGTCGAGCCAAAGAGCTTTTAGTTATATGCTTATCTGGTTTAACATAAGGATTATTCTCGAATATTTTAGAGATACTACGGTTTTTAGATCTATCATGCCAAGCACCAACTAAAAGATCGCTAAGAGCAGGTCTTGCGTAAAGTGCTATCGGCTTGCCGTGAAATTCGTACAGCCGCCGAATGACTGGTGTCCAGATTAATTCTCCGCCAAGTCCCATATATTGATAAGTAAACTACAACCGACTTTGTCGGTGGCTCTACTAAGGTAAGACATTCGGATAATGCCCTCTATCTTGCCTTAAAGGTGCTTCCATTTATTTGATGCTTTGCTCAACAACAATGTTGTTTCGCTACTTTTCATTCATAAAATAGTCAGAAATTACACCCATGAAGCGATTATATTTCACGGCATAATGTGTTTTATTTTTCTTTTTTAGCTGTGCCGAAATTATTTTATCCTCATCAAGCAATGTGGGTGAAACCTTTTCCCACTCTCTACGATCCATTTTGAGAATCTCATTTACTTTCCTATTGTATATAGGCGAGGCATCAAAGTCTGCATAAGAATTGACAAACCAAGGCATCACACGACCCACCTTTTCAAGGAACAGATTGTGCTCTTCCCCAAAATCAAGAGCAGATTCATCTGTGAAATTCATCAACTCCCCCACCTTTTCTTTATTTATATAACCACCATCAAGACTCATTTGATACAACTCGGTCCCCGGAAATGGGAAAAAAAAGGTCCATCGAAATCTGCCTGGTTTTAATTTACTCAAAAAGGTGATGGTGTCCATCACGTCATCACGTCCCTCATTGGGGAGTCCAATGATAATAAATACAGAACTGTGCATATGGTATTGATGTACATAGTTGATGGCCTCCATGATTTTTTCATTGCTCATATGCCTATTCATCACCTTAGACCGGATCTTATCACTCCCGCTTTCTAGACCAAATTTGACAATCCTGCATCCAGCGTCCGCAAGGTAGCGCGCACGAGTTTCATCAAAAAAACCCACATGCGCGTTAACAACAAACGGAATATCAGTAACCTTCTTATAGGTCTTACAAAATTCCTCAACGTAATCTTTGTCATAGGTGAACAGATCGTCGTCAAAAATATACGTGGATATATTCTTGTAGTTTTCTTGAAGAAATATAATTTCGTCAATGATTTGTTTTACACTATGGTGTCGAATGTAGTTTAGCTGATTAAAGCTGCATTGAAGATCGTTTCGATATTTGTTGACCATCAGAGG
The DNA here is from genome assembly GCA_016935935.1 of Deltaproteobacteria bacterium. The sequence goes on from JAFGPZ010000174.1 coordinate 5,182, forward strand.
GTTAAAGCAGTATGTGCATTTGAATGGACAGCCCCGTGATGCCATAAGTCCCACCCACCCGTTCTTTGCATCGATGATTTTCTGGAAATCGAAGATCTCATAAGCCTTGACAGGCAAACATTGCAGATCCGGCAGCGGACGGACCGGGTTGATTTGGATCTCTCCATTGATGACCATACCCATGTTTTGAACATGTTGAACGCTCTCATTTTTTGAGGTCTTCTCTACAAACTCGAGAAAGGCTTCTTCGGATTCACCAAGAAAAACATAGTCAAAGGCTCCAGTCTCCAGAATCTCTTTTGCTGCAAGGGTTGCATGAATTCCACCGCAAACAAGAGGGACAGTAAGGGCTTCCCGTGCCCAATTGGCGAGTTTAGTAGCATATCTCCACTGATTGGTCACCACGGAAAATCCGATAATATCCGGGTTTACATCCTTCAGGTATTGTAGAAATTCATTCTTTGTTGGCAGCGGCTCTAGATCTTCACATATCTGCCGGAATTCCACATGGTGTCCGGCCTGTTTCAGAACAGCAGCAATATAGGAAACACCGTAATTAAATCCCAGCTGGGATCCGACATTGGGATAAATAAAGATAATTTTCATTTCAATCCTATTTGGCGATCTTGTAAGCAGTACGGTTTAATGTTGCGTTTTACCCTACGGCATTGCAACGTAGCTATAAATACGCCTCATTCCTCAGGACTTGCACGGCGTTTTTTGTGAGATTGTCTCAAAATTGATTTTTATGCCTTCGTCTAATCGTTAGCAGATATATTTTTAACTTATTATCTTTTGAATTTTTTTATTTTACACCATTATTCCGCGCGTGCATCCACTATTCTCATTACTACATCATCCGTATCAAACATGGGCGGATAGGTCAGTGTGTCCACATGAATGATCTCACTCTTTGAAGGCCCACACGCACTCCACCGTCGAATAAAACGGGGATTGTTGCTTCCAGCAAAAACAGTATATGTGGGTATTCCGAGCGACGCTGCAATATGCTGGCAGGCAGAATCATACCCAATAAACTCATCACTCTGAGCAATGAGCGCGGAGAGATCGCTAATTTCTGCAACAACACCAATGATGCCTTTTGACATCCGAATACTCTTGAGGGATTCAAATTCGGATAATTCCGTTACAAAACCATGTTTTTGCATGGATCGAATTAGTGCCTCGGACCGGGACAATTCTTCCTTTCCGAATCCTTGGTCCAATATGATCACTGTATTAGGATCTTGAAGAAGATTGAGGAGCAATTTTTCCTCAAATTCATCCCCCATCCGCTTCCGGGAATTTCCCCCTACGCCGAAGTTGAGAACGATGATTTTTTTACAACCGGCTTTTCTTAATGTATCGACCACACAATTAGCCTTGTCGATTTTAGATTGCGGCAACCATATTTTGGGATAGTAGAATTCACCCTTTCCCATCACTTTATCGATCCAATAATTGGTGAGTTCTGCGATGGACATTTTTTTAGGGTATGCATCATTTCCACGGCTGTTAAAAAACATATACTTTTCATTTCCGATTATAGGAAGTACTCCCAATTGCGTAAGTCTTGAATCAGGGTCGACTACAATAACGCCATGGGCATCACCCTTTGTTTCCTCATTGATGACATCCTGTATGCTAAACCAACTCGTGAACCGTTCAAGGAGATTCCCATGCCGGGAATAATTGACCTCCCTGACTCGAATGCGTGGATTACCCCCAAAAATAGTTTTCACCTTACTTCCACCGATAATGAGGATTTCCGCACTAGGAAACATGTGACCTAACCGCTGAATCAATACGCTGGTAATGGCCACGTCTGCACCGATGGTCACTCTTGAGAGAAGAATTATTTTTTCTGGATGAGGATCAACCGGGAGATACTTATAGTCTTGTGCGCGGATCTCTTCGATTCGACTCAGGATATCATGGTAAGAGTTCAATCCAAAGGCAGCGAGCCGTTCCTTCAGGTCCTTCCCAGCTGGGAGAGTACGGCAGAAATCCAACACCTGGCTCATGACCTTATTATATGCCTTGGTCTGTAGCTCCTCGAAGTCATCGCAGAGTCCTTCAATGATAATACCGAAAAGGGCCAATGATCCGAACTTGTTCAGTTCATCGTCATCAAAAGAGGTAGCCATTTCACAAATGAGGCGGATATACTCTTCTTCATGATAGTCATTATAGAAATAACGATCCAAGAAAGAGAGCGCGATTTGTCGACTGAGTTGACTGAGTTCTTTTTTATTTACACGTCCTTTGAGATCATCCCATTTTTTTTGATAGAAAGCCGGTTTCATAACTATATCCTTAATTTTCTAACCAATTCTTTCCTTCTTTAAATACCCTTTCAGGCAGAATATCCTTCACGCACCAGAGAACAATAAACCAAAAGCTAATCAAGAGTCCCTTCGTTGGTCAAGACTTGTCGTAAAACAGTTTTGAATCGACTGCCAAAGTTTTTAAGGGAAAGTAACATCTCGATTTTTCCATGTATTTCTGAACAACCATGGCAAACTGGATAATCAAGAATAGTTCGATTATAATGATCGATCTTAAATTTTTTATATTTTTCACTTTGCCACACGTCCATGATGCTCATATTGTTGAGATCCCCAAACACAATCTCATCATGCCCATAGGAGTCAGGCAGGAGGCAACAGGGCAACACTTCACCAGTATGAATAATCTGCAAATAGTGGCGAAGATGCATACAACGGGTTTTTCGAAACCATATCAATTGAAGCCCTTTGGGAGTATGCTCCAAGTAGCACCCCTTTCCAATCATGGTGACTCCTTTTATATCAATCTGCCCGCCCCAGTTTGCTGGCGGTTTCACCGAAAAAGACAACCCCACTTCCTCGGCTATTGGCTTCCAAAGTTTCTCAAACATCGCATAGTTGTTAATGCCTGGCAAATCAAGAAATCCCAAATTCACCTCCATGGTACTTTGCCTTTGATGCCATAGCTTCAGAAAATATCGAACATTTTCGACTACCTGATCGAAACAATTATTCCCGCAATACTTAACATGTTCATCCTTTGATGCACTATAAATGCTGATTCTAAAACGATCAAGTTCTGCGCTTATGAGCTGATCCGCCAGTTCCTTCGTCAACAAACTACAGTTAGAGGTTGTTGAAACCCATAAGCCAAGAGATTTTGCATGTCTCAGGTAGTCTGCAAACTTGGGATGCAAAAATGGTTCCCCTGTGGCTCCCAATGCCACATTCATGATTCCTGACTGTCGACAGTCGTCCAGTATCTTGAACACCAAACTGTCCTTCATAAACCCACGCGGCTGCTTCAGCGTAGGATTGAAGCACATTATGCAGCGATAGTTGCATACGTTTGTGAGGCTTATCTTGATCTGTTCAGGCTTATCGAGAAAGTAGTTAGCTTTTTTCATTCTTTCCTCTCATTGGTTTCTTGGCAACAACCAGATAGTTCAAAGGACATTCCGGATGCGGATGGTATCGGTCCCACCGACTCAGGAACTGGTATATGATCAACCCCATCCGCTGCCGGAGGATTCGACCCAAGTTCGAGCCTTTTCTGGGGCCGAGCGGCTCCAACAAAACGCGAACGAGATAACCAATAGTAAGCCAACCACCTCCCATCGGAATAACTTCAGACACCTCAAGGCCTGCTTTCTTACATAAGTGTCGCACGCCAAACTCAGTGTAACGGAAGAAATCGTATGGTTGTTCATGCACCTGATTAACCAAAGGGAAAGTTATAATCAAAACCCCCCCACCACAAAGCACGCGAGCCCCTTCTGTAAAAAAAACCTGCGGTTCTGCCAGGTGTTCGATCAACTGAGTGGCAAGCACCGTATCAAAAGAATTATCACAGAACGGTATCGCATCCGCACTGGCTACTATATCGATCGCCAACTTGCGTTTATTTATCTGTGTGTAGTTCGCATAGATCTCGGATGGACGGTCGAGACCTATATAGGTGTCGACACCAGTGAAAATGGCCCGATGGGGCTTATCACCACATCCAACATCCAGAAGGCGCCCATGCGCATAGTGAGACACATTACTCAGATATTCTCGAATCACTGGTGAAAATATCCCCATAAATCAATCTCTTCAATTGGCCTTTAACAAAAGCCTGAGAAGGTTGCGCCATTGTTCCATGACAATTTCATCTGAGAACCGCTCTCGGAATCTCGCCTCTGAAACAGCACGACATAATTTAAACGACTCCTTATCCCATTCAAGAAGTTCAAACATCGCATTGGCAAGGGCCGAAGCATCATTACACTTAACCACATACCCATTTTCACCGTCGATAACACCCTCCACGGGGGGCGCCCCCGCCTCACTGCAGATGACCGGAACACCCAGATGCAAGGCATCTACCATTGTCCGGTTAAGCCCCTCCTGCCACCGGCCCGGTATTAATAAAGCACGGCACATTTTAAGAACACCAAGAAGGAGTGCCTGCGAAACTGATGCATGGTCCACGAATGAGGCATCTGAAGTTGATAACACTTTCTCTCTGCCAAGCAAAAGAAGCTTGACGTCCGGTCGAGCAGCATTGACAACTTTAATTGCATCGACTGCCAAATCTGCTCCCTTGCCATATGTCTTGCGACCGGCAAACAAAAAATATTTATTTGGCTCAAGCCCAAGGCTGCCAAGAAAGCCCAAGGTTTCCGCTTCCCGTGGCAATTCAACTGCAGTATGAAAATTTCGTATCGTAACAATATCTCGCCGATCCATGCCGGGAATTGTGCGCACCAAATCACGAAGCGCATCGCTGATTGTTACCACTGAAGTCATCGACAGAAGCCCCTGCTTCCTGAGGCGAGAGCGCCTCCAGCCATTGCAAGCTCCATCCAGTAAAACACTCGGAACCGGTCGCCAGCCGTTAAGACCTCGTTGTCTCTGAAATCGAAGCTTACAGAATGCAGCCCCCGCTACCCCACGGCACGGTACAGCCGAAGCGGCCGATTGATTATCAATACATGCACCCGTTTCACAAATGGCCTGCGTGTCACGAACAATCCCAATTGTCGGAATTCCAGCCTTTGCCCCAGCCCGGGCAACACCGACAAAACATTGGGCGTTATTGGCTATGAGTATAGGTTTTCCCCCACTTTCACTAACAGCACTAATCAAATTTCGGGAAAGAAGTCCTTCATAGTCTGACGATCTCAAGTAAGAAGTGGCATCGATCTGCTGACCCTCTGGCAACATCACCGGGCTCTCAACAAGCTCTACCTCGTACCCATCTCGCGATTCACGGCGGGGCCTACCATCATAACAATTTGTAATAACAAGTATCTTCCACCCTTCTGCCACAAACCTGTTGCACATCTGTTCAAGACTATACTCAGCACCCCCTGGCGCATACGGAAGGAAAAAAGGATTGGCGATAATTATTCTCATACCACGAGTGAACCAGAACAGCTCAACTGAAAAGATTTCAAACACACTACCCCGCTCTGCATATAGCGAGGTGTCCATTGAAAATAATGATAAGGGTTTTTATGAAGAGACCATGCCAGCGGTAAGCCGAGAAGTTTGTACTAAAACACCTCTCTCCTTCGCGATCAATTTCTGAATCTCGTCCAGAAAGAGCTCAGAGTTGGCCGCGCCAGGAACAGCTAGATATTTGGCGTAGTACTCATCGTACGCGGTTGAGTCCATTTGAAAATCCGCAAGTGACATTTGAGGTAACTGATTGACAATCTTGGAATCATCCATGGTTCTGACTACACCGGGAAAATTAAAAAATCCGTTTTTTCCCGCTAGATTACTAAGAAACGGACCTTGCTTCTGAAAATAAACTTGATCAACAAACCCGGCAACATCCAGCGCCAAATATGGAACCTTGCTCGCCACTGATTCCCGCACAGCAAAACTAAAATACCCCATTGCGAGATCTGCAATGCTCATCACTTGCCAGATAGTGTGTGGATAATAAGATTCATCGACAATAACTTTGTCTGCCGCCGTAATCTCCGCAGGCCACAAATTATCTCTATGGCGATGTTTAACAATGAGGAAGGCATCATTCCGATCACAAAAGGTACGGATTGCACGCATAATGCTGTTAATTCCAGGTTCTAGCAATGCCTTTAAAGCGAAACGCCATTCCTTGAAATGTCTTATCAACGCTGCGGCTTTGTCTCTTATCGATACTGCCGAATACATTGCTGCCCTGAGCCCGACACTACGGCCATCGCCCCAGTTAAAATACACAACTACTGGTTGCCTCTCTGGAATATCCCACCGGCGGCGAACTTCAGTCGGGTCTATAATCGTTCTTTGATCTACCGACGGCCAGCCGACAGGTCTGCACTTTCTCCTCAATTCAGTTTCAACCTCGGTTGACAAAGAAACATAGTCTGTCTCTCTGACCGTGTTTATTGTTGGCTTGACCCAGTAAGGAGTCTCTATGGAAAACATGTCAACTTGTCGGACATTTTCTTCATCTCTGACGTACATCATACAATCCATAGGAGAACCGTTGATACAGACATAGAGCGGTCGAAAAGATTTCCTGGGCCAATTGTCGGCACGGGCACCTACAGGAGGTATTGTATTCACCACAACATCAACTGTTTTGCGGGACATCAGCGATGATAACTCTTCAAAACCACGATATTCACGAAACAGCACTTCTGAAGCCGGAAACGGCGCAGCAGCTATCGACGGAAAATCCGCCGGCCTTTCAGGCATAGGAGTACCAATGTCGTGCCAGCATTCAACCCTCCATCCTCTCTTCAGTGCCGCGCCAATCACCGATGCAAAAGGGCGATACCAGTTCATACGGATGATAATAAATGCGATAGATGGCTTCATGTCTTCATATACGGTGAAAAGGGAGTGTATCCAGGAAAAGGTCTTCTTGTCACAAAGGGCTTGATAAAATTTTCCATATCAATTGTCAGTAAGGTAATATATCAGGATTTAGCTTTTGATGTTCGATACGACCCAGTCTTCAACAGAGCTCCTTCAGGGAGGTTAATGCCCAATTCACGGCTGCACCGGCCCAACTCACGCTCAACGATGGCCGTGAACACTTCATCCGTCATTGATGTCATGTTTACCCGAAGATCCTGACGATCACCCATCGCCAAAAGATAATCTTCTTCATCGATAATATGCCCGCTCTTTACTGCAAAGTCATACATCGGACTACCAGGCTGGGGCAACAGGTACCCTGAGCTGGGATAGATTTTATTGGCAATGCAACAATCAATTGTCTCCGTTATGGTTTTTTCTGTCTCATTTGGATAACCAAGCACAATAGAAGTAAATGAAGTGATTCCTCCTCTTCTCAATATGTCAACCTGTCGAGAAAAAGCCTCTGGGCCCACTTTCTTATCCATCCATTTCAGAATATCCGGGTTAGCCGACTCGAGTGCATAGCCAAGATACAGGCATCCTGCCTTTTTGAGCTTTATTGCTATTTGAATATGCTCTTCATTTGTAAACAAACCACTACGCACGTCTGCTGCCCAATAGACTTGCAACCCGCTCGCTATAATGGAATTTGCAAAATGTTCTGCTTGTTTAAGAGAGAAAAATGTAAGTTCGTCGGCAAAAACAAAGTAATTAATACCATAGGTATCATGATCCCGTTGCATCTCTTGAACAATAGACTCTGCCGAACGCCAACGGTATTTTTCACCTCTAAATACATGATAACAAAAAGTGCAATTAAATGGACACCCTCGAGCCGTATTAATTGGCTTGGCCCTAATTTTCTCTTTAGGAATTGGGGGTAAAGGATCACCGACAGATTCAGACAGACTTTTAATGTATATCTCCAAGTCAAATGAAGTCCAGTCAGGCATTGGGATTAGATCGATATCTTCTATCAGCGGACGCGGAGGATTGGCAACTATGTGTCCGTCTTTCTTATAGCATATCCCGGCAATGCCTTCCATGTCACGTGATGATTCCAGACGATGAAGTAAATCGACTATGGCCTCGTCTCCTTCACCCATGACCGCTACATCCGCTCCTGTCTTGGAAAGTAGAATGTTGGGTATCGACTGGGCTACTGTATTGCCAACTATCACAGTGGTATCGGGAAAGGCTTCCTTGATTATAAGTGATAACCATTTAACATACTTATAACCCGTTACTATACAGCCCATTGCCACAACGTCGTATTGATTCATCCGAAGAAACTTCTCTGTTTGTTCCTGCGATCGAGGATGTGCATCAAGATCCAGCATATCAAACTCGAAGCCGGCCCGGCGTATTGCGGCAGTGATATAACCCATTCCTATCGGCAGGATTTTCCTCGCGAAGCCAGGACGCAAAGCTATATTGATGACCAGAATCTTAATCTTATTCACAGGCAAAATCCTTTTGCTAACTCCAGTTGTATTTTTTTTCGTACTTCTTATATTGTGTAGTTAATATTCTATTGTTGATATCGAACTTCTGTTGAATATAATTCAGAAGTTTCCTAGGGGTTAAATGACCAAGATAAATCATATCTACCGTACGTTCCAAGGGCTTTCGTAACCACTGGGGCAACGTGTAGATTCTTTTATAAATCAGAACAAATAACCTGAAATAGCCGAGACCAAACAAAAGCTGATCATGGGTCATATCTTTCAAATTCAATATGGTGTCATCCATGCTAAAATATAACTTTTTTGACCGAGCCTCTTTCAACAGTCCCCGGGATTTTACTATGTCATACAATTTTGTACCTTCAAAAGGGTAGACCGCATAAATATTTTGAACGGCAGAACCAATGTAGACATTGGCTTTTATAGTGTCCAGACTCATGAGAGGCGTCTCCTCTGGAAAACCTATCATATTGAACGTTGACGTGTGAATTTCCAGTTCATCACACACTTCGAAGATTCTCTTTGACTTCTCAAGATCAAGCGTTCTGTTCAGCATGTTCTTCAGCAAGTATTGGTTCCCGTGCTCCAACCCGAACTGTATCCTATAGCACCCGGCTTCATGTAGCAAACGAACGGTTTCTTCATCCGTGATGTCGATTCTTGACTGGCACCTGAAGGGTAAATTGATATGCTTTTTATATTCTTTGACAAATACCGCAAGCCAATCCTTATGCAAAGGGAGAATATCATCAAGAATGGTAAAATCCGTTACAAACGGATATCGCTCTTTCAAATATACAAGCTCTTCGATGAACTTATCTACACTCATGAACCGTACATATTTTGACTTGTTAGGATACTTTTCTTTAACCACATGATTACAGCAATAATAACAGTTAAAAGGACAACCTCTGGATGCCATGGCAAGGATCATTTTATGGCGCATATGACTTTGAGCGGCGTCAAGATTTTCAAGAGCAAACAATTCTCGATCAGCCATAGGGAGTTCATCAAGATTTTCAATCAATGGACCGCATGGATTTTTAAAAACAACGTCTCCTTGTTTGATCCAAAGGCTTGGGATTTTTGTTATATCGTTTCCATTTTCAAGATTGTCACACAACATGGACAGTGGCACTTCCCCTTCACCAACACACACAATATCAATTCCCGCCATCTGTATGCATTTTTCAGGAAGGAACGTTGCGTGTGCGCCTCCTAAGGCGATAGGCACATCACTAACCTCTTTCGCCCATTCTGCCCACACTTTCACATGCTCCGCATAAAGGGATGTCGCCGAGAAACCGATTAAGCCAGGTTTTTCATCTCTGATACATTTGCAGAATTGGTCTTTAGTGATTGGCTGAAAAATATGAAGCAAGGAAGTCGTGTGGTTTCTTGCTTTTATATAGGCTGACAGCGAGGCCACTGAAAGTGCAAACGACCCCTTGTAATTTAGATTTTCATCAACTAGATCAGGGTAGATGAATAATACTTTCATCAACTCACCTTAGGCCACCGACCGAATAAGGCAAAAAGCCTCGGCATATTCCACACCAACCATCGCACCCCTATTCTGAGCAATGGAACGCAAAGCCTCGGGAGAGCGTGGATGAGGAAAAGTTCTCGATTCGCCCTCATAATGCTGCATGGCCCTAATCTTTATGTCCAGCGTATCACGAATATCCACAAACATATTCGGAAGGAACACAGGTTGAAACTGAGAAAAGGCCCACTCAGTTGAAGACGGAACCTCAAAAGCATAGATATCTTTCACCAGACAAGATGGCATCGGACGAGTTGCAGTCAGAACAGCTCTGTGAGTCACAGCGTGATCTACGTTCAAATCTCCTCCAGAGTGAGTATAGACGATCTGTGGCTTAATGTTTTCGACCATATTTTCAACAATCTTAACAATATCCAGCATCGGCACCGTGTCAAATCTATTGTCGGGCAGATTGTACAGACGGACATCTGTCGCACCCAAAATGCCGACCACTTCTTGACTGCGCACGTGAAGCTGTCGGAGCAGTTCTTTGTCGGCGTGCTCCGGGTGGTCATATCTGGAGGTGATACCTTCGCCCAGAATAGCAATGTACACTCTCCAGCCTTCCCTCCCTAGGCGCGCAATTGTACCTCCGCAACCAAGGACCTCATCATCTGGATGAGCGGCAATCACCAATACGGTCTTTTTTGCCTTTTCACTGGTATTTTGCACAGATATTACGCCTCCAATAATCTAATTTTAAAAGTATATCAGATTATAAGTTGATCTTGATTCTCTGTCAAAATCCTCCGGCTATCCGGGCCACAGTTAAACAACAAATCTATCACCGAAAGATGGGATATGAATTCCCCGTGAAGTTGAGGATATGTCGGGTGTTTGTAATCCTGAAAATAAATCTTTATGCCCTTTTTCTCAAAGGGGATTCTGTCTGCGTAATCCTTTCCCAGTATGCCGAAAATATATTTTTCAGCACCCATCTTCACACACATATCCAACACCAACGCATTCTTACTGCCTTGAAAATCTTTGTCTCGCGCATCCACGAATTCCACGTCAATTCCAAGTGTCTTAAGAAACCAGCGCAGCATATAGTCATTCAAATCAACTAAATATTGCCATTCCTTTTTTAAATAAACATCTTCAAAGAAGCTCACATATTCTTCAAAAAACGGGGCCTTTTTGTAGTTTAACAATATGGATTTCCAGTGCTTCCGTTGCCATGGAAGGCTGTTGTTTATTTCAATATCTGTGAGAATTTTTTCCCGATGGCCCGCTGCCAGAACGGGAACAGTTAACCAGATGTCCCCTTGTGCAGTTTTTATCTTATTACGATTATTCCAATCCTTTTGAAGATACTGGACTTGGTTAAAAGAAACAAACGCATGAGCCAGAGAAATTTTATGAAACAGCCCCAGCCAAGGAAGATATACAGGTTGATGTGCAGTCAGTATCATATTCTTTCAATCTTTCGTGTTTAAGTTGAATTTATCGAGTTAACCATCCCACAGCCAAACCTAATAACTGCCCCTACAACACAATATAGGCCATATTGGGATCGTAATGAAATTTTTCAATCTTCACGTCACGAATGTGAATCGATTCCAGCAGGGCAGTGGTCTCGCCAGGCCAACTCGGGTCATTAATTTCATCGAGCGCCAGAATACTGCCCTTGGGCATTCGCGGCAAGAAAAGTTCAAGAGCTTTCTTGGTCGGTTCATAGAGATCAAAATCCAAATAAAGCAGCGCGATTATTAGATGTGGGTTGTCCGTAAGGAACTTTTCCCCAGTCTTCATAAAATCACCACGGACAAGACTGACTTTCGGATATTGAGGAATAAAGCGGTTCATATCAAACAACTCAATACACCGTTTGAGATCCTCATAGGATTCATCTTTGACGTCGCCAGGCTTCCAATCTTTCTCCTCTGCTCCGACAAGGTCTTGCATTGCAACACTTGGGAACCCTCCAAATGTATCGAATCCGTATATCTGTCTGAAAAAACCGACAGGCTCCATTATTGCCGATAACTGCGCCCACGCCATCAAACCATTACCGGAAAACACTCCGCACTCAAGAATTGAACCTTTAATGTCCAAAATCTTTTTAAACAGTTCATGCCGCACAAGAAAACGAGTGATAACCTGCCTGCGCGCATACTTCGCATAATTGTTGACGAGATAAGAAAGAGAGAGGCCCTTCAGACTCTGCAGGTGCTTTTCCATCAACTCTTTATAATCGGCATCTTTGTTTGTGGAGTAGTTTTTCATAAAAATTTCCCTTCTTTTCTATACTTTCACAAAGAATAATATTTTAAACTGCTTCATTTCCTTTTCAAGATAACCTTTCAACAGCAAGAAACGGTATGATTCGACAGCACACAAAACAAGCACAAAACGCATGGCACGACAATGACAATACGGATTAGTTAAGAATCATCGTCTCTTGTACATGTAAACCGTAAAATCCCGCGCATGATAATCATGCCGCAGGACAACCCATGGCGTGATCGTTCTGCAGAAGTTCAAAACCTCTAAGGGATCGGCATAATACTCGCCGCTGTCTTTTTGCGGAGCCCATTCGCTCAGGGAGTTAAACCCCACCGCTTTATTGCACAAGCTGAACATCTTCAACACCATTTCCTGCATAAAGCGAAAGGGGATTTTTTCGATACGGGCAAAAATGCCGCTTGCGAAGATGTAATCATGGTGGCCAATGACGCTGTCATCAAGTTCCAGAAGATTTCCAATTATGAAACACGTGTTCGGAAAACGTTTCTTTGCAAACTGAATCATATGCGGCGTGATATCAAGACCCGTATATCGCATTTCCATTTTTAAGTTCTTCAACCAATCCAAGAAATCACCCAATCCACACCCCACATCAAGTACGCTTGCATTATTTAACTCGCCAATTTTTGCTAGTATTGAAAAGCGTAACTGCTGTGATTCAACACTGCCCCAATCAAGGGACTGCACACTGATTCCATGCTCTAATATCAACCGGCTATAGTAGTCGATATTCTTTTTATGATCTTCACTCCAGACATTCTCAGTCGTTGACTTTTTCTCTCCTTGAGATTGATCAACATTGGATCGAGAAAGAGTCATTGTATAGTGAGATTCAAGACCATCCATCCTACGGTCGGTCTCGAAAAATCCAGCTTTAATAAAGGCACCTCTAGCCGCGAGATTATCCTGACGCACACGGGCTACAACTTTCTGAATATCCCATAAGCTGAAGATTTCCTGACAGCCATGTCGAATGGCCAACACCCCATAGCCCTTATGCGTAAATTCCTCCAACAAATATACAGAAATGACGCCGGTCGCCTGGTTCAGTCTGTCAAATCTAATCTGCCCCACAGGCAGACTTTCCTTCTGAATGATAAACATTACACGGTAGTCGCTTAGTTCATTCTCTTCAAACCATTTCTGGTGTTCAGTCCAAGTGACAACACGCTGCGAAGACCCCCGGGCAACAAGGTATGGATCATTTCGCCACTTGAACACCATCTCTGCATCTGCCCGCTCTGCGCGGCGCAGATGAATATGGCCTTTCTGCCTATTGGATCTCATGAAACATAGTCCAACAACAAGGGGTCACCGGATTCGACAGCTTTTTTCAATTTTCGGCCAATGAGTTGTTTTACCTGATGGGGAGGTAACCCTGTCGAGGGCCTCCTGAATACAATATCACTTGATTGCAGAACATGACCCACCTCGAATTTCCCGACAGACACACAAGACAACCGATAGTGATCCCTCCCATATTTTTCTGTGGTACAGTACCCAAGACTATTATCTCCTAATAAAACCTCCATTCGACGCACGGCTTTAACCAGCTCCTTGAACTCCTGTGGATCGGAAGAAAAACGATGATCTGGTCCCGGCAAGTTTTTGTCTAGCGTAAAGTGTTTCTCGATCCAACAAGCACCCAATGCCACTGCACCCACGGCCGCACGGGCTCCCTCTGTATGATCACTGAACCCAATAAGACAATTGAAAACTGCTGCAAGTGTACCCATCTTTCGAAGGTGAACGTCTTCCGGATTTGTCGGATAAAGCGAAGAGCAATGCAGGAGTACTAGCCCTTTATTCCCTGTAGCACCGAAAGTTTTTACCGCCTCAGCTATTTCATCCTGAGTTGCCATTCCAGTTGATAGTACCGTCGGGAGCCCCGTCTCTCCCATGTAACGTATTAAAGGTAAATGTCCCAGAAAGTCTGATCCATTTTTGAGCACTTTGACGCCAATATCCGTCAGATCCCTTACCCCTTCGACACTTGTTGGCGTGCTGTGAAACAATACATATCTGTCCTCACAGTATTTCTTAAGATCAAGGAGGGCGCCTGTGTTGAGCTCACACCGTTTGAACAACTCGTACTGTGATTCCGTTACCTTTCGGCCTTGTGAAAGATAGCTATACGTTAGCTTTCGATCCAGGATGAAATCTTCCGTCTTATAGTTTTGAAATTTTATAGAGTCGGCACCGGCTTCAACAGCTGTATCGATTTCTTTTCTTGCAAGATTCATGTCCCCATTGTGATTGATTCCTATCTCCGCTACGATAAAACATGGGTTTTCCGAACCTATCCGGCGTTCACCCAGGGCTATTTCTTTCTCAAATTCCATCAATACTTAACCTTTTGCTCTATCTCATCTGCAACTCTCAGTGTGCCTTCACCATCCACTAAAACCATACCCAATTCAGACATTTTCACCAAATGATCAGGCTTCAGGTTAGAAATTACCTGAAAATAATCTTTCGGTGTTATATTGCAACCATCACCCATGTTGATAATCGCACCATAATTTTCGACAGCGTAGGTTAATTCACGCTGATTTTCTCCAAGAATGGCCACAACCGCGGGCACTCCCAAGCAACAACGCTCCCAGGTCGTTGTTCCTCCGGATCCAATAGCGAGGTCTGCTTGCATCATCAAAAAGGCTATATGATCGACCTGACGATGAAATAAAAAATTCGGCATGGCCTGACAAAGAAGCTCAATATCTCTACCGTGCGGGTTATTCTCACCGACGACTACATCTACATGAATATCAGATCTTTGGAGCATGACCAACGCTTGTATTGCTTTGGTTGTTTCATTCGCTTCATCAGTACCCCCAAAAAATACATGGATGCCTCTAATGGATCCATCCCGCTTCCTCAGATTTTTACGCGCTTCTCTGAATTCACGTCTCAGCATCGCGTATTGTGGACCTGTCATCTTTTTGCATTGTACAGGAATTAGCCCGTCATACCGAGTAGCAGCATTATGATACAGATTCTGATCTACAATCAAATCACACTCATGATGTCTATCAGCCAGATCATCAATCACCATGATTTTTTTTACATAAGATCTTAAATAAGCTTCCCATTTGTAGTCCAGGGCATAGTGATCAACGATTAACCATTTTATAGGAACGGAGGTTTTCGTCAATTCTGCAGCTGTTTGTCTCGTGTCCACTTCCCAGTTCACGCCGAGCCAGTGGCTGTGCCTTGTATCGCCATGAGAAACATCCCGAACCCCGTCCGGGGGGCTAAGTAAAATCACCGGATAGCCTTTACGTTCGATAAGATCTCCGAGGTGTCCTGGCAGATCACGGCAGATGAACCCAATCTCCAGGCCTCTGAGCTTCAGTCCATCGGCCAAAGCAAGGCACCGCATGACATGGCCTGAACCTATCTCGATAGATGCGTCCGTGCGGAAAATGATATCCATTAATTCAATCTTTTAAAACCAGCCACAGACGGTTCCCCGATCAGGTATTGCTCGGGATGGCCCTTTTCCCGTGCTTCCTGAACCCTGCTAAACACATCATCCAGAGCCATAAGATATTGTTGAACGTGCTCTTCAGTGTGAGTAAGCATGGAATAAAAACTATCAGATGCAAGAAAACCCCTTTCAAGCATCCACTGGATAAACAACGCCTTTAACACAAGGGTTTTTTCATCTTTAAATGAAAAATGGCTAAGAGGGGGAATGCCCTCTACGTGAATTGGGATATTGTGTTTATCGGAAAATTGATGCCAGCCGGCTTGCACTTGCGTGCCAATCTTCATCAGATGATCACCCACATTGTATTGGCGGTGTTTTCTGATTGTGGCTATGGCCGCCGTCGGCCCGACCCGTTCCGTCCAGTAGGTGCTGCTGATAAACGTCCTCTGCGCCGCCTCCATCACATCCGCAATTCCTATGATGGCAGCAATCGGATAACCGTTGCCCAAGGCTTTGGAAAATACCGCCATGTCCGGCTTGATATTTAATTGCATATGTGCACCGGTAGTATTCATCCGAAATCCTGAAGATATTTCATCCATTATCAGAACAGATTGAAATGATCTTGCCAGTTTTTTGACACCGTCTAAAAACCCCGGCAGGGGTTGCTCGTTTCTAATAGGCTCCATGATGATCGCGGCAACTTGATTTCTGTGGGCATTTAAAATTTTTTCGAGCTCATCAAGTTGGTTGTATCGAAACGGTATCGCCGTTCCCGAAAGACCTTTCGGCACGCCTGCCGGTTCCAGGCCCGGAATCAGATGCTCGCCCAGCGCATTATCTGTTCCAACGTTTGCAGCCAGATACCAGTCGTGCCAGCCGTGATAGCCGCAGAATACTATTTTATCTCTGCCTGTAAATGTGCGGGCTATGCGAACAGCTATTGCCATTGATTCACCGCCTGTTCTCGCATACCGAACTTTGTCAGCCCAAGGGTGGAGTTCACACAAAAGGTCTGCCAGTTCAACTTCTTCAGGGCAATTGAGTGAAGAACTTGTTCCACCTGTAATAGCAGCCTTCACGGCATCATCCACATCCGGATCGGCATATCCCAAAACATTCGCCCCAATCCCACCAATGCTCATATCGATATATCGATTGCCATCGAGATCCCATACTTCGGCACCTTTCGCTTTACTGAAATAGCCGGGCCATATACCATAAGAAAACAGATCGGGTCTCTTGGATAAAAGCTGTGACAGTCCCGGAATGCGTTTCTTGGCTCGCTCCTGCATTGCAAGGGATTTAGAGATATTCAACTTCTTCAAATTGAGGACTTTTTGATCTGCTTCAAGGGACTTCTGGAAACCTTCATTTCTTTTAAATTGATGATTAATCTCATTTAACTGAGGATTGTTTTCAAGAAGCTTCAGCATATCTGCAGTAGCAAATGTTGGATTCGAAGGATAAAGATGTTCATAAACCCGTGTCACAAATTCAAAGTCCTGCGGCTCATCAACGGTCCAGCGCAGGTGGGAAAGATCCCTTTCTCGATTCTTATAATGACCGATCTTAAAGTAATTTGGCTTCTCATAAATAAAAGAGGTTACGTGCTCCCGCTCAGATGGCAAATCAGCCCTTTGCCAGGCTTCAACTAAGACACGAAACCGAAAAACTTCCACATCAAGCCCATCAGGAAACGTCGGTTCGATGGCATTCGATGCATAATCATAGTCGCCCTGAAAATAATAATCGATAACCTGATCTATGATATCGGGATCAATGAGCGGGCAGTCCCCCGTTAAACGAACTATATTTTCCGGTTGATAAGGCAAAGCCGCCTGATAAAAGCGATCCAGGACATCATCCAGGTGGCCACGGAAAAAAGGAACCTGAATTTTTTTGCATAAATCTTCAATCCTGTCGTCACTCATATCTGTGCTTGTGGCAACGACAAGTTGATCGATTCTGCCGGCACGCAAGATCCGCTCGATCTGATGCTGCAGCATGGGAATCCCCAAAATTGGTTTCAGCACTTTGCCGGGCAATCTTTGTGATGAAACCCTTGCTTGCAGTATGGCTAATGTCCTCATTTTTTCACCCAGTCGAATTCAAATTTCCTTACATTCTTAAAATCAAAATATTTCGGGTTGAAACAACTGACGCAAATCCTATCCAGAATTTTACCATTCAATATATAATGACCCTGTAAAACTGCTTCCACTATCCAGTCTGCTTTCAGATAACATTTTATTGAGGCAATATTATCTGAGTACATTCCTCCGGATAATTTCCTAAGATCATGAATCTCGAAGGCAATGCGATTCCCCAGTTTGATCGCCTCGGTCGCAAGGCCCTTGCCCCAGTAATCGCGATCTCCAATTACCATAACCAAATCAGATGTTCTATGTTTCCAATCAATTGGTCCCACTTTAAGATTGCCGATATGCTTGGAATCACCTTTCGACATGACTGCGTACATATAATAC
>JAFGPZ010000175.1 GCA_016935935.1 Deltaproteobacteria bacterium
AGCTTTTAGTGTGCTTTTAGTGTGCATCTGTTTACATTACTGGTTTGACGGTCGAACGCTTTTAGTATAGTATGATGGCAAAACGCAAATTTATGGAGCTATCTATGAGCGAAGCGATAGATAAAAAGATTACGTATTTTAACGTCAGGGGCGTGAAAAATACCGACAAGACCCTTGATCTTGCCGTGACCTATTGCAGGGAGAACAACATTAATAAGATAGTCGTGGCCTCTTCTACGGGAAAGACAGCTTTGAAGCTGAAGGGAAAGGCGGGCGGTTCTTTGGAGGTCATCGCCGTTACATACAGTAGTGGCAGTCGTTTTCCGGAAAAAGTTAAAAAGTTTGATGAGAATCGCGATGAACTGGAGAAGAGGGGAATCAGGATCGTTAGGGGTCTCCATGGGCTGAGTGCTACGGAGCGCGGCTTCGCTACGAGATATAAAACGGAATTTATGCCGCTGAATATTGTGGCCGATACTCTCCGCATGTTCTCACAGGGGATGAAGGTGTGTGTAGAAATCTCAGTTATGGCGGCTGAGGCTGGTCTGATTTCACCGGATGAGGATGTGATTGCGCTCGGAGGTAGTGGAGAGGGTTGTGATACGGCGGTCCTTATGAAGCCCGCCTACGCCTCTGATATGTTTGGTATAAAAATCAGAGAAATAATATGCATGCCACGCTAGCATGCATGAATGGCGCACAAATGAAACCTGCCTGTCTGCGTGTCACTATCAATAAAGGCGGACGTACAGCGCGGTTAGTAGACGAACCTGATGATTTGTGTGATATTCGAAATTCCCAATAACCTGCTGGAAAGGAAAATAAAAACACTCTTGCCCTTTCAATGTCTTCGTGATATTTGCGGGCGCAGTTGAGTAATTCAATACAGAAGATATTTATTCGGAAAATAAATTGATGACAAGTAATAACTTCGGTCGAGTAAGCGAGAAGGTGGCGGAACTCCCCCAAGATCATATAAAAGATCTTATTTATCAGATACGGAGACTCATGCAGGCGGGCTCGCTCTACACAAAGGAATTAAACAAAAATTATCAGGTAAGCGCTCCTCAGCTTCACTGCCTTCTTGCCCTTTATGAATTTGGTCCCTTGCCTCCTTCTCGCATTGCTAATTATGTTATGGTCAAATCCAGCACGATTACGGGAGTAATCGACCGGCTCGAGCACAAAGGATTGGTACGAAGAACAAGGAATTCACCAGACCGCCGGGTAATTAATATTGAGCTGACTGACAGGGGCAAAACACTTGCCGAAAACGCCCCCTCTCCCATTCAGCAAAAGATTGTCGATGGTGTTAGGCGGCTCCCAAAGAGCAAGGTAGAGGAGATCATTTATAATCTTCAGTTACTTACACATATGCTAGACGTCCAGGATTTAGAAGTCGAACAACCCAACGAAGAATTTCATACACCACTGTAAAACAATCACCAACCGATTCCGGTGTTATGACAGACCGGGACTATAACGACGTAACGAGAGAATTTTGGTCAAAATTCTTGACAAAGGTATCCTTTTGTTGTATTAGTTTCAGTACTAATTATTGTTATATAAAATATAATAACATAATCCATACTAACAATAATAAAATTTTTTCCACAGAGGTGATATGCAAAACACTACGTCAGTAGAAACCAGTGCTTTTAGCGACGGTATAGATCTGTCTCGTCTATTTAGCAGGAGTGGGACTCACCGGTTTAAAAATTTCATCAATAACAAAGCGGATGACCTGTTCAACAGTTTTAACGCTCAGCTCACACCACTTTTATCCTATCGAACTAAGGGAATCGACTCTATAGATAAAGGGACCGTCTATCTTGAAAAGGGCATAGCATTAAAAAGCGCAAAGCTGTCAAAAGTTATGAAGAACTGTAAGGATGCCCTTTGTTTTATAGCGACTATCGGAGATGGTGTTGAACAAGAGGTCGCCCGATTGACGGATGAAGAACGTCTCGTCGATGCATACATCCTCGAATCGATGGGATCAATGGCCGTGGAGAGCATGGTAGAGTCGTTCTGTAAAGATATGGAAACAAAATATAATGCCAAGGGAAAGGGGATTACTCTCCGTTTTAGTCCTGGTTACTGTGACTGGTCTGTTGCGGAGCAGAAAAAATTATTCCGCATGATTGATGCAACAAGAATAAACGTTTCATTGACTGATTCATGTCTCATGCGTCCTCGCAAGTCTGTTTCGGGAGTGTTTGGAATATATGATTACGATGGGGATTGTCTTGCTCCCTCATATAATCCTTGTTCTGACTGTAATAAAAAGGATTGTACGGCGAGGAGAGTGTATTAACTAATTCATAGCTGCCAAAAACACCTAAGTGTACAGCAAGGATGTGTTAAATGAAGATTAGCGACCTCTATTCGACAAACAAGCTTATGCTGTCATTCGAAGTCTTCCCGCCGGCAAGGGATGGAAATATCAGGGACCTGTTGACGGTTGTTGATCAATTGTCATGCCTGCAACCCGATTTTATTTCCGTAACCTATGGCGCCGGAGGAAGCACTCAGGATATGTCTCTCGAGATAGCATCGGGCATTAAGAACGATATCGGTCTTGAGGTATTGGCACATCTGACCTGCGTTAAAGCCACGAAGGATGATATCGTCGCCATCCTAGATGAGTTTAAAAAAGAAAACATTAAAAATATCCTTGCCCTGCGAGGTGATCCTCCAGAGGGGGAGCAGGTCTTCCAAAAGACCGCAGGGGGATTTGGTTATGCCAATGAACTGGTTGAATTCATCAAGGCGAATTACAATGTCTCAATTGGTGTTGCCGGATATCCAGAAAAGCATGTTGAGGCTCCAGATCTTGCGGCAGACATAGAAAATCTAAGGCGAAAGGTAGATGCCGGCGCCGATTTTGTTATTACACAGCTTTTTTTCAACAATGATGATTTTTATCGTTTTCGTGACATGGCACACAAAAAGGGGGTTGACATACCCATAATACCGGGAATTTTCCCTATCTTTAATTACAAACAAATAACAAAAATCGCTTCTCTCTGTGGTGCTAACATACCCAATCAGTTACATGACAAATTGGCCGGAGTGATTGGAAAAAGTGACGAAGTGGCAAAATACGGTTTAGAATATGCGATTCATCAAAGTCAGGATCTTTTGGATAGTGGAATAGATGGTTTGCATTTCTACAGCATGAACAAGAGCCGTCACGTAACAAAGATTGTCCGGGACCTTCATCTTTATAGAGAGGAAAAATATGAAAACAAGAAAAGGTTTGCCGGGGGGGCAGTATAAGCCCCTCACCGATGAAGGAATCAGAAAAATAAACCAGACCGTACTTAATGTATTTGGTGAAGTCGGAATAGAGGTAAGGCTTGCTGAAGCTCGTGAGATGTTCCGCAAGGCCGGTGCCGCTGTAGATGAGACCAACTGCACTGTCAAGATATCTTCGGGTCTTCTGGAAGAACTGATCGGTCAGGCCCCATCTGTCGTTACCCTTTGCGGTCGTTCTGAAAATGGTGAACTGGATTGTGAAATCGGAGGGAATAAGGTCTATATGGGCACAGGTGGAACAGCCCTTAATGTTCAGGATCCTGGATCAAATGATTCAAGGCGAGCAACACTCGAAGACATCAAAAACATGGCACGACTTGTAGATGTTCTCGATAATATTCACCTTTACATGCTCAATGTTTATCCGGACGATCTTTCCGGTAACGATGTTGATATTAACCGATTTGCAACGGCCTTGAATTACACACGGAAACATATCATGGGTGGCGTCTATACCAAGGAGGGGGTAAGGAATGTTATCAGGATGGCCGAATATATCGCAGGCAGTCCCAAGAAACTCAGAGAACGACCATTTATTTCAATGGTAACCTGCGTTGTCAGTCCCCTGAGGCTCGATGAACATTATTCGGAACTCACCATTGAGGTAGCTCGCAATGACATTCCCGTAGTCGTTCCTGCAGAGCCACTTTGTGGCGCGACGTCCCCCGTTACACTGGCGGGGAACCTTGTAGTGCAGAATGTTGACACGCTGGCTGGCGTCATGCTAGCCCAGCTCGCCAATCCTGGGTCTCCTACGCTCTATGGTTCCGTAGCGTCTATTGCGGATCTTCGAACACTTAAATATCTGTCTGGCGCTGTTGAAATGGGACTGTTGAATGCGGCGTCTGCTCAGATGGCTCAATTTTACAAGCTTCCTTACTATGCTACGGCTGGCATGTCAGATTCTAAAGTCAATGATGCTCAGGCGGGGTATGAATCGGCTATTACCAATCTTATGGTTGCGCTCGCGGGGGGTAATTTTATACACGATGCCGCCGGATTTCTCGAATTCTGCATGACAGCCTCCTACGATAAACTTGTCATCGATAATGAAATTATCGGTATGGTAATGCGGGCGGTGGAAGGTATTCAAGTGAACGATGAAACCCTGGCTTTCGATCTGATAAAGAAATCAGGACCGGGTGGACACTATGTATCTTCACGTCATACGCGCCGTTTTATGCGAACGGAACAATATTTTACGCAATTGAGTGATAAGGAGGATAGACCTCAGTGGGAAAGTAAGGGAGCAAAAGACACGAGGGCGAGGGCTACAGAGAAGGTGCGAGAAGTTCTCAACAGTACCCCCCGAGATTTTATCCCGGAAGAGATAAAAGAACTCCTGAGAAAAGAGATACCGGGAGTAATATTACCGTAAGAGGAAACCCTATGCTGATAATTGGTGAAAAAATTAACGCGTCCATAAAATCAGTCGGCCAGGCTATCACCGACAAGAACGAGGAATTTCTGATTAATATCGCAAAAGACCAAGCCGGGGCTGGAGCTGATTTTATCGATGTCAATGCAGGTGTCGGTCAGGATGCACGGGAAAGCGCTACGAAGATCATCGAGTGGTTAATCGATCTCATTCAGAACGAGATCGAGAAGCCCATCTGTATCGACAGTGATGACCCTGCCGTCTTGAAAGCTGCCCTTGGGAGATACCGCGGTGAAAGGGTCATGATAAACTCTGTCAATGCCGAACCGGACAGACTTGAAACCGTAGGTCGCCTTGCAGCGGAACGCCAAGCATCACTGGTTGCTCTCGTAATGAAAGCAGGAGGCATACCCCGAACCGTCGATGAGCGTCTCCAGGCTGCAGAAATCATCGTAGAACATCTCGCACGAGTCGGAGTCAGAGAAGATCAGATATACTTTGACCCCTTGGTACTTCCCATTTCCGTAGATACGACACAGGCACTTGTCACACTCAGGACAATTGAAGAAATTAAAACCCGCTATCCATCAGCAAAGACAGTTATGGGGCTGAGCAACATTTCCTTTGGTCTCCCTAGCAGGGCTAGTGTTAATCGCTCGTTCATGCTTATGGCGGCGTCGGCAGGACTCGATGCAGCCATATTAAATCCTCTCGATAGAAAGTTGATGAGTCTCGTAAAAGTAGCAGACATGCTTACCAATAAAGATCCCCTGTGTAAGGGTTTTATCAGGGCTCACCGAAAAGGTCTTCTTGAAGATTAAGAAGATATTAAGGAAACGTGCAAAGGAGGTTTGGCACAGTGCCACGAGAAGGAATCTTAGTCAATAAACCTTACGAAAGGTTAAATACAAAACAAATAGAACGTGTTCATCAGGCATCGCTGGAGATCCTGAGAGATCCGGGGCTGGTCTGTTTTAATGAAAAGGCAGCCAATATATTCGCCGGTGCGGGAGCGGATGTATCGACGGTGGCAGCGGGTGATCCAACGCACTGGCTGATCAAAATCCCGGAAAAGCTCGTTCTGGAGGCGCTTGAATGCGCTCCCAAAACGGTTACACTGGGGGCCAGAAACCCGAACAATGCCCTGGTCATGAATGGAGAAGAAACTCGGGTCTATTTTATAACAGGTTCGGAGACGAATGTCTGGCTTGATGTTGATTTTCAGATATACACCAAAAAGTCAGATCCCGCCGTTGAGATCAGCGTACCCGAATTTATTCCCCGTCGCGGGACTGTAAACGATCTTTGCAAGTCAGCCAGGGTATGTGAACACCTGGAATCTCTGGATGGATTCATACGTAACGTCAACATCCAGGACCGGGACATCACGGAAGAAAACAAAGACGTTAATAAATTCTTTGCCTCTTTGAATAATACGACCAAGCACGTTCAGGCGGGACTCACGAATCTGAATCAGTTGGACAATGTCGTAAACATGGCTAGAATCATTGTCGGAGGGGAAGAAGAACTAATAAAAAACCCAATTATTTCATTTATCACATGTCTGGTCAAAAGCCCCCTGCAATTTGTTGACGACACAACGGAAACATTTATCGAAATCTGTCGGAAGGGCCTTCCAGTGGTGGTCTCTTCTTCACCACAGGCGGGAAGTTCCGCGCCGATCAAAGAGGCGGGTATTCTTGCACTGATAAATGCCGAAGTCCTTGCAGGAATTACCCTGGGCCAACTCGTCAACAGAGGAACCCCGCTGCTTTACGGGAGTGTCCCAGTGAGAACACGCATGGATACCCTGGGCGATTCGTATGGGGCCATCGAAACCAGTCAGTATAATATTGACTGTGTACAGCTGGCGCGCTTCTACAAGATACCTAACTACTCCACATCGGGTGTGTCCGACTCAAAGACTCCGGGACAGCAATCATCGATTGAACGACTCTTTTCCGATATCCTGGTAACACTGAGCGGACCTCAGTTTCTGCACTGTGCATACGGTCTTCTCGACTGCAATTCAGTTTTCTGCCTTCTCCAGGCAGTCCTGGACGACGCCCATTTCCAAATGATGAAATTTTTCCTGAAGCAGCCTCGTATCAATGAGACCGAGATCAACGATGTGCTGAACCAGATCAGGAAGACAGTGCAAACACCGCAGAAGCTGTTCATCAGTTACATCAGAAAAGTGATGCGCACCGGGGAGATTTCACCTCCCTACCCATTTGAAGGGGATGGAGAAACCGACGATGTGTTTGTACTTGCCCATGAAAGGATGAAGGAACTTCTCGCAAAGCCGGTGGATCACATTGATCATGAAAAGACATCAAGAATATTCAGTGAAATACCAGGTCTTTTGCCACGTTTGAACACATACGAAGAAGGGAGACGATAATGAACGAAGATATTATTGCCGTTTTGAAGGAAAATGTCATACAGGGCAGAATGACCCAGGATGACGAAGGAATAGATGATAGCCTGACCGGCCCGGGTGTCGTTGAGTTGACAAGGATGGCGCTGGACAACAAAATTCCCGTGAAGGAGATAATCGCCGACGGCCTTACTGCCGGGATGGAAATTGTCGGTGAAAAATTCAATGCAAAGGAATACTATGTGCCGGATATGCTTGCTTCGGCCGAAGCAGTCAGCGCTGCCATGGATATCCTGAAACCCCTCCTCGAGACATCGGACATTAAATCGAAGGGAAACTTCGCGATTGTAACCGTCAAGGGGGACATTCACGATATTGGAAAAAACATTGTGGCAATCCTTCTCAAAGGAGCCGGCTATGATGTAACAGATCTCGGTATCGACGTGCCTACAGAGAAAATCGTGGACTATGTACGTGAACACAGGCCCCAGTACCTGGGTCTATCGGCGCTGTTGACGACAACAATGCTGATTATGGGTGAAGTTATTGAGGCATTGAAAGCAAACGGTCTCAGAGATACAGTCAAGGTTTTGATCGGTGGTGCTGCCGTGTCCGACGAATTTGCCCGTGAGATTGGGGCTGACGCTTATTGCTCCGACGGTTTCCACGCTGTAAGGGCACTTGACTCGTTCCAGGCATAACATTCAAAAATAATATAATCATAAAACAGGAGATTCAATCATGGCAGGGATTGCCGGAGTATTAGATAACGACAACGGGATATTA
>JAFGPZ010000176.1 GCA_016935935.1 Deltaproteobacteria bacterium
AGTTATCTTCTCTTTAACAAACATTTATCCGATTAAACCGGAAGATTCATACCACCGTTATGCGATAAAAACCATATAGAATGTGTATAAAAGAAAACAAATCATGAAATCGAGAAAAAATTAAAATTTATCTTGACAAAATGTAATTTTTATATAATAGGGAATTCTTATATTATTATTAAGGGCATGGACAATGAATCATCCGCTTTTGGTCGCATTGGTACTGGTAGACGTGGTCGTCGTAGTAGTTACGGGGACCGCCACTCGACTACGCTGATGAAATAGCTATTCGAGCCGCGGGCCCCAAAGCCTGCGGTTTTTTATTATGTAAAAGGCCGCATCTGAAGAGATTTAGCGGCCTTTTTATTTTGACAGGGAGCAAAAAGAGAGGAAGATGGAAAAAACAGGAGCCGACATAATTTTAGACACTCTTTCAAAAGAGGGTGTTGAAGTGATCTTTGGTTATCCGGGAACGAACAGCCTCCCCATAATCGATCGCATAAGTGAAAGTTCTATATTACACTACCTTGTGCGGCACGAGCAGGCAGCAGCACACGCAGCCGACGGATATGCCAGAGCAACGGGCAAGGTGGGCGTATGTCTCTCCACATCAGGTCCCGGAGCAACAAACATGGTTACCGGAATAGCAACAGCCTACATGGATTCTACACCATTAGTGGCGCTGACGGCCCAAGTCACATCAGATCTTCTGGGTAGCGACGCCTTTCAGGAAACTGATATTATCGGCATTACTATGCCCATAACGAAGCACAGTTTCCTGATAAACAGGGTTGAAAAACTTGAATCTACACTGGAAGAGGCCATCGACATTGCAAAGAGCGGGAGGCCGGGTCCGGTGCTGGTAGACCTGCCAATAGACGTTATCAATGCGCCCTGCCCGAGTTCGAGTAAAAAGAAGACCAGATTTACACAAAAGAAAGGGGCAAACCGGGAAGAAATAGCAGCCAAGGTACGGGAAATAGCCCGACATCTCAATGATGCAGAAAGACCAATAATCATGATCGGAGGTGGAATCAAACTCGCCGACGCATGCATCCCCGTGAGTGAATTGATAGAACAGGGACGAATACCCTTCGTCACAACCATGATGGGCATAGGCTCTGTACATTCTCCCAATGGCTTCAATCTGGGATTTATAGGAACCCATGGGAGTGAACTGGCAAACAGGACAGTGCACCAAGCCGATTTCATCCTGGCCGTAGGAACTCGATTCAGCGACCGCAGCACCTCAAAGATAGAGCAATTTGCTCCCCTGGCTACAATCGCCCAGATAGACATCGATCCGACCTCCATCGGCAAGAACATAAAATCTGATATCGCCCTAGTCTCCGATATTTCTGAAGCAGTTAAGGAACTCACCCCTCTTGTAAAGAACAGAAAGAGGACTGAGTGGCTGGATAGAATTGAAAAGGACAGATCGAATATAGAGGAAAAGCACCAGTCAAACGGTTTCGGACAGGTGTCGGAATTCATAAGAACAGTACAGGGAATCATGGGTGAAGATGCAATCGCCGTTGCCGATGTGGGCCTCAACCAGATATGGACTCTCCATTCCTGGCGGAGCAATACGCCGCGTGGCCTGATCACAAGCGGCGGTATGGGAACCATGGGATTCAGTCTCCCCGCAGCAATGGGTGCCAAGATCGGGAGTCCCGACCGTGAAGTGATCGTTTTCACCGGTGATGGTGGATTCTTCATGAATATTCAGGAACTGGCAACAATCAGTTACTACAATCTGCCTGTCAAGATCATAGTCTTCAACAACGGTCATCTCGGCATGATTCGGCAGTTTCAGGATCTCTTTTACGGTGCGCGTTTCAATGCTTGTGAACTGGGCGATAAGACGGATATTACCGCCGTCGGGCGAGGATTCGGCATTCCCTCCGAGAAGATCGCCCTAAATGATCCCATTCCCGCGATTAAAAGGATGGAACAGGCCAAGGGACCCTATCTCCTGGAGGTGTCAGTTGATCCGAACAATTATGTCTTCCCCATAATACCGCCGGGAAGATCAAACGTGGAAATGATATACGGAAGACCGAAATAGAAAAGAGGGAGGAACATCTGAAAGATGGAAGAGGGAATACACGTCATATCGATGCTGGTACACAACAGATCGGGGGTTCTCTCCCGCGTTGCCGGCGTCTTCGGAAGATTGGGATACAATATAGAAAGCCTGTGTGTCGCAGAAACGACAAATCCCAAAATTTCCCGGATAACACTGGTCAGCAGGGCCAATGCCGATTTTACGGAAAAGATCAAGAAGCATCTTGACCGCCTCGTCGATGTCATCCAGGTCACAGAATTGAGCCAGAGACATTCTATCCAGAAGGAAATGATGCTGCTGGGAATATATATGAAACCTGAAAACCGTAAGGAAATCATGCAGGCTATTGAGATGTTCGGATGCAAGATTGTTTCCATACGGGACTGTTACTGCATTATCGAAAGCGTCAGAAGCAGAGGAGAAATTGAGACCATCCTCAATTACTTTGAACCAATGGGGATCGTGGAACTTGCCAGAACAGGAATGATAGCATTGCAACAAAAGAAAAGCAACAATGAAGACCAGCAGTAAAGACTCCCTTTAATTGACGCGAGTTTTATAACCGCTAATAGGAATGTGCATGGCGGAACATTTTTTTCTTGACAATATGACGGACAACTGTTAGTCATCGCCTCACACATAAGGAACTTATGGAAATGTTAAGGGCAGTCAATAAAAAGATCAAAGCCATCGTCATAATTATTGACATAATTATCCTAGTCTGCATGGGGGCTGGGTGATGGTTTGATCTCTTTGCCGTATTTAAAGAAAAACCGTTACCGAGCATGGTAGCGGTTTTTTTTATTGAAGCTCCCCCGCAACAAATTGCGGGAAATCTCCGACTGTTGAGGAAATTGTTTGTTTTATATTCACTCGCTAACCCCGCCGCAAGTAGCGGGGAATACGCTTGCTGTTCAGTTCAAAAAACACCGAGAGGTTGTTTCAATGAAATTAACGGGATCTCAGATTCTAATCAAGACATTACAAGCAGAAGGGGTTGACACGATATTCGGATATCCGGGCGGCTCTGTGCTCGATATATATGACGAGCTTTATAGATCGAATCTCAATCACATTCTGGTACGACATGAGCAGGGTGCAGCCCATGCAGCCGACGGCTATGCCAGGACATCGGGTAAAGTGGGCGTGTGCCTCGTTACTTCCGGACCAGGAGCCACGAATACGGTCACAGGCATCGCAACTGCCTACGCCGACTCTATTCCTATGGTAATATTGACAGGGCAGGTTCCAACACCCTTCATCGGAAGTGATGCATTCCAGGAGGCTGACATAATGGGGATAACAAGGCCATGCACGAAACACAACTTCCTGGTTAGAAAGATAGAAGATCTCTCTGAAACAATATGCGAAGCCTTTTCCATCGCGCGGTCCGGACGTCCGGGGCCTGTTCTGGTAGATTTACCCAAGGATGTTATTCAGGCAACACTGGAGGCAGAAGGGGCTATCGTCTCAAAACCGCAATCGAGAGCCAGTGCGCAATCTCCAGCCAGGGAAGCCCTTCGGCAGGCCCTTGACATGATAGTAAAGTCCAAAAAGCCTGTCATCCTTATCGGCGGGGGGGTTATACTGGGAAACGCCTCAGGGGATCTGAACAAATTCGTCAAAAGCGTAAAAGTTCCAGTGGTTTCTACTCTAATGGGAATCGGGGGGTTCCCGGGAACGGACCCATTATGGCTCGGCATGACGGGCATGCACGGCACATACTACGCGAACATGGCAATATCAAACTGCGATCTCTTGGTAACAATAGGAACCAGGTTCTCGGACAGAATAACGGGAAAAATATCCAATTTTGCATCCAAGGCCAACTTGATCCAGATTGATATTGACGCGGCATCGATCAATAAAAATGTGCAGGTGGACATTCCCATTGAATGTGACTGCAAGACGGCCCTGGTTCACTTGAATAAACTGATAGATGAAAATGGCTTCACCATTCCAGGAGCAGAGAGAAACGCATGGTTGGATCAAATCAGGAAATGGAAGGCCTATGCTCCTCTATCTTACTGTGATAGCGACAAAATCAAACCCCAGTGCGTCATCGAAAAATTGTATAAACTTACGGAAGGAAAGGCAATTATAACGACCGAAGTAGGCCAGAACCAGATGTGGGCCGCACAATTTTATCATTTCGACCATCCACATACCTTCCTGTCTCCCGGAGGGTTGGGAACCATGGGTTATGGCTTCCCCGCCGCCATTGGAGCTCAGATTGCCTTCCCAGGGAAAACAGTTGTTGACATAGCGGGAGACGGCAGTATACAGATGAACATTCAGGAGCTTGCGACAGCGGTCAATTATAAGCTTCCTGTCAAAATCGTTATACTTAATAACGGGTATCTCGGTATGGTGCGGCAGTGGCAGGAATTCTTCTACGGAAAACGCTACTCACATTCGAATATCAGAAATTCGCCGGATTTTGTAAAACTGGCTGAGGCGTATGGCGCTCTCGGATTGCGAGCCACACGCCCTGAGGAGATAGAGCCTACACTGGAAAAAGGCCTTGCCTCTCCTCTCCCAACGATAATGGATTTTTACGTTGAGCAGGAAGAGAATGTGTTCCCCATGGTAAAACCAGGGGCTCCGCTTATCGAAACAATAATAAAAGCTGAAGATCTAAAATAGCGGAAGAAGGGATGCTGCAAGATGACCGAGAAGGACCGGACCCTGACACTATTGGTAAATAACAAGCCTGACGTTCTTGCCAGAATTGCAGGAATATTCAGTGGCAGGGGATTTAATATAGAAAATATCAGTGCAAATATCACATTAAATCCGAAGGTTACAAAAATTATAATAGTCACGACAGGCGACAAAGCCACAGTTGCAAAAATCAGAAATCAGCTAAAGAAAATAGTTGATGTTCGCGACGTCCACTACTTAAAGACAAAGGTGTCTGTTCAAAGGGAAATGATTCTGGCAAAATTACATTTTACCGAAGATACTAGAAAAACGGTACTGAAAGCCGTGGAAGAAGCGCACGGCAGGATTGTAAACGGGGGGACTGATGAATTTATCGTCGAGGTTACGGGAGAGAAAGACGAAATCGATAAAACTCTGTTAAAATTTGAATCTCTCGGTATGGAAGATTTTACACGATCTGGAAAGATAGCATTATAATTAATAAAATTGAAGGAGTGTGCAAATATGGCTAAGATGAATATTGGCGGAGTAGTGGAAGATGTCATCACATCTGAAGAATTTACCCTGGATAAGGCCCGTGAAGTTTTAAAGGATGAAACGATCGCCATCCTCGGATACGGTGTTCAGGGACCCGGTCAAGGACTGAATATGATTGACAACGGTTTTAAGGTCATCATCGGACAACGGGAGAGCGAAAAGGTCTACTGGGATAAGGCCATCGCCGACGGTTTTGTCCCTGGTGAGACGCTCTTCTCCGTGGAAGAGGCGGCCAAACGGGGAACGATCATCCAGTTTCTCCTCTCCGATGCGGGACAGAAGGCCGTCTGGCCAAGCGTTAAAAAGTGTCTGAACGATGGAGATGCCATCTATTTTTCACACGGTTTTTCAATAGTTTACAAGGAACAGACCGGCGTTATCCCTCCAAAGAATGTTGATGTCATCATGGTGGCGCCCAAGGGATCTGGTCTCTCCGTGCGGAGAAACTTTCTTGACGGCAGTGGCATCAATTCGAGCATGGCAATTTTTCAGGATTACACCGGTCGTGCATTTGACAGAACCTGCGCCATCGGCATCGCCATCGGGTCGGGATATCTCTTCCCCACCACATTCGAGCAGGAGGTATACAGCGATCTAACGGGAGAGCGCGGCGTACTTATGGGGTGTCTTGCAGGCGTCATGGAAGCCCAGTACAACTGCCTAAGGGCTAACGGACACAG
>JAFGPZ010000177.1 GCA_016935935.1 Deltaproteobacteria bacterium
GCCAGAGTCCAGAAAGCCGAGAGGAAAGAATCAACATTAAAAAGCTGCAGCAGCACGAGAACGATGCCTGAGCTGAGGCATATAAGCCAGTTTCTCATATCCGTCTTTTTTAGTGTGTAGGCAAATCCAAGAACAAAGAAGGCTATCCATACAACTGTTCCCATAGTGAAGGGGATTAAGGGATTGTAGCGGAGCAGAATAGCGGGTGTCGCAAGAATAATCGTTATCAGGAAGGGCGTTGTCTTATCATGAATCTGACCGATGGCAACGGTAAAGAAGATTCCCCAAAAGGCCGCCAGAAAGGGGCTGCTTCCCGAGATAAGAAGCCAGACTATGATAATCAGAGGGACAATGAGGTGCCACTTTCCCTTAAGTATATTCATCGTCCTTGGCAGATTCTCCCGGGGGATTCCCACAAGGCCGCTCTTCTTTGCCTCAAAGTGAACCATCATTGCTATGGAAAAGAAGTGAAGAACTGCCGGAATAACAGCTGCTGCGGCAATCTTTATATAGGGAATTCCAAGAAACTCCGACATTATGAAGGCCGCGGCTCCCATGATGGGGGGCATCAGTTGCCCGCCCGTGGAGGCTGAGGCTTCCACGGCCCCGGCAAACTGGGGACGGTAACCGACCTTTCTCATGAGTGGAATTGTGAAGGCCCCTGTTGTGACAGTGTTGGCGATCGAACTTCCGCTTATGGAACCCATAAAACCGCTGCTTATGACGGAAACCTTTGCCGGGCCTCCGGCAGACCAACCCGCCAGCGCCATGGCGAGGTCCATGAAGAGTTGCCCCAGACCGGTCTTCGAAATAAAGATTCCGAATAGGACAAAGTGAAAGACAAAGGTGGCGACAACACCTACTGGGATGCCGTAAATACCCTCTGTTCCCAGGAACATATGCTCAATGATCCGTTCGACAGAGTATCCCCGATGGGCAAAGAAACTGAGGCCGGGGATATCCAGAAAATAGGGTGCCAGGTAACAGTTTATCAAAACCAGCAAGGCTATAATAGGAAGCGGCGTTCCAATACTGCGCCGCGCCCCTTCGAGGATTAAAAGTATGGCAAAGGCGCCGACTACCAGATCAAGCTTGAGGGGCATTCCGGCACGGAAAACGAGATTGTTGTATTCCAGAAATATAAAGACCGAAAAGGCCGCCGACATGAGGACAAGAAAAATATCGAAATATGGAATGTCATCTCTCCGGTAATTGAAGGAACCCGTTGATATTATTGCCAACAGGGCTCTTACCCAGTGTAAAATGAACAGCAGAAGGATACTGAGAAATGTTGCAAAGAGCAAGATACTCCAGAAAAGGAGTGTCATGTTCGGGGCATTGAAGACCTCTATGAAGTTGATAGAGAAATAGGCACGGAATACACCAAAAAAGAACCCGCCAATCATGGCTGTAAACAGCGCGAAATCGATATATATAAAGATTTTCTTTCCCAGAAACTGGCGGCGTTTGACATATATGATGAATAAAAACGTGATAATGGCAAAAACAAAAGAGGCTGCCGTTGAAAGTGCAAGGATTTCATGAAACATGGTTGTCGATAAAGCAGCGCCTATTAACCCATAGATTATGTCATAGACAAAATATTTGCTGCCGCGGGTGTCCGGTTTTCTGATGGAATAGAGAAAATACACAAGTGGAAGAACAAAAGCCAGGTAAAAGGCCCTGTGCCTCCACTCCTGCAATACACCGAAACCCGCCGTGTAAATAGCGAAAATGGAAAGCACCTGCGTCATTAAAAAGGCAAGCTTCGCAGTGATGCCCGACAGCGTCCGAAATCTGAAATCTGGGTCATATTTCGATATTTCTTCTAAGTTTTTAGTGGCATCTGCCGTATAAATATCCTTATCTTCCCTTTCCATGTTAGCGCCCCCTATCGAATTGATTGATTACTCATATGATAGAGATAATATCCAAGACGTATGCGCTCTATCGTAATCCTTAAGAGAGTGTCTCCTGCCAGAGATGGCAGCTTAATTTCCCGGCCATCCTCGAATCTCAAGCTATTGTCGTATTTGGTGTTAACCCACTGATCTACAGAGGGAATAATGCGATGCATGTTCTCTATGATGAAGTGATCCCCCTCGGCACGGAATGTCTCGTTACCGAATGCCGCATATGGAAGCCCCGTCCGGCTCGACCAGAACTCCGTAGCATATGTGACCATATTATAGTCGTCATCTACTTTCATGTGATCCCATACGGGACATCGCTCCACGGAATGCATAAAGCCAAGGGAAAATCGAAAGCCGGGCGTTACCCTTTCAAGGTGCAGAATGATACCTTCACGCAGGGCCTCGATTTGGAAGACATGTACAGGAACGAGCGATATCGGAACAATCACTAAGAAGATGATGGACGATAACAGGATCACTTTCCGGCGCATAACAAAAAAATTGGGCACCGACAATCGCGGTGCCCAATCTCCTTTCTACAGATACGAGCCAGGGCAGCGCTTGCTATTTTATCAACCCTTTTTCTTTGTAGTACTTTGCCGCACCGGAATGAAGTGGAATAGCCATACCGTCGAGGGCGGTTTCCAGGGTAACATCCTTTCCCTTGGCGTGTACCTGCCCCATGATTGCAGCGGCGCTGGGCGCATCATCCTGTCTCAGGACGTGTTTCCCCTTTTCCCAGAGGGCCACCGTTATCTGATAAACGATATCCTCTGGAATAACAGCGTCGACTACCCACTGGGCCATCACTGCCACCGTATCGACGGCTGCATCCTGTCCCCTGTATGTGCCGGCAGGGATGGTAACCTTCGCATAGAATGGCCACTTGTCAGTGGTTTTTTTGATGAGTGCGTCATCTATGTCCAGAATAGCAATGTCTGTTTGAGAGGTCAGTTCCATTACGGATGACGTGGGGATTCCGGCGGTAATGAACCCGGCGTCGGCCTGGCCGTCTTTCATGCGCTGAGAGATACCTGTAAAACTGAGCCAGTCAAGGGCGCCAAAATCCTTAAAAGTCATACCGGCCGCTTGCATTATATTCTCTGCGTCCACTGCGGTTCCGCTCCCTCTGTCGCCGGGAATAACGCGTTTACCTTTCAGTTCTTTGACAGACTTGATGTTTGCGCTCTTCAGCGTAACTATCTGAATAACCTCGGGATAGAGGGAGGCGATACCGCGCACGTTTTTAACGGGGTTCCCCTTGAACTGGTCAATGCCAGTGTATGCCTGGTAAGCGGTGTTGTTCTGCACGAATGCCGATTCGATACCATGACTGCGTATGAGATTGAGATTTGCAGTCGATGCATTTCCGGACTGTGCCGTTACGATCAGATCAGGAATCTTGGATGACAGGGCCTGGGCAAGGGCTCCACCCAGCGGATAATAGGTTCCTCCCGTTCCGCCTGTAGCTACGGCAAAAAACTTCTTGGCCGCCATGGCCGGACCAGCAAAAACCACCGATAAAGCTAAAACTGTTACAAGGCAAAGCAAAATAGGTTTTTTCTTAAGCATAATCTTCCCTCCTGTTTGATTTTTAAGTCATATGCCACTGTGCTCCCCTCAAATGATACTTATTGACAATTACAGAAAATAGAGACGATTGTCAATGTTTTTTCTGGTAAACATTATTCCCTTTCGTGAGTCGTCTATTTTTTAACATGAACCGTTGACATCAAGGCAGGTATAAAAATATAGATACTTATGCTATCCCGTCCTTTGTCATTTTCTTGTGATTGATTAATGGGGCGCAAAGAGGTATAAAAGTTACAGAAAATGCAAAGCACGAAGCTGTGGAAATTTTAACTGCAATTATGAAGGCTTCGTAAGAAGTAAAAAATAACGTCATTCCTGCGAAAGCAGGAATCCATAAGTAGTTGAAAAGACTGGATTCCGGGTCAA
>JAFGPZ010000178.1 GCA_016935935.1 Deltaproteobacteria bacterium
CCGATACGTGGCATGGCTTTTTGTTTAACGACGGAAGAATTGTCAGGCACCACCCTTCTCTGCCTTGCCTTTTGCGCCCCCTTTATAAAGATCCATGTAGCCATGCCTACCAACAGTGCTACGATAATGCTGTTCATACATACCCTCTCTGCAAAAAAATATAAGCGGTCTTATTCCCTTTTGTATTCAGGCAAAAGGTCCCCTGCAACATCTGAAAGACATGGATTCCTTTCGTCCTTTCCCGAAAGAACAATGTCGTCCAGGGGCCATGCAATCTTTATCTCAGGATCCGCCCAGTATATTCCGTAGTCGTCTCCCGGTGTGTAAAAATCGGTGCATTTATAGATAACATCGGCCTCTTCGCTGACAACGCAGAATCCGTGAGCGAAGCCTTCGGGGATGAATAACTGTCGCCTGTTTTCCGATGATAGATATTCGCCTATCCATGCGCCAAAGGTAGGAGATTTCTTCCGTATGTCGACAGCAACATCGAATATCTCTCCGGTAATTACGAAAACCAGCTTTGCCTGGGCATTCTTGAGCTGATAGTGAAGCCCCCGAAGTGTCCCCTTTCGAGAATGGGAGCAGTTATCCTGTACAAAGGTCAAATCGATTCCCTCTTTACTGTATATACCTCTATTGTAGGTTTCCATAAAGAATCCGCGATTATCCGGGAAGACCAACGGTTCAATAAGAAAAACACCTGGAATTGAAGTCTTAATAAATTTGCCTGGCATCCTTCTCCCCTCCATCCGCTATTTCCATCAGATACTGTCCATATTCATTATTGAGCATGGGTATTGCAAGCTCTTTAAGTTCCTTTCTGCCTATATATCCCAGATGAAAGGCAATCTCTTCGATACAGGCGATCTTGAGTCCCTGTCTATCCTGAATCGCCTGGACATAACTTGCCGCCTGCTGCAGTGACTCGCAGGTTCCCGTGTCGAGCCAGGCAAAACCACGGCCGAAGCGCTCCACCTTCAGTTTCCCACGATGCAGATAATCCAGATTTACATCGGTGATCTCAAGTTCTCCCCGCACCGATGGCTTAAGATTTAATGCAATATCCACAACATCATTATCGTAGAAATAGAGCCCCGGCACGGCATACTTCGATCTGGGCTTTCGGGGTTTTTCCTCAATGCCGGTCACATTATCATTCTCGTCAAACTCGACGACTCCATACCTCTCGGGATCACGCACAAGATACCCGAATATAATGCCTCCTTCATCCAGTTCGCTGCACCGCTTCAGAATACCGCGCAGTCCCCTGCCGTAGAAAATATTGTCTCCCAGAACGAGAGACACCGTTTCGTTCCCAATAAAATCCCTGCCTATTATGAATGCCTGGGCAAGCCCACCGGGGTGAGGCTGCTCGGCGTATGAGAGTGAAATGCCAACCTGGGAACCGTCTCCAAAGAGTTTCTCGAAGGCGGGGAGATCATTGGGGGTGGAGATAATCAGTATCTCCCTGATCCCGGCCAGCATGAGCGCCGACATGGGATAATAGATCATCGGCTTGTCGTATACCGGTATCATCTGCTTGCTTACCGCCCTTGTTATGGGATAGAGTCGCGTGCCCGATCCTCCTGCCAGTATTATGCCTTTCATAATTCCTTCCCTTCTCTATTTTTACTTCCACCTGCTCCCTTTATCTCTTTTGCTTCATCCAAAAGGCGCAAGCGAAATGCACCGACGTATCGATCGACATCCAGCTGCCAGTCGGTCATCATATTGATGCCCTCCTCTTTCAGCCGAGCATTTTCCAGTATTGAATTTTTTGGTCTGCGAGCCGGTGTTGGGTAGTCTGAACTGTTGCAGGGAACAATCTTGTGAGGGATATCCATCTTTTCGAGAAAATAAAGGGCCAGATCATACCATGTACAGTAACCTTCCGCTGTAACATTATAGATTCCCTGCCCATCACTTGTAATCAATTTCTCGATTTGCACCGCCAGTGTATGGGACCATGTAGGTGAACCAAACTGATCCGCAACCACCTTTATTTCATTTTTACTGTTATTACAGACCATTCTAAGCATGGTCTTGGGGAAATTGCGTCCATGTATCCCATACATCCAGGCCGTACGCACAATTATGTATCTGTCTGTTGCCTCGCTTATGCCGCGCTCAGCTGCAACCTTCGTTTCACCATAATACGAGAGAGGATCCAATTCATCAGACTCGGTGTAAAAAGAGGGCGGTTTCTTTCTCCCGTTAAAGACATAATCCGTCGAAATGTGCATCAGGCGGCATTTATATTTTTCCGTCATCAGCGCCAGGTTTCTCGGCCCTTCTGCATTTACCTTCCATGCAAGCTCTCGCTCCGATTCGCAGGCATCAACATTACTGAAGGAAGCGCAATTAACAATACATGTCGGCCTGATATGGGCTATGATTTCCTCCACCTTTTTCAGATCGGTGATGTCCATATCCCGCGCAGCAAGGGGAACGATCTCGTGACTGTCCCTTAAAACCGTCACACAGTCACTACCCAGTTGTCCCCCACAACCCGTTATCAGTATTTTCATCAATTCCCCTTTATCTTTCACGGTGAAGGAGTCTATTTAAAAGTCAATCCCATTGTATTATTGAGAGCTTTGCACAATACTCTTTCCCGTCATTCCGGGCGTGACACGGAATCCAGAAAACACTTGATAATACTGGATACCGGCCTGCGCCGGTATGACGAAATTGGTGGTTTTGTAGCGTTATGCAGATCTCACATTATGTCGATGATGTTTTATGGAGATCCGTGCTCCATCATCATCCCCAGTTAGTTTCATCTATCATTTCTAAAGTTAGTTCGTCAATGCCTGAAGATAAGAAGAATACCCAAGGGGAATAAGTACTACCCCATGGCATGACCTTGAAAGCAAAGTTAGAGGCGGTGTAAGTCTCCCTTCAGGAAAATTTGACATTGGATCCC
>JAFGPZ010000179.1 GCA_016935935.1 Deltaproteobacteria bacterium
ATCGAAAAAAATAAAAATGGTCAATTATCTGTTTAATATTAAAGAGTTATATCATGTTGTTGAACTTTTAACCGGACAGTAGTGACTCCGAACATAAAAAAGTAATGTCTTATCAATAAAATATCCTGCTAGCTGCTCAATACGGTTCATGCGGTTCTTGCATGCTTTTCTGGAAAACGGGTGATACATGTTGAAAAGACTTCTTCTTACCTGCCTGACGCTGGTGGGCGTCGTTTTCTTAAGCGGGGCTCAGCCATACGAATATCCCCCCGATATGAGGGAAATCGCGAAACGGGGCAAGCTTGTCGTGGCCATGTGCGCGCAAGACCGGCCCCCGTTCGTCGTAACGGGCGCAGACGGCACTCTGTCCGGGATGGATGTGGAACTGGCGCGGAGCATAGGGGATCGCCTCGGCGTGCCGACCGAAATAGACCGGAGCGCCGCAACCTATGATGAGGTCATCAACCGGGTGGCAAAGGGGAACGCCGATATCGGAATATCACTCTTGAGCGCTACGACCGAACGTGCCCGCCGCGTCCTTTTTACTGAGCCCTACCTTTATGTATGTCCATCCCTTCTGGTAAACCGCAGAAAGGAAATCGATTTGAAACGGAAAGCGGCCGGAAAGGACTGGCTGCACGGACCGGGGGTTTCCATCGGGGTGATGCGGGGTTCATCCTACGAGGAATTTGTGCGGGAGTTTTTCCCCTCGGCGCAGATAACGACATACAACCGGTGGAAAGTGCTGAACGGGGCGGTTCTCAGGGGAGATGTCACGGCGGTCCTCCAGAGCGGGGCTGTTCTGTGTAATATGATCATGGATGAACCGGCGATCTACCTTACACACCGCCTTATACGGATCGAGGGGAAAGAGGATCGCTTCGCATGTGCCCTGCCGGCAACCTCAATCTATTTCCTGACCTGGGTTAACCTTCTGCTTGCCCAGCGGGAAAATTTATCCCACAGACCTCTGGAAGAGGTCATGATCAGAAACTGGAATAATACAGGGGCAGTGAGATGATTTGGAAGTGGAAGAAGATATCGTTGCACAAGCGACTTACGATGCAGAGTCCCTGGGTGATCCTTGGGGCCATTATCGCCGGCGGTCTCTTCGGATATTTCTTCAAAGGACCGGCCCAGCACCTTACCGCGCCGGGCAGAATCTTTATCGGTCTCATGCAGATGTGCATCCTGCCCATCATGATCACAGCCATCATTTCCAGTGTGGGAAGGCTGGTCAAAGAACCGGGATCGATCCGGATCATCAGAACCCTCTTCATCCTCATCTTTACGGGCCTTTTTCTGGCCAGCGCCGTTGGACTGGGGGCCGGTCTTGCGGGAAGGCCGGGGGCCGCCCTTTCACAGCAGGCAAAGGCAGGCATGGGCAAGATGCTCTTTATGTCCGAACAGAGTGCCGTAAAGGAAACCGCCAAAAGCAATACCCCCCTTGCCGACTTTTTTGTCAAAATCGTGCCGACAAACATATTTGCGGCCCTCAGCGAGGGCAACAGTCTCCGGATACTTCTCTTTACACTTCTGCTGGGGGTTGCCATCGGCCTGGTACCTCATGCCGCCAGCGAGACCATCATCGATTTTATGATCGCCCTTTTCGAGGCCTTTAAAACTATTATCGGCTGGGTGATGAAGGCACTGCCTGTCGGCCTCTTTTGCGTCTTTGCAGGCAGCGTTGCCACGACAGGCCTGGGCATATTCCAATCGCTGGGCAAGCTGCTTGCCGTAATCTACGGGTCTGCCGTGGTCCTTTTTATCATCTACCAGCTTCTGATCAGTATTTCCTCCAGACAATCCATCTGGCAATCCTTTGTCGCCCTGCGCGAGACCTACCTGGTTGCCCTGGGAACGGCGAACAGCTTTGTCGCTCTGCCCTCGGCCTTAAACAGTGTGCAGAAGAATCTTAAACTGGACGAGAAGATGTCCAATCTTATCATCCCCCTGGGAATCGTAATAAACCGTCAGGGGGTGGTGCTCTGTTTTGCCGTGACCGCCGTATTCCTCGCCCAGTTATACGACGTTACTCTGGGAGTGGAAAAGATGGTGATCATCCTTGTCGGCGCCGCACTGGCAGGTATGGCCGCCCTGGGGAGACTGGGCGTGGCCGCATCGCTACTCGCATTCGTTCTTGAGCCTCTGGGGTTGCCGGTAGAGACGGCCTTTATTGTCCTTTTCTCGCTTGAAATCTTTCTGGATCCCCTGACGGCCGTTTTAATCATTCAATCGAACTGCGGAACCGTGGCAGTTCTGGAACGGATTAACAGGCAAGGTCCATGAAATTTCTGTTGCGTATATTACTAATCATCATTGCACTGCCGGCCTTTTTCGGAAGTCATGCCTATGGGAGGGACCTCTCTTCTCCCGATATGGCGAGAATACTGGAAAGGGGGAAACTCGTCGTGGCAGTGGTCGTAACGGAGGATTACCCCTTTTTCATGAAGACACCCGGGGGGAATGATACCGGTTTTGATATCGATATGGCCAGGGATATTGCAGCGCGTCTGGGTGTAGGAGTCGAATTCAATCGGAAAGCCGCCACCTATAATGAGGTGATCGATATCGTGGCGCACAAGGAGGCCGATCTGGGCATTTCCGATCTGACAACCACCCTGGAAAGGGCAAAAAAAGTGAGCTTCACGATCCCATACCTGAAGCTGAATACCTATATCCTTGCCAACCGCCGACAGGCGATCGCCTATCGGCATACCTCAACCCGGGGGATCGTCAACCGGCATGGGGTAACGATTATGGCGGAACGGGGTACTTCCTACGTGCAATTTGTAAAAAAGGAGTTTCCCCTCGCTACGGTCATCCTCCACGAGGATTTCGATGAGGGCCTTCAGGAGGTATTGAAGGGGAATGCCTTCGGCTTATTCGCCGGAGAGGCTTATGTCAAGACACTGGTCAGGGAAAGATCCGAAGTCTACCTGTATCTGGAGACCCTTATGATCGAGGGGCTGACGGACCGCATTGCTATCGCCGTTCCCTGGGCAAGCGTCCACCTGCTCGCCTGGCTTAATCTCTACCTGAAAACCGACATGGCGGGGATAACCATCGACGAGATTCTGAACCGCTATCCCCGATAATGCCTCTACAAAAATATAGGCAGTGCCCCTTGTTTTTATGTTTTCCCGGGATGCATTAGATGTGAGGAGGAAGGGAACAGTTCGACAAAGAAAGCCAACGTATTCAAGATAAGTGTGCTTCTGATGCCTTCAAAGATGGAGGTTCATCTGCGGAGGAAAGATGCACTGAAACGAATTGGGAAGTGTCCCTGATTTTTCCAATTATCTGGAAATGTATAAAGGGGAGAACAAAATGAAAACAGGCATAAAAAATAAAATAGTGAGAAAAGTTGTTTTTACGCTCATACTTATCTGCATATTGGTACTACTTATATCACCCATGTCATCAGCCAACGACGGCAAATACGTCTGTAAGTGCAAAGGGATACCGTCTTGGTGGCCGTTATGGACCATTTACACTAGCTGCGGCAATAGTTTTATAGGGAGCGACAAGGATCAAATCGATACGGAAATCACAGAGCAAAATCCGGACGTCCTCGAAAAACGAAACCGATGTAATATGGGAGTATTCCTGGTTGTATGAACCCTTTATGGATTATAGCCGCCTTCGTCTTCGGTGCCATCGTCAGCAGGATCGGACTGCCTCCCCTCGTGGGATATCTCCTTGCCGGCTTTGCGCTGCACGGAATGGACATCACTGGCGGTGTCGTGCTGGAACGGGTCGCCGATGCCGGTGTGACGCTGCTCCTCTTTACTATCGGTCTCAAGTTGAAGATAAAGGGCCTGGCAAAGCCCGACGTCTGGGCCG
This sequence comes from Deltaproteobacteria bacterium, assembly GCA_016935935.1. The sequence goes on from JAFGPZ010000179.1 coordinate 3,847, forward strand.
GGACATCCATCCACATGCTTGTGACGGTCTCTCTCTTCGGCTTTGTGATATGGCTCCTGGCACTTTCAGGGTTACCCCTCTTTGATCGACTGAACGGCCGCACCGCCCTGCTCATCGCCTTCGCCCTCAGTTTCTCCAGTACGGTCTTTGCGGTGAAGGTGCTCGAGGAAAAGAAGGAGATGGCATCCCGCCACGCCGTTACCGCCATCGGTATTCTCATCATGCAGGATATCATTGCCGTGATATTCCTGGCCGCATCCACCGGCAGGGTTCCCTCCCTCTGGGCCGTACCACTCGTGGCTTCACTCTTCATTGTGCGGCCCCTGCTGGGACGGTTCATGGCACAATGCGGCCATGGCGAACTGCTGATGCTCTTCGGTATTCTCATGACCGTCGCCGGTTACAGCAGCTTTGAAGTCGTGGGATTGAAAGGCGACCTGGGGGCACTGGTCTGCGGCATGCTCTTCGCCAATCATCCCAAGGCCCCTGAATTGGCGGAGCGGTTGCTCGGCTTCAAGGACCTCTTTCTCATCGGCTTCTTTCTCAATATCGGCATGTCCGGCTTTCCCACGTCCACCGGTTTCATGATTGCCCTCCTGCTGGCGCTGATCATGCCCGTCAAGGCAGGGTTGTTCTTCCTTATTCTGACGCGGCTGAGGCTGCGCGCACGGACATCGCTCCTGGCTTCGCTCAGCCTGGCGAATTACAGTGAATTCGGTCTCATCGTCGGGTCCATCGGTGTGGCACAGGGCTGGATCGGCAGTGAATGGCTGGTCATTATTGCCCTTGCCCTGTCATTGACCTTCATCATGGCTGCACCGCTGAATGCCGCCGCCCACAACCTGTACGCACGTCTGTCAAGCCCCCTGAAATTCTTCGAAACTGCGAAACGACTCCCCGAAGACGCGCCCGTTGACTCCGGTGATGCCGAGATTGTCATTATCGGTATGGGAGGGGTGGGGACAAGCGCCTATGATGAAATGAGTCGCCGGTACGGCGATATTGCCATCGGTATCGATTTTAATATCGAAACGGTGGAGAAACATCAAAAGAGAGGTCGCAACGTGATTTACGGCGACGCCGAGGACAGCGATTTCTGGAAACGTATCGACCCTGCAAAGAGTCAGGTCATGCTGGTGATGCTGACCCTGCCCGCTCCCCGGGCGGGCGTATTTGCCATTCACCAGATGAGGGAGCGGGGCTACACGGGGCAGATCACCGCGTCGGTACGCTATGATGACGAGGCGTACCTCCTGCAGGATGCAGGGATCGATGCCGTATACTTTCTCTATGAAGAGGCCGGCGTCGGCTTCGCCGATCACGTGTGTGAACACATGGACTACTGCAGACTCAAAGAAGAAAGTGAAAAATAGGGGACACTTCCCGTATTTTTTAAGTCTCACAGCCGGCGATCATGAGGGCGACGCTATCATCAGGCGGGTAATCGTGCGGACCGCGCCGTCTATCGACACCGTGAAAACGACACACAGAGAAACATCTCTGCATTTTATTTTGCTTATAAGCAAATATTATTGTAAATATTTTTGCTTTGTGGTAAATAAACTCGCATGATAATACCACGATATCTCACAGAACCAATCCGCCGCGACCTCGAAGAAAAGATGGTCTTTATTTCCGGGCCCCGGCAGGTCGGTAAGACAACGCTGGCGAAGACCTTTCTGGAAGGGAAAGAACACCAGTACTATAATTGGGATAACCGGTCAGATCGGAAGAATATACTGGCTGCGCAATGGCCGGCCGTTGAAAGCATCGTCGTATTTGACGAACTCCACAAATACAGGAACTGGAAGGGCTGGATCAAGGGGGAATATGATTCGCATGGCCATCGAATCCGGTTTATCATAACGGGTAGTGCCCGGCTGGATATATACCGAAGGAGCGGAGATTCATTACAGGGGCGTTACCACGCACACCGCCTGCACGGGTTTTCAGTAGGCGAGCTGCAGAAGACTTCTTTACCCCTCATCCCCGAACGGGAAATAGTATTTCCGGACAGGACCGACCGGGATGTGCTTCCCCTGTTGTTCCGCTTCGGTTCCTTTCCCGAACCCTTCCTGAAGCAGAACGAACGCAGCCTGAGGCGATGGCAGCGGGAACGGATGGATCGCTTTTTTAGGGAAGATGTGCGCGATCTCGAAAACGTCAGGGATTTGTCATCGATGGAACTGCTGGCATCCATGCTCGACGATCGTATCGGCAGTCTTCTTTCCCTTCAGTCATTGCGGGAAGATCTTGAAGTCAGCCATCGGGCTGTTTCCAACTGGATGGCCATTCTTGAACGTCTGTATCACTGTTTTAGTGTGACACCATTTGCACACAGCTCTATACGATCACTTAAAAAAGCCGCTAAAGTATATCTCTGGGACTGGTCAGTGGTGCCTGATGAGGGTGCACGCTTCGAGAATCTCGTTGCCTGTCACCTCTTAAAAATGAAACATGCCCTTGAAGATCAGGAGGGGTACAGAATCGGCCTCCATTACCTGAGAGATGCGGGCAAGAGAGAAATCGATTTCCTGGTAACCGTTGAGGGAAAGCCCTGGTTTGCCGTAGAATGCAAGACGTCGGGCAGAACGCCAAATCCTGCACTAAACTACTATGGCGAACGACTGAACGTTCCCTTTCTGTATCAGATAACTCGTGAAACGGGAGCCGATACCTTCGACGGCAGAGTCAGGGTGATGCCTGCCGCTAAGTTTCTGGGAGCATTGCCGTAATAAACGTGAAAGAGGAAAATATTAGATCACTCTCGTATCTTATATGTCTGAAGACCTGCGAGGATCAAGGCAAAGCTCCGTTAAAGCCGGACATTGCGCCAAGCAGAGCGCCCAAACCATTCCCGCTGGTTCAATCTTGCAGATTGAACCACAACAGTATTTACATGTGACTTTATCCGCCCTAACCCTCCTCCCGGGCAAAGCACGAACAGGTACCGCGCAGCATCGTTTTGACCTTTTTGTAAGCAGTCAGCGAGGCAACAACGGGGCAGAAGGAGGATATGTTCGTACCCCCCGTCCCCTGGGCGAAGGGAAGCCCCTCATCCTCCCAGAGCATCGTCCCGCCGATGACGTTATACACCCGCCTGAACCCCATCCGCGCCATCATCTTCTGGACAATGCTGCTCCGTCCCCCTACCTTGCAGTAGACCACATAGGTCTTCTCCCGATCCATCATTCCCAGCCGGGCCTTGAAGAACCGGGAAAAGAGACTCACATTGATGGCCCCCTGCAGGTGCAGCCCCCGGTACTCCATGGGAGTGCTCACGTCGAGAATAACCAGATCCTCTTTGTCCTCTGTCGATATCAGCTCCCACGCCTCGGCGGGAAAGATATTTTTCGATACCTGAACATCCGTTTTTTCAACCGCTTCGTACATACTGACTACCTCCGTACTTTTTTCTTTTGCTCTTTAGACGAAGGAGGGCACGAAAAGGATACATGCGCGGCTCATTTTTTTACATGAAAGGCCCCGTAAGGGGAATGAAACGGGCGGCGTGACAGTCGGGCAGGCCGTTACCGATCGTCAGACGGGGGTTTTGACGCTATGCCGGCGGGTTTCCGGTCACAGGCAAAGACGTTTTCTTCGTTGCGGTAAAAGACACAGCCTTTCTCGAGGGCCGTCCTGAGTTTTGCCCGGGCACGGTGCAGGCGGATCTTCGCGTTATTCAGTGAAATCTCAAGGACGTCGGCTATTTCCTCGTTGGACAATCCCTCCAGTTCGCTGAGCACGATGACCGTTCGGTCGTCGGGCGGCAGCCTGTCGATGAACTCCTTGACGCAGTCGCTCATTTCCCTGCGGATAAGGGTCCTATCGGAGGCCTCGTCATCATGATCGGCCGGATCGGGCAGGCATGCCGCGTCGACGGCCTCTTCCAGCGGGAACAGTTCCTTCGTATATCTGTACGCGGCGGATCGTCTGCTGTCGATGGCGGCGTTGGTCGCTATCCGGTAAATCCAGGTCGAGAGCTTCGACTGTCCCCGAAAGTCTCCCAGGTTGCGATGGACCCTGTCGAAGACCTCCTGGGCGATATCCTCGGCATCGGTCGCGCCGACCACCCGCGTCAGATACCGAACGATTTTCGGATGATATTCATCATAAATCGTTCTGAAATCATATTCATCGGTCATGGTGACACCCTCCCCCGGGGTATGTCTTTGTGGCAGCCATTCTACCACGGAATACCTTCCTTTTCCATTCCCCATATCCCCCATAAAATCCTTGACTTTTAATATATTGGGAGTATTATCAAATTCACTTTTGCTCTGTGTTTCACAACCCGTATCAGGAGTCCTAATTCTTTAACGTCAAAAAAGAGGGATTTATGGTCTGATTCAAAAACACACCCCGATTCACATCAAGTGGCGGGGTTTTTTATTGTGCAAGGCGACGAATAAATCGAATTAATACGGGAAGTGTCCCTGGTTTTCCTGGCTTTCACTGGTTTTCATGTACATGTTTAAAGAGATGTCATGCGTTTAATAAATTTTCCATAACGGAGTTATTATGTGTATTAGATATTTAGACGAAATGCAGAATCCAGATTTCTTATCGCCGTTATTATATGAAATAGAAGCTAAAAGATCTGAAGCGAGAAGAAAAGCAAACCAATTTATCTATAAAACAGTTATTGAAGCTGATTTAGAAGAATATTTGGCTAAAGAATGGGATATATCAAAAAAAAATAAGAAGAGTTATCGGTTAAAGAAATTCAAGAGCCACGATATTGCACTAGAGGATAGGGTTTGGTGTTTAGTTGAAAAAATGGGATATCACACAATGAATGGTGATAAATTTGTTATTACATATGAACGTGATGATAATAGTCAAGGCAAAAAGCAAATTGATGTTTTTGGTTGTGATGAAGAAACTGCATTAGTCATTGAATGTAAATCAAAAAAAGATCGAGGAAGAAAATCTCTGCAAAAGGATCTCCACGAAACCATATATCTTCAAGAGTTTATTAGAAAATCCATTTATAAACACTACACAAACAAGCCTTTACCAAAAATCATTTGGATCTATGCTACGAACAACATCATATGGTCTGAACCTGATGTTGAAAGAGCACTTTCAGGTAACATAATCATAATAACAGAAAACGAACTTCAATATTTTGAGACTTTCATTAAACATATGGGTCCCGCAGGAAAATATCAGATTCTTGCCGAATTTTTAAAAAATCAAAAGGTAGCGGGACTGCCAGAAGTTAAGATTCCATGTATTAAAGGTAAAATTGGGGGTGAAGTCTTCTATAGTTTTGTGACAACGCCAAGGATTCTTTTAAAAATTGCATTTGTCAATCATCAGGCTTTAAATCATCCTGATGGCAGACCGGCTTATCAAAGAATGATTTCATCTGCGAGGATCAATGAAATTGGGAAATACATCATTAATGGTGGATATTTTCCAACCAATATAATTGTAAATTTTTTAAACCCTCCAAATTTCCAATATCTTCCAAACAAAGAAAATACAGATCCCATGATAAAATTTGGATGGATTGCGCTACCTAAAAAGTTTAGAAGCGCATGGATAATTGATGGACAACATCGTCTGTATGGCTATTCAAAATTAGACGACAAATATTTGGATCAAAGCCTGCTTGTTCTTGGGTTTGAAAAAATGGATACAAGGAAAGAGGCAGATCTTTTTATAACGATTAATCACAAACAAAAAAGTGTACCAAAAAGTCTGCTGGTCAGCCTATTGGCAGATATACGCTTGGGCTCTGATGATCCAAAAACAGCATTGTCTGCATTAGCTTCAGCAGTTGTTAGGACATTATATTCAGACAATACAAGTCCTTTATTTAGACGATATAGTCTGCCAGGTGTACCTCCATCACCAAGTCAAAACTTAACTATTTCAGAGACAGTCAATGGTTTTAATAGATCTATGCTTTTGGGTAAGATCATCCATGGCACAATTGTGCCGGGGCCACTTAGTGCAGCAACCGATACTGAAACGATACAACGTGCCCGCCTTGTATTAAATGAGTATTTTGAGGCAATAAGAAAAACAAATCCCGAAAGGTGGGAACGGGGGAAAACAGCATATATATGTGTAAACCCCGGAATACGAGCACATTTGTCTTTATTGAGTGAGATCATTAAATACCTAGAACTGAAGAAAAATATAGATTTTCAGCTGCTAAATGAGCGGGATTTTATAAAAATGGTTCTTGGCATTGCAAAACCAGTTATAAAATACATCAAAAATGCAAGTGACAATGAGATTTATGAAAGTTTCTCAAGAAAATTTGGAGAAGGTGGTGTTAAAGAGTATTTTTACAAAATGTGTGAAATCGTAAGTGAAGAATTTAGCGATTTTGGATCCGACGAATTTAAAGATTTTATGGTAAAAAGAGATGACGAACGTGTTGCCGAGGCCGATCAATTTATTATAAAACTTACAAATGATATTTCTAATTATGTAATTAGTCCCCCCTGAAAAACAGGACTTTATAAAGTATTTTGTCATTTTGTTCTTTGAAAACTGAAGATAAATGTGGATGAGGTA
>JAFGPZ010000180.1 GCA_016935935.1 Deltaproteobacteria bacterium
CGGGCTTTTATCATGTCGGCGATCATCACCGTCTGCCTCAGAGCAAGGCTGCTACCCCTTGTTCCCATCTTCAGCACATTCATACCTGCAACTAATCCTCTTCCTTCAGCCGGAACAATCTCTCAACGGCGGCCACATAAGGATCTGCTCCACCGTTTTCACTCTCTTCCTTAAGCCCGATAATCGGGTCGTGCAGTATCTTCTTTACAATGGAAGAAACGAGGATGCCTATATGTTCCCTCTCTTCTTCGCCAAAGCATTTCATCCACGAGTCAGACTTCGCCATTTCTCCCTCTATTATAGTATCGATCTTGCTCCTCAAGGCAACTATGGTAGGCACTACTTCAAGGCTGTTGAGCCAATTGGAGAATTTCACGACTTCTTCCACGATAATAACCTCGGCCTTTTCCGCCTGCTTTATCCTCTCCCTGACGTTATTATCTACAATATCCTGCAGGTTGTCTATATTGTACAGGTAGGCATTATCGATTTTATCCGCCGCCGGATCAATGTCTCTGGGCATGGCAATATCGATGAGAAATATCAGTCTGTTCTTACGTCTTCTCAATGCCGCCGCTATCATATCGGCGCCTATCACATAGCCTGGAGCGCCGGTGGAACTGATAACAATATCGACTTCCTGTAATTTTTCACCAAGCAGATCAAAATCACAGGCGCTGCCGTGAAACTCATTTGCAAGCCTGAGTGCCTGGCTATAGGTCCTGTTAACAAAAATTATCTTACTTACACCGTTATTCATGAGATGACGGGCGGCAAGTTCGGCCATTTCACCGGCGCCCACGAGAAGGATGGATTTACCACTCAGATTGCCGAATATCTTCTTAGCTAACTGAACAGCCGTAAAGCTTATCGATACGGCATTACTTGCGATTCCAGTCTCCGTCCTGACACGTTTCGCGACTCTGAAGGCGTGATGCAGTAACCTGTTGAAGATAACTCCCGAAGCCTTGTTTTCAACACATCGGCGATAGGCATCCTTAACCTGACCCAGTATCTGCGGCTCTCCCATGACCATTGAATCTATACTCGAAGCCACCCTGAAGAGATGCCTCACCGCGTCTTCTCCGTAATAGGTGTAAAGACATCTTCCCATTTCCTCGCTCGTTAGATTGCCGTGGGAAAAGATAAAGGCACTCAAAGCCTCAAGGGCAACACCGCTGTCATCAACATTGGCCATTACCTCGACACGGTTGCATGTAACCAGATAGAGGGCCTCCCTTATTGCCGGGTTCTCCTTGAGATTTCTAAAGGCCTCTTTCTCATCGCTGCATGCGATGTAAAGTTTCTCCCTTATCTCAACGGGAGCCGTTCTATGATTCATTCCAATAAGGACTATATTCATTTTCTACATAAAATTGTGCAATGTTACAAAGAAGATATTCACACCGACAAAGGTGAAAAGAAGAATAATAAAAGCGGCAATTGAAAGAAAGGCCGCCTTTCTGCCCTTCCAGCCTATAGCAATACGCTGATGCAACAGGAGGGCATAAATAATCCATGCAAATAATGTCGATATCTGTTTAGGATCCCACTGCCATTGACTTCCCCAAACTGTCCTGGCCCATATTGATCCAGCGACAATACCGGAGGTAAGTAGAAAAAACCCCCACAAGATAGAGATATGGTTTATCCTGTCCAGATCTCTCAGGGGTGGGAGTAACCTGCTGAAACTGTGGACCTTCTTCTTGCGTATAAGACTGTCCTGCAAGAGATACATAAGGCCTGCCATAAAGGCCAGGGCAAAAAGCGCTTCTCCTGTCAGAGACAGCGTGATATGAACCAGCGCCCAGGGGCCCTTCAGCATCTCAGGCATTTCGATATCGCCAACCAGGTTTACCGATGCCCCTATAGCAAGAATAAAGGCGAGTGGGGACACGAAGACACCGAGCACCCTTGTCTTTGTCATTATCTGAAAGGCAAGATAGATTCCTGAAATAGACCAGGCCACGAAAGAAAGCGATTCATAGGTATTGGCTACGGGTCCATATCCTGTCTGAACCCATCGGGAAAGAATGTAGATCGTATGGACAAAGAAGGCTGAAAAGAGCGCCCAGGTAGATACCTTTGCAATTAAGACTCTTCTTACTAAGAGTGAAATAATATGACCGATTGTACTGATCAGATAAAAGAAGAGCGCAATCTCAAGAAGTATATTCATTTAATGCTACCTAAATCTTCACCTGTAAGATCAAGTATGATATTTTTTACTCCATCCCAGTCACCTTTCCTTATGGAATCCAGGATGTCGGTATCCAAAACGGACTCGAATATCGTTCTGTTTACCTCTGAAGACCGTCCTTTTCCTATTACCTGCCCTCTCAGCTTCCCCATTATTTCAAGCAGCGCCTTATACTCGGGGCCGTAGGTGCTTTCCAGATCCTTTCTCAATCTCCGTGCCAGCGCAGGACTCTTCCCTCCGGTAGTCAGTGATATCAACAGGTCCCCCTGCCTGAACTGAGAAGGTACGATAAATCGGCATCTTTCAGGATCATCGACTATATTTACCATTATGTTTCGTTTCTCGGAATCGTGATAAATATCTGCATTGACATCATCCCTGTCAGTTGCTCCAATGACAAGAAAGGCCCCTTCAATGTGGTCGCTCCTGTAATCTTCGGGAATGTGCTCTATACGACCATCTCTTTTCAGAGACTGCAGCACTTCTGTAATGACTTTTCCCACAACAACTACCCTCGCGTCACACTCAAGGAGTTTTTCAATCTTTCTTTCCGCAACATTGCCTCCACCAACAACAACACATTTCATCCCTGAAATATTCAGATGGACAGGATAAAAATTCATTGCATTCACCGCTCAATGAGATAAAAGAATTAGTTAATAGCATGAAGCACCCTAAAGTTCAAGGATGCTTGAAATCTGAGATGAAAGAGGTTATACAATGTTCCTATATATTTGCAGTTTCTTCCCATGGTAACGAAAATATACAAATCATTCCCATAGAGGAGTCGAACCATGACTGAAACAAAAGAAAAATGGATGGAAATTACACTTTATACACCCTACGAACTTTGCGACGCTTTGTCTAATTTCATGGAGGAACTGGGGACGCAGGGAGTGTTCCAGGAAGAACCTGACAAAAACGGTTTTAACGATGCAGGAACAACAGATACATTGGAGGAGATAAAGGCCTACCTTCCCTTGGACAGTGAAACAGACGTAAAAATAGATATGCTCAACAATTACATCGGAAATCTCTCCGAACTATTTCCCGATGTGGAAAAGCCATCTTTTTCTAAAAAAGAGATTGTTGATCCTGACTGGGGCGAATTATGGAAAAAATACTTCAAACCTCTCAAAATAGGGAGGAATATCATCATCAAACCAACGTGGGAGAGGTACACTCCCACAAGCAGAGATATCGTCATAGACATAGACCCGGGAATGGCCTTCGGCACAGGGCAGCACCCGTCTACAAGATTATGCATCATATCCATTGAAGACATCTCACTGAAAAATCGATCCTTCGAAAAATGGAGCGTTCTCGATATCGGATGCGGCACAGGAATCCTTGCAATCTGCGCCGCAAAAATGGGCGCTGGCAGTATCACTGCCGTAGATCTCGACCCAAAGGCCGTTGAAATTGCGGGCACAAACGCCACCATCAATGGCGTGGCAGACATGGTAGACATAATTAATCGGGACGCTTCCATGTGCGATGGCTCATTTGAATTGATAACCGCCAACTTGACCGCATCTACGCTTATAAGTCTCCATTCCGCTATAATAGCGCTGATGAAGCAGGGCGGGTATCTCGTAGCCTCAGGAATCATAGATCGAGACGCAAAAAACGTAAAGAAACTCTTCCAGTCCGACGGTGTGACGCTCCATGAAACCAGGAGAGAGGAAGAGTGGGTTTGTTACGTATTCAAAAAAGGGAAATCCGAAAATTGACGACACCAAGGATCTATCATCCACACACACTTAAAGCAGACACCTTGCTGGAACTGGAAGAGGAATACCTTCGGTACCTCAAAACAGTCCTCCGTCTGAAAGAAGGTGACAAGCTGGTTCTATTCGACGGCATGGGTTTCGAATACGAGGCCCACATAGAAGCATTTCATCGACACAGTCTATCGCTGAAGGTCACTGACGCGCGCCACATACCCTTCCCGGATCGGGGGATAACACTGGCCCAGTCACTTCCCAAGGGCACCAAAATGGATTTTATAATACAGAAGGCAACCGAACTGGGGGTCTCCAGGATCATACCTTTCATTTCATCGCGTTCAATACCGATACTGTCCAGGGAAAAGGCTGCTGCCAGGCATAAACGGTGGACAAGAATCGCCATAGAGGCATCGAAGCAGTGCGGGAGAACAAAGATCCCGGAACTTTCGGAACTATCAGGTTTTGAAGAAATGCTAGACCTTCCTTCAGCAAGTTCTCACAAGATAATATTCTGGGAGGCTGAAACGGAACGGGGACTAAAAACCATACTGAGAGAATCCAGGGATGGAGGGGAAAAAGACTTTTTCATCATCGTAGGCCCCGAGGGGGGCTTCGCGTGGCATGAGGTCGAGGCTTCGACAAAAAAAGGTTTTTTAACAGCCAGCCTGGGACGTAACATATTACGGGTTGAAACGTCGTCTATGGCAATAATCTCCATACTCCAATTTGAACTCGGCACCATAGGCAGCGCGGAAAATACGGAGGGAATTGAATGAATAACATTTCATATGGCGGTTTCTGGCGAAGGAGTGTTGCCTTTTCCATAGATCAGATGATACTTCAGATTGTCTCACTCATTGTCTACTACCTGGGGTCAAAAATAATGGCAACCGATTACGGCCTGATAGATTTTTCCTCTCCCCTTTCCTTCACTCTGTTGTGGTCATATTATGGAATTTCGCTTATGCTTGACATGGTCTATTTCACCTATTTCCATGGCATGACGGGACAAACGCCGGGGAAAAGACTGATCGGCCTAAGGGTTATCCAGAAATCAGGCGCATCAATGACACTTGGAATAGCCTTTCTCAGATGGGTGGGATATCTTATCTCCAAAATCTTTCTCTACCTCGGATTTATATGGGTAGCCTTCAACAGAGAAAAAAGAGGATGGCATGACTTTATTGCTGGGACCTGTGTGGTAAGGACAGCGGAGTTAACACAGTCACCAAACCGCAGGCGGACGGGAGAAACACCCTTCGGCCCGACCTTTGACAGCTCCTCCCCTCTGGGGCCGTCTGGTACAAATCGATCTCAATGGTGCATGGAAGACGGAAGAAAAGCTAACATAGAACACATATCAAAAATACTTGACAAAAGAAAAGAGATTGGATAAAGATGCCCACGTCGTAAACAGCAAGCGGGTCGGTAGCTCAGTCGGTAGAGCACGGGACTGAAAATCCCGGTGTCGACAGTTCGATTCTGTCCTGACCCACCATGAATATAAAAGGATGTTAGCTACTTATAGCGAGCATCCTTTTTTTTATAACTGAACCTCACAGCTCAGATTCCGTACGGTATTTGCAATTTGGCCAATATTCCTATACAAAATCGGGGCTAAGTTTTTCCTTGAAATACTCAGTCGAATGGAAGTGATACAAATATGTGGTTTTCAAAGTCAATAGAAGATGTTCTCGATGAACTTGACGTCGACCCTGCAATTGGCCTTAGGGAACAGGAAGCCAAAGCCAGGTTAGACAAATACGGCATCAACAAGCTGAAAGGGCAAAAGAAAAAGAGCATTTTACAAATGTTCGTCGCTCAGCTAAATGACTGGCTCATATACGTCTTGTTTGCTGCCGTAACCATTACCATATTCCTGGGTGAGTATATAGACACCGTCATTATCGCAGTAGTCATAATCCTTAATGCTGTTCTGGGAGTCATTCAGGAAGTTAAAGCAGGCAATGCCATTGAAGCGCTTCAGAAAATGTCGTCGCCGAAGTCTCTCGTTCGCAGAGATGGTGAGGTAAAAGAAATTGATTCGGAACTTGTAGTACCGGGCGATATTCTGATCCTCGATACCGGGAGATTTGTCTCAGCAGATATTCGTTTAATTGAAGCGGCCAATATGCAGGTTCAGGAATCGTCGCTGACGGGTGAATCTGTTCCGTCGGAGAAAGATGCCGAGATCATTCTTGATGCAAAAACCCCTCTGGGCGATCGTAAAAATATGGCGTTCATGTCATCTGTGGTCACATACGGCCGCGGTGTCGGTGTTGTAATTGGAACCGGCATGAATACAGAGGTTGGGAAAATTGCCGACATTATTGGAGGGGAAGAAGAGGCTAAAACTCCACTGGAAATTCGGCTCAACAACCTTGGCAAAACGCTTGGTAAGATTGCCGTCGGGATCTGTCTTTTTATTGTCATCGTATCATTTTTTCAGGGCCGCGACCTTGCAGAAATGTTTCTCGTGGCCGTTTCTCTTGCTGTGGCGGCTATCCCCGAAGGATTGGCAGCCATTGTAGCAGTGGTTCTTTCCATTGGCGTGACTATTATGTCAAAACGAAACGCGATTATTCGTCGCCTTCCGGCCGTTGAAACACTCGGATCGGTCAATATCATCTGTTCAGACAAAACAGGCACCCTCACGCAAAACAAAATGACTGTGGTAAAGTATTTCACCATAAAAGGTGAATTCGACGTTGAACGAGACAAGAAAAATGTTTCGACTGAAGATGCTAAATTGCTTGCCAAAACCATGATTCTTTGCTCCGATGCAACATGGGAAAACGGCCAGGGAACGGGCGATCCTACTGAAATATCCCTGTTGCTTCTGGGAGACGATCTAGGTATTGACCGGAAAGCGTTGGATGCCGCGAACAAACGTGTGGCTGAATTCGCTTTTGATTCTGATCGTAAACTGATGTCGACGATCACTGAAGAAAAGGATAAATTCACCGTTAATACGAAAGGCGCCATCGACAACCTTTTAAAAATAGCTACGCGCGTACTGATTGACGGACAGATAATTCCCATCACCGATGAACACAGAAAACAGTTCAATCTGGCAACGGAAAGCATGTCCGGACAGGCGCTCCGTACCCTTGGCGCAGCTTACAAAACGGTTGATTCAGTCATCGATGCTTCAGAAATGGAAAAAGATCTGATCCTTATTGGCATGGTGGGAATGATCGATCCGCCGCGAACCGAAGTCAAGTCTTCTATTCAGCTGGCGAAGAATGCCGGAATTACACCCGTCATGATTACCGGTGACCATAAAAACACCGCTTTCGCCATCGCTCATTCGTTGGGAATGGTTGAAAGTATCGACCAGGCTATTACCGGTCAGGAAATGGACGACTTCACCGATGAGGAATTTGCCAGTAAGGTTTCAGGATATCGAGTTTTTGCCCGTGTTTCACCTGAACATAAGGTGAGAATTGTACTGGCCCTCAAATCGCAAGGCAAAGTTGTGTCGATGACAGGAGATGGCGTTAATGATGCGCCGTCCTTAAACGCCGCCGATATCGGGGTGGCAATGGGCATCACAGGAACGGATGTCGCCAAAGGCGCGTCGGATATGATTCTGACGGATGATAACTTTGCAACGATTGTATCCGCCATCGAACAGGGCCGAAACATCTACAACAACATTAAGAAATCGGTTATCTTTTTGCTTACCAGCAATCTGGGAGAAGTGATTGCAATGTTTGTGACCATTCTAATAGGCTGGAAAGCTCCGCTTCTTGCGACACAGCTTTTGTGGATCAACCTCCTCACTGATTCATTACCCGCAGTGGCTCTTGGCATGGATCCGGGCGATCCCGATGTGATGAAAGAAAAGCCGAGAAACCCAAAAGAGAGTTTCTTCGCCCGAGGCGCGGGATTAAGGACCATTTCAGGTGGTATTTTAATCGGAGCAATCACAATTCTTGCCTTCTCGTACGGATACTTTGAACATGGATACAGTCCCTTTGACTCTTCCGTTCCGGAAGATGTCGTGTCATACGCCAGGACCATGGCTTTCATGACCATTATTTCGTGTCAGTTATTCTACTCTCTGGCCTGTCGGAACAGTAGAAAATCGATTTTCAAAATCGGCATTTTTTCCAATAAATACCTGATTGGGGCCATCGTGTCGGGGTTAATGCTGCAGCTTGTCGTAATATGCATTCCTGCCATGCAAAAGGCATTCAAGCTGCAAATGCTGGATCTTCGCGGATGGATTCTGGTAATCGTCTTGGGATTTGTCCCATTGACATTCAACGAATTATCAAAACTGTTTTTACGCGCCAAGAAAACAAGGATCTACACAGGATAAATATAGCAGACCTTAAACCCTCAAAGGCAGAGTTTTATTGTGAAGTTTCACAGCCGTCACCCATATCGGGTAATGTCTTGACCATTACAACCTCCTGTTTTACTCTTCAGTTGCCGAATTCTCCCTCTAAAGTCATCGTAGGACCCATTAGCCTGTTTCAATGAATCGCTCTATCCAAGGAAAAAAAAGCCGATAACGCCTGCAGTGATTACGACCAGAGATGCGTCCACTTTATAACGCACCAATGCGTATAGGCAAATTATAGCCAGAATCCCGGTCCACAGGTCCACCACCGAGGTTCGGGCAATGGTAACGCCCGCCGCCAGGATCATTCCCACCACAGCGGGACCCACGCCCTTCAGGAAAGCTCTCACCCTCAGGTTAGTCTTCAGCCGATGGAGTTGGTGAGCAGCGGCAATACTGTAAAAAAAAGTAGGCAGAGAAATGGCTCCCATGGCCAGCACTGCGCCGAGGAATCCCGCCACCTTGTAACCGATGAACACCGAGGAAATGACTATGGGACCAGGGGTGATTTGTCCCATGGCAATTGCGTCCACAAACTCCCGATTCGTGAGCCAGGCATAGGTATTGACGGCATCCTGCTCAATAAAGGGAATCATCACCATGCCGCCGCCGAAGGTGAAGGCCCCTATCTTCAAGAAGGTGAGGATCAGTTGCAGCATCAACGCGCGCCCCCTTTCGTCAGGTTCCGGCCGCCCGGCTTCTGGCCGGGCTGGAGGTCCGATGGTTTTCGAAAGAGTGCCATTCCGGTCAGGCCGGCCAGTATAACCAGAAGTACGACATTAGCCTGGAGGAATAAAAGGGCTAACATAGCCGCCAACATGAGAAACGCCGTTTTGATATTCTTGAGGTGTGGTTTTCCCATCCGCCAGGCAGCGGTGGCAATAATAGCCACAACGGCGGCGCCAAGTCCCTTAAAGATCCCGACGACGTGGGGAATGTCGCCATACCGCATATAGACCAGCGTAAGAGCCAGCATCAGAAGAAAGGATGGGATAATGAATGCTATAACAGAAACGAGGGCGCCAAGCCAACCTCTGAGCCGGTAACCCATGTGAGTCACAGCGTCGACAACGATAGGTCCAGGCATAATCTGCCCCACCATTACCGCCTCGTCGAACTCTTCCTGGCTGACCCAGCGTCGCTTCTCCACGTATTCCGACTGGACAAGGGCTAACATAGGCATGGCTCCCCCGAAGCCGGTGGAGCCAACCTTGAGAAGTACCCCCGCCAGTTTCAGTAATTGGATGGGCTCCGCTCCCTTATTGCATTTAGTGGAATCGTCCATTATATAATCTCCTGTTTATTCTGCATGCAGATTGAGTAAAGGGAAGATTTAACTTGACGTCTCTTTGTATTAAGACATGCCTCGCAAATCCTTATTCGTTTTTGGGTTTCTTGTTATCAGAGCAGGGGTGCTCCTGGTCCCCATGACACTCCCTGATCTGCTCAGGAGTGCATTCTTCGGGTTTCCCTTTTAACTTCTCCGGTTTTTGACACTTGCAGTCGCACATTTTTTCGTCCTCCTTTTGACAGTCTTTTTGTTGGTCCAGATTTCTTGCGCAACTACCTTCGCTGCTGATGGGCAGATTCGTTAACACTTTGAGGCCTTCCGCCAGCGCATGCACCTGCTCCTTAACAACGGTGTAATGAGTCCAATAACCCCGTTTCTCGCCTCTGACTAATCCCGCTTCCCGCAGCAGTTTCAGGTGCTGGGATACGGCGGCTTCCGAGATCTTTAAATGTCTTGCCAGCGCACCGACGCACAGGTCACGGGTGAGCAGAAGGTTCAGCAGAGCAAACCGGGTCTCATCAGCCAGAGCTTTGAAGATTTGGACGCATTCGGTTGTCATTGTTCAACTCCTGTATTCGATATTACTTAATCAAATAAGACTATACTTAAATAGTTTTGTCAAGTTATTTCATGATCTGTCTTTATAGTCCTTGATGTGTTTAAAGTTCCGGCACCAGATCAATGCGGTTTTTAATAATTGATTACTTAGTCCCTGCTGAAAAACAGGACTTTTTGAAAGCGCGCTATAGTTTTGTTCATTGACAACACAAGATGTAATGTTTGAAAACAGACGTATCTATCGATCTAATTCTCTTTATCCTTCTTTGCCTCATTTTGCCGGGGATGGTCTTTAAAATCCATAAATAAATCTACATTTTCCGAACCCTTCGCAGACAGAATTTTGATGTTGGGGTATTTTTTCTTGAACACATGAATCATCGCCTCGTTTTCTTTAAGGACAGACGCTTTAAATCCGATATAATTGTTTTCTCTGGCAATGGATTCAAGTTGATCGATCAAATAGGAAACAACGCCTAAGTTCTGATAATCCTCACGGACCACAAATGCGATCTCCGCCCTTCCATCCTCTTCTTCGGCATAGGTGCCGATGGCCATAATTTCTTTATGTCCACTTTGCTGAACCAGCCCGATAATTGACATGTTTTTTCGATAATCCACACTGGCCCAGTGCTTTTGAGCTACTTCATGGGAAAAGGTTTTAATTCTGTGGAAAAATCTGTAATAAATCGTTTTATCTTGCAGAGAGTAGAAAAAATTTCTATAATTGAACTCATCAGAGGGAAGCAGGGGACGAAAGGTAACTGCTTTCCCGTTTTTCAGAACGTGAGTGGTTTTATAATTTTCAATAAAAAGAAGATCGTCCTGAGAGGGTGGCAATTGGTCACCGAAAATGTAGTGACGCTTTTTGGCAAATTTAATGAGATCCTCCCTGAATTTTGGATGGGCTATTTGAGCCAGTTCTATTACCCGCTGATAGATACTTTTCCCTTGAAGTTCCGCAATGCCATACTCTGTAACAACAAAATTGATGTCGCCCCTCGTAGTAGCTACACCAGCCCCTTCGCTTAAATGCGAGACGATGCGAGACACTTTGCCGTCCTGGGCGGTAGAAGGCAGGGCTATGATGGAAAACCCTCCTTTCGACATGGCGCTCCCCCTGAGGTAGTCTACCTGATCACCGATACCACTGTAAAAAAGATATCCCATTGAGTCAGAGGAAATCTGTCCTGTTAAATCCACTTCCAACGCTGAACTGATGGAAACAAAATTGTCATTCTGCGCAATGACATTCGGGTCATTTACATATTCCGATGATCTGAAATAGAAAATGGGATTTTTATCCACGTATCGATAAAGATCTTCAGACCCCATACAAAGCGATGTAACCACCCGTCCAGGGAGATGATTCTTTCTTTTGTTGGTAATAACCTTTTTTTCCAGCAGCGGTATAAAAGCATCTGTAACCACCTGTGTGTGGACGCCAAGGTCTTTCTTATTTTCCAGATATTGTAAAATGTTGTTAGGAAGCGGGCCGAAACCGATTTGGAGGGTAACACCGTCATCGATCAGCTTGGAGACATAGTTGCCTATTCTTTCAGTCACCTCATTTTGTTCAGTCCGGCTTGGCGGCCGTTCAAGGATAGGCTCTTCATGCAAAACAAAATAATCAATCTCATCCACATGGACAAAGCTGTCTCCCCATGTTCTGGGCATTCTGGGATTTACCTGGGCAATCACCATCTTGGCATTGGCCATTCCCGACACTGTTATGTCAACGGATACTCCCAGACTGCAATACCCGAATTTATCCGGTGGGCTGACTTGAATGAGTGCTACATCGAGACCGATTTGCTTACTGTGAAATAATTGGGGAATCTGAGAAAGGTAAGCTGGGATATAATCTATTTTCCCTTCAAAGGCAGCTTTTCTCATATCACGACTGATAAAAAATATTTTCAACAAAAAACGACGTAAAAAAGAGGGGTCATCTACAAATTTAGCTAAAGTATACGACAGCATCTGATAGATCATTATATCCCGCAAACCCGGATCATTGACCATTGCGTTGATTAAATACTGGGGCTCGCCACAACCAGTGCTGATAAAAACACGACTGCCCCGCTTTATTTTTGCAACTGCCGCTTCGCCGCTCATAATCTTCTCCGGACAATAGTCATGCAAATTCATTTATATCTTCTCCTTGTTTATTTCAGTTCAGTAATATCCCCTAAATATAGACTTTTAGTCAAGTCAGCTTTTCAATTTAAATTAAAAGCAAGCTCTTATCAGTTTGAAGTCAACTGTTGACTGATGTTGAAAACCATGCGAGAGTTCAGCCAGAGGTACAAGTATGAAAGGAAGGAACTTTATGAAAGTAGCTATAGGCGCATCCCAGATTCCAGACAAGCTGAGGCAGCTTACGCCGGGTTCTAAGACCAAAGTGTATCTGGCAGGAGTAAGCAAGGGGACTTCCGAACAAGCCATAAGGCTGGCGGTACGTAATGTGGTTGAGACAGCAACCGACTTTTCGTGGCTATCCAAAGGTGATACCGTGTTCATCAAACCGGTCAACAATTCAGGTAACCCCTACCCAGCCACCACCAGCCCGGCAGCCATTGCCGCCGTCGTCGAACTTCTCAAGGAAAAGGGAGCGCGTAGGGTGATTGTTGGGGACATGTCCGGGGTCCAGTACCTGCGGTTTTCGCCTGCATCACTTTCCGGAAGCTCTCGAGCGTTAATGTCGTCTTCGGGTATGGCCAGGGCTATTCAGACCTCCGGGGCCGAAATGCATTGCTTTGAGGAAAGCGGATGGAACGCCTTTTATGAGGACTTTCCTGCCGCCGGGTCAAGCTGGAAACAGGGTCTCATGATGCCGAAC
>JAFGPZ010000181.1 GCA_016935935.1 Deltaproteobacteria bacterium
AACATAAAAGATTATAAGAATACCATATCGACCAAAATGTTTGCCAATGGCATTACACGAAAGACGCTTCCCCTGGCCTTTGGAAAACCGAAAGATGTGAATCGTAACGAATTGTCACAGATGTGTGCAGATGCCATTCAGAATCCTGTCATGTATACGACCGTTGGTACAGGTCCCGTTAAAGAGAACAAGATTGCAGGTTCTGACATAGACCTCTATCAGTTTCCCACACCACTGTGGCATTCACCCGACGGCGGCAGGTACATGATGACCTACTGTTCGGTAATAACGAGGGACCCCGACACGGGAGAACACAATGTCGGCGCCTATCGCGGAATGCTAACCGCCAAGGACGAGTTCTCAGTGCTCATAATACTTTCACAGGGTTGGGGAGTGCACTTTTCTAAGTACTGTCAGCGTCAGGAGAAGATGCCAATTGCCGTCGTTTGGGGGGCTGAGCCCCTGTTGGGAATCGTAGCAGGAAGTCAGTTTCCCATGGGGATGGATGAGTACAAGATTATGGGCGCGCTGAAGGGGAAACCGGTATCGCTGGTTAAATGTGAAAACTCCGAGATACTGGTACCTGCTTCTGCAGAATTAGTGATCGAGGGGTATGTAGATCCCGATCCAGAAAACTATGCCATGGAAGGTACCTTCGGCGAATATACGGGATATTACGGTGGTGCAAGGAGACCTCGTCATACCCTGAAGGTCGAGTGCATTACCCACAGGAACGATCCAATCTTCCGGGGGAGCATGGAAGGATCGGGGCCGGGACATCCCAATGAAAATACCTGGATCTATTCAGTGACCAGCAAGGTGAATTTCATGGAGGCCCTGAAACGTGCAGGTGTACCGGGTATCATCGATGTCCGGCCGGGGCCTGTCTGTTACGTCAAGATCAGGCAGGCCTACAACGGTCATGCGAAACAGGTTGCCAATGCCCTCTGGGGGTCCTGGTCCGCCGAGTGGATGTACAAGATACTCGTTGTCGTCGATCATGATATCGATATATATGATCATCGTCAGATCGACTGGGCGCTCTGTTACCGAATGGAACCTGGTACCCATGACATAATTACCATGCCTCATACACGAGGGGGAGGCTTGGATCTGGCAGAATACGACGACACGCTCTTCGGTACGGGAAGCCGCGGCAGGATTCTCCTCGATGCCACCAGGGACATCAAGAAGGCGAAGCGCGATAAATATGGAAACCTCGATTGGGGTCCATTTTCCTATGATCTGGATAAACCGGAAAGAGAGTTAATAGAAAGAAGATGGGATGAATATGGGATAAAACTGCCCGAAAGAAGAAAGAGATAGGGATAGAACGAAGCATATATGTATGGTGTTGGTTTTCGTTGTTAATATTTTTGCGTAATTATCAGCAATGGACTATTTGTACGCCTGTGGATTAAAATTGTGGGTGGAGAAGGAGAAAGAGACCAGGTGAGCCTGTATGAAGAAAAAATAAAGTTAGAAGATTTTCTGTCAATAGGGTCCTTGATCGCGATTACATGGTCCCTGTATCAGCTATACCTGGTCGTTTTTGGTTTTCAGTCAGGATATCTGCAGAGGCCTCTGCATCTGTTATTTGCACTTGCTTTAACCTTCATTCTTCGTCCCCTTGCTGCATCTAAAGGAAAATGGATTGGATCCAGGAAGGGCCTTGCAGTTTCCATCGATGCCGCTTTAATTGCCATATCTATAGTAATCGGGATTTATGTTGTGATCAACTTACCACGAGTGGAGATGCGTATGCAGTACATTGATAATCCTTACAAACTGGATTATATATTTGCTACTGCAACTATGTTGCTGGTTTTCGAGGCGTGCAGGCGCTTGCTGGGATGGAGCCTTGTTGTGGTTGGGTCGTTTTTCATTATCTATGGATTTATCGGGCCCTGGATACCGGGGGACTTTTCTCACAACGGGATATCATTACAGCATTTCATAGATATGAATTTCCTTACTATGCAAGGAATGTATGGCATTCCCATTGGAGTTTCCGTTCTATACGTCTTCTACTTTGTACTTTTTGCTGCATTTCTGGAGCTGTCTGGAGGAGGCGATCTGTTTATAGATCTGGCGAGACGATTGGCGGGGAAGACCCGTGGAGGATCGGCCAAGACGGCTGTCGTGGCCAGTAGTCTCATGGGCACGATCAGCGGAAGCGGCGTGGCAAATACGGTGGCAACGGGTGTCTTTACTATTCCACTGATGAAAAAATCGGGATACACCCCCACTTTTGCAGGTGCAGTGGAAGCAACGGCCTCGACGGGCGGTCAGATAATGCCGCCTATTATGGGTGCTGCGGCTTTTGTAATGGCAGAACTGGTGGGGGTTCCCTATCTGCAAATCATTAAGGTAGCATTAATCCCTGCCATTATCTTTTACATTTCGCTCTTTGCTATTGTAGATCTCAAGGCCCAGAAGGATGGAATCCTTGGGATGAAGAAGAGCGAACTACCTACATTCAAGAGTATCTATAGAAGGATCCATTTGATTATACCCCTTATTGTGCTGGTAGCTTCTATAATATCGGGGGCTACCATAATGATGGCAGCTTTCAGAAGCATCGTTACCGTTATCGTGGTGAGTTGGATAAGACCTGAAACTCGTCTCGGATTATACACAATATTAAAGGCCCTAAAAAACGGCGCCGAGAAAGCCCCGGTCATAGCCGTTCCCGCTGCCTTGGCGGGGATTATTGTGGGAGTTGTTTCTTACACAGGCCTGGGACTTAAGTTCAGTTATCTGGTTTTGGCTGTCTCGGGCGGGCACCTAATCTTTTCGCTTTTTCTAGTTATGCTAACCTGTATTATACTGGGGATGGGAATGCCTACTACGGCTGCCTACATACTGGGTGCCGTAATAATGTCAACGGCATTGCTGGACCTGGGAATCGATCGAATGGCCGCACACATGTTTATCTTTTATTTTGCCATTCTGTCCATGGTGACACCTCCCATAGCCCTCTGTGCCTATGCTGCAGCCGGTATCTCCGGCAGCGGTATAATGCGCACGGGAGTTCAGGCCCTTGTCCTCAGCCTGGCGGGTTTTATGATTCCCTATGTTTTTGTTTTCAACAAGGCCCTGCTCATGCAGGGATCGGTATTTGAGGTTCTGAAAGTTTCAATCAGTTGTGCCTTTGGAGTATGGGCATTGGCAGGGGTCGTGGTGGGCTATTTTTTCGGAAGCTTGAATTACCTGGTCCGTCTTATACTCCTTGCTGCAGCCGTAGCCCTTGTTTCTCCTCAGCTTCTAACCGACGCGATAGGGTTTTTGATGATCCTTTGTGTCATCATAATTCAAAAGTTAATGAAGTCATATGATAGGACGACTGTAAAAAGTTAGTAAAAAGCCCCTTTTCTATATATTTTTTTCTTGACAACAAACAAATGCAGGTGTATGTGTTTCTGCAAAATGCTGTATGCAATATACAGCAAAATAATACCTGTGGTTGTAAGAGCGTTCACTTAGTATCATATTCATAATTCTTGGTATGTTATGAAGAATGTCAATTTGCGTTTATCCAGATCCAAATCTCTAAAAGAGAGATCCTACGAAGCACTGAAAGATCTCATTTTTACCGGAAAGATGGTGCCGGGAAATCTATATAATGAAACCAGCCTGGCTGCAAAACTGGGAGTATCCCGTACGCCTGTGAGAGAGGCTCTCCTGGAGTTAAGCAGAGAGGGTATGACAAGCTTTATCCCCGGCAGGGGTGTAATGGTGCAGCAGATTACCGAGGAACAGATTCGGGAAGTGTATGAAATCCGAAAACTGGTCGAAGGGCATATCATTGAGGAGATTACAGCTTCCATTACAACGGAAAATCTGGCAAGAATTAACGCAATTATTGTCAAACAGAAAAAAATGGCTGAAAAGAATGACCTGCCGGCATTCATAAGGGCCGATCGCGAGATGCATTTTTATATGTCATTAAAACATGGCAACCACCAGATCGACCTGATCATGCTAAATATAAGGGATCAGGTACATCGCATGGGTATAAAGAATGTTGAAAACAGTGACAGAATGTGGCGTGTAATAGAGGAACATACTGCCATTCTTTCTGCATTGGAGAGTAAAGATAAAAAAGCGGCATATAACAGTATGATTGTACACCTATGTAATTCGGAGGAAGCGCTCATCACAACCATTAGAAATGCATAAGGAATATCATTAATCGTCTAGATTATTCAATATTTTTAGAGGAGGTTGTTCCGAAATGGGAAGCACTATAAATTATGATACTTTTTTACAGATGGATAGTCATGGCTTCTATGCACTGGATATTCCCGAAAAGTTGAATATGGCCAGAATATGTGTTGACTACTGGGCGGATCATGGAAGATCACATGATGTGGCGATGTATTATAAAGATGATCAAATAACATATGGTGAACTGAAAAATCTGACGGATAGCTTCGGCGCTGCCTTTCACAAACTTGGTGTGTCAAAGGGAGAGCGTTACTTAATTCGAACGCCCAATCAACCTGAATATGAAATTGCCTTTTTCGGAGGTCAGAAGGTGGGTGCCGTACCCATTCCGACAAATACGATGCTGAGAGAGTACGAGTTGGTGCACATCATCAATAACAGCGAGACTGTTGCTGTTGTCACTACTGAGCAATACGTGGAGGCCATCGAAAAGATACGTCCTCAGTGCTCGACGTTGAAGCATGTCATTGTCATTGGAGAGGCCGGGGAGGGTCAGATATCCTATGCCGAAATGATGAAGGAAGATGGATCGAACCTTCCCTATGTGGAGACGCTCAAGGATGATCCGGCATATTTTCTCTACACTTCAGGTACGACGGGAGATCCCAAGGGCGTCGTACATGCCCATCGTTTTACCATAGGGGCCGGCGATCCGATCGGGCGTTTTGCCATGGGAATTCAAAGAGGTGACATCTGCAGCGGCCCCACGGCTCTCACATGGATGTATGCCCTTGGTCACAATTTCATCTTCTCCCGGAGATGGGGCATCTCAACAGCTATCTATTACGATGAACGCTTTAACAAGGAGCGAGCCTTTGAATTTATTGAGAGATACAAACTTACTCACTTTATTGGGACTCCCACCATATACAAGATGTTGATGTCCATTAAAGATGCTGAAAAGAAGTATGATACTAGTACGTTGAAGCAGTGTCTAAGCTCCGGTGAACCCCTCTTGGCAGAAACTGCCAGGGAGTGGAAGAGGCGCTTCGGACTCGATATACTTGATAGTATGGGACAGACGGAGGCTCATGAGTTCTGTACGACTCGCGTCGATGTAAAGGTCAAGGTGGGCTCCATGGGGAAACCACTTCCGGGAATTGAGGTGTCTATAGTTGACGATGAAGGTAATCGCATGCCGCCCAATGAGTTGGGTCACCTGGTAATTAACAAAAATCATCCCGGTCTCTTTACTGAGTACTTTAAAAGTCCGGAGCTGATGGAAGCGGTCACGATTGCCGGAAAGTGGCACGACACCAAGGACCTGGCCTATATGGACGATGATGGATATTTCTGGTACGGGTCGAGGTCAGATGATATCATGACATGCCACGGGTATAGAATTTCTCCTTCTGATGTGGAGACGGCCCTTCAGGAACATGAAGTGGTCTTCGAGGCCGGAGTCGCGGGAGTTAAGGATCCGGAAATGGGGGACAAGGTTAAGGCCTGGGTTATTCTCCACGAAGGATATGAAGGGTCTCCGGAACTGGCCAAGGAGCTCCAGGATTTCGTCAAGAAGACAATTGCGCCCTATAAATTTCCGAGAGAGATCGAATTTATCAAAGAGCTTCCCAAGAATTCGGCCGGAAAAATCCTACGCAGAGAATTGAGAA
Source organism: Deltaproteobacteria bacterium (assembly GCA_016935935.1). The sequence continues at coordinate 5,844 of JAFGPZ010000181.1, forward strand.
GATGGGAGAAGGAGAAGCTTGAAGGAAAATAATTATTACGGGGTGAAGTGAGAGAATATGTTTGAATCGTTTACTTTAGAAGAAGAAAATGTAAAGCGAGAGGTCTCTCTTGATATTAAGGGGTTGGTCCTTTGCGGATACACGGGACGCGATCAGAAAGCTGTCAAGAAACATATAGAAGAGTTGAAGAAAGAGGGTATAGAGCCTCCTCCTTCTGTGCCGATGTATTATCCCAAAACACCCAGTGGTATTAAACAGACTAATTTTATTGATGTTCAGGGTAGTGAAACGTCAGGTGAAATTGAATATTTGCTTGTAATTGATAAAGATGACATATTTATAAGTCTTGGGAGCGATCATACGGACCGGGAAATGGAGAGACTCGATATATTGAAGTCGAAACAGGTTTGTCCTTCCGTTGTGTCCAAAGACATTTGGAGCTATAAAGATGTGAAGGATCACTGGGACAAGATAGAGATTCGAAGCTGGGCTGTGAAATCCGGCGAAAGAACTCTCTATCAGGAGTCAACCCTTTCCACAATGCTGTGCCCCGAGGATTTGGTTGACTTGGTGGGAAAACGGGTCATCGGTTCCCTTGACGGTATGGCAATATTATCTGGCACACCGCCAATCTTGACGGGGGAAATGATATTTGCAGACCGTTTCGAGGGGGAGCTTTATGACCCCATCCTGAAGAGGAAAATAACCATCGACTACTCGGTCAAGGCCATCGATTGGTTCAGCGATTAGCCTTTAGTGATGTGGAAGTTATTTTCTGAGTCTTTCTGGCAGAAAATAATTCCATGGACTCATTTATTCAGTTCATAGGGGTTAGGTGTTATCTCGGTAAAAAATGAGGGTAGTTGGTGACTAAATTGCTAAGGAGAAAGTTATGAGCGGTGAAAAGAAAAAATGGGTAGGTTCAAGTTATAAGAGGAAGGAAGACATGAGGCTCCTGACGGGCAGGGGAACCTTCATGGATGATATAGCACTGCCCAACATGAAACATGCGGCGATACTGAGAAGTCCTTATGCACACGCCAGGATATTGGGTGTAGATGTCTCTGAGGCGCTTAAGGCTTCGGGAGTAATTGGGGTGATAATCGGTGAGGATGTTAAGAAAGAATCGAAACCCTATCCCTGCGGTGTAACGATTCCCACAAAGTATTACACCTGTGCTGTTGACAAGGTTCGGTTTGTTGGTGAACCCGTGGCGGTTGTGGTGGCCGATAATCGGTACCTTGCTGAGGACGCACTGGATCTCATCGAAGTGGATTATGAGCCACTGGAAGCGATTGTTAA
>JAFGPZ010000182.1 GCA_016935935.1 Deltaproteobacteria bacterium
AGATACAGATATAACGTAGCAAGGATTATTGTGATGGCCAATCTCGTCCCCGAAAATGGCAGACGTGTCTCGCCGGCTTTACCAGACGCCGTTTTTTTCTTGATGGCAATTATCGTCATAATGAGCAGCAAGGCCGATAGAAAAATCATCGCTCCCAGTGTCGCACCCGGAAAAATGTGCGACAATGGGTCTTTTACGTCCAGTGAAAGATAGAGGACTATTCCCACTATCAGCATGACGATAGAAACTATTATATCATTCTTTTTTGGTTGTGCCTTCTTGCCTTTCATTCCACTGTAAATACCGTAACCAAGGGAGAAGAGGCACAACGCAATAATTATAACATTGATCCAGCCTGTGAAAAAATAGGTAAAAAATCCACTGGCCGATGTTGATATCATATAGGCCTTGAGAAAGGCGTTTTCTGCGATGACTCCCAGAATAAGACCCATAACCACCGGCAGCGCGGAGAAGCCGAATTTATCTCCGAAGAACATGATAATACCTATGCCAAACATGATTATGACATCCTGGAAATTGTTGCTCACACAATATGTGCCAAAGGTGGCAAGAATGATTATCGACACAGACATATAGATATCGGGAACCCTGACGACCCAGTTGGAATAACGGGCAATTACGGATCCAAAGATAAACATTCCGATCTGCGCAAGCACCAGAGAGCCTATGAATGTGTGGACAATGGTGGGATGTAGACGGAAGAGGTCGGGACCGGGGAAGATGCCGTGTATCAGGAGCCCGCCCAGCAGCACGGCAGCCGTTGGACTGCCGGGCACACTAAGTGTCAGAAGTGGAATAAGCGAGGGCCCCACCATGGCGTTATTGGCAGATTCCGCAGCCGCCACTCCGTCGGGAATCCCGGTGCCGAATTTATCCGGATGTTTGGATATCTTCTTGACCTGATCATAGGCGACGATACCGGCAACCTGGCCGCCAACGCCGGGGATTATACCTATAATCGAACCCACAACGGAGCCGACAGCCTGAACTCGAAACATCTTTATCATCTGAACGAAGGTTTTAAAAAAAAGACCTTTTTCACGCTCTAATTTGAATGATTTCTTTTGCGCGCCATAGGATTCTGCCAGTGAAAATGCCTGAGGTATGGCGAAGAGACCGATCAGGGCGGGGACAATGACGATGCCGCCCATGAGGATATCATGAAAGACAAAGCGGAACTCTCCCGTTACCGGGTTGCTGCCGATTGTGCTGAGCCAGAGTCCAAAGGTTCCAGAGATTAGGGCCTTTACCATGTTTCCTGTTCCTAAACCGGCAACCACAGTCAACCCAAGTATGGCAATCCAGAATATCTCTGTAGAACGAAACTTGAGTGCAAATTCCGCGAGGGGCAGTGTCAGGAGTATCATGATAACCATGCCGAAAAGTCCACCGATGAAGGAACTTATGAAACACGTATAGAGTGCCTTTTCAGCCTTCCCGGACCTCGCCATGGGATAACCGTCGAGCAGGGTGGCAATATTTGCCGGCGCGCCGGGGACATTTATAAGTATTGCCGATATGGCCCCACCGGCAACGGAGGACGTATACACAGCACCCAGGAGAATCAACCCGCTGGCCGGTTCCATATAAAAGGTAAAGGGTACCAGCAGAGCAACGGCCAGTGTGGGACTTACTCCCGGGAGTGCCCCCATGATAATTCCGCCTATGACACCCAAAATCAAAACCGTCATATTGTAGAATGTAAACAGATTCCCCAAGTTACTGACAACACCAGTCAAACCATCAAACATAACGCTAAAACCTCGCCGGTAAAATATATCTTGAACGGATCATCCTATAAACAAGGCAATTCATGAAAAACTCGATTCAAACACAAAAAAAAGGTTGGAGAGGAATTATCCCTCTCCAACCTAAATCAACTATTTCTTCAATCCTGCCAGCATATCTCTCAGTAAAGCATCTCTCCTCTCCCAGACCTTCTTGAGATCATCGCGGTTTATTATCTTAATACCGCATCCCGTGGCTTTCAGCTGTTTCTGGACTCCCTTGTCATTGATCATCTTGACGAAGGCATCCGAAAGTTTCGCCAGAACTTCGGGAGGTGTTCCTTCCGGGGCGCCTAGACCTCTCATGTTACAGCTCGTGTCATCCACATCGTAGCCCAGTTCCTTCAAAGTAGGAACATCGGGAATGAAAGAATCTCTGTCCAGATCGGCGATTGCGAGGATCTTCAATCTGTCTTTACTGCGAAATGCATCGGAGGTGTTATTGAAACCCGCCATTACTTCACCATTAATGACACCCAGTAAGGCGGGAACGCCACCAGTGTAAGGAATATACTTTGCCTTGATATCGCAGGCCTTATTCAACTGAAGGAGCGCGATATGGTGCCCCACATAGAGACCGGCGCCTGAAACGGTAACCTTATCCGGATTCTTTTTGGCATATTCAATTAGATCCTTGGCCGAATTAAAGGCGCTGTCCTTGGCGACTACAAGGGCGGCTGGATCATTTCCCCAGTTGCCTATGGGCTCAAAGTTTTTGATGTTGTACTTGACCTTGTCGGGGAAGGCAATAGACTGTGCAATGAAGTGGGGCAGATTGTAGGAATAAAGGTCATAGCCATCCTTCGCTGCAGAAGTTACAACCCAGTTCCATCCTACCATGCCGCCGGCTCCGGGTTTGTTGATGACTACCATGGGCTGACCCACGTAAGTCTGAGACTTCATGGTCGCTATGCGTACCTGAAAATCCGTCGCTCCGCCTGGATCATAGGGTACCATTACACGAATCGGCTTGTCGGGATAGTCGGCCGCCACAGCCACGGTAAAACCTACGAGGGCAAAAGTCATTACCAAAATTGACATTACCGTTAAAACAGAAAATCTTTTCTTCATAACACACTCCCTTCTTGCATTTTTTTATGGTAAAAGTATCAACCCATTAATAATGGGAATGAAAAACTCATAAACCACTCCGCCGCAAGCGGCGTGGAATTTAACCTGAGACATAAAAATAGGCTTTTTTTACATATTAGAATTACCACTTTATGCATGATTGATAACGTTACTATGAAACGTTGTCAAGTATTTTTTTAATTTTTTTTATTATATAAATAACTAAATATTATTGTTATATCGTATTCAATGATTTTACAACGAATGGTCCCGACTATAATCATAGAGATTGCTTAGAAATGATTAGGACGAAGTTTAATGCAGATAAATGATTTGCGTGCCATGCCCCCATCCCCATAACACGCAAAAGAAACTGATTTAACGAGAAAACGGGGCATGTGAAAATGCCCCGTTTTTCAAATGACGAAATTGGATTAAAACAGCGGTCATCCATTCCCATTCTTAGGAGAATAACAAACAGATGACCAGTTATTGTTGCTGTCACCGCTCATCGTGGGTGGGATTACCGGGATGGACAGGATTCAGCACTTATCCACCCAGATATACCAGCCCGATTTTACTGCGCAGAATAGATAATTCGGTTTCAGTGGGCGAAGGTGTTTCAACCAGATTATCAGCGAAGAGCAGTTCGAAACCGGTGGCTTCCTGCACCATTTCACGAGTTACGCCCGGATGGAGGGAAATTACCCGCATGCGTTTGCTCTCTGGTTCGAAGTCCATGATCGCCAAATCTGTAATCACACGGTCCGGTCCACTGCCGCCCAGACCTGCCTCCCGGCGAGAATTGCCGCCACTCAGAAAGCCGGGGCTGGTTATATACTCCACACGTTCCATAAAACGACGACGTTCGTGTTTGATAATCGTCAACAGTCGCTTGGCACAGGAAGCGATTGCATTGGCACCGCCGCTCCCCGGAAAGCGCTTTTCAGGTTTGAAGTAATCCCCGGTAGACGTTGCGTTCAAGTTTCCATACATGTCGATCTGGGCACCACCAAGGAATCCCACGTCTGCAAGACCGCGGCTGAGCAGAAACCCAAGTGACTCCAGTATATTACGTACAAATGTAGGCTGAGCGGCTCCCAGCAACCTGGTATCGGCAACAGAGAGACAGGCATGCAGGGGATCAATACCGCCGATACCTGTTTCCACAATATACTCAAGATTGGGGGCGTGGGTGGACATGGCAAGTTTACAGGCCGCCATGGGCAAACCGGTGCCGATTATGGCAACTTCTCCGTCCCTGAACTGGCGAGCCGCTGCCACAATCATCATCTCGTTCTTCGTATACCCCTCACGATCCTTTGCATCCACAGTGTGTCCACCGTTTGTGACCAGTTCAGCAACCCAGGGAGAGTATCCCAGTCTCGCATCACAGGCTATCTTGTGCGCCCGCCCCAACGGCAACACACTGTCCAGATATTCCTCAAAGGTACCGACCCCGTAAACCACTCGATCAATATACTCCTTGAAGGTTTCCGGTTTTCTGGCATGGGACTGATAATCCTGCAGTGCCTCGTAATCATAGTCGTATAATCCGGGCACGGATGTGGGATAGGCCCCGTGAGGCTGATGCACCACGGCGTTGACACGGTAGGCCGGTATAACCGTATCCTGGGGATTGGTTCGTATGGCTTCCGTGGGTACTATCTGTTCGGCCACTATTACGATCTTTTGCGAGGCCTTGGCAATGTATTCGTCTGAAAAAATCGATCCATCAATCTGAGAGTTGCCCTGTTCATCGGCCCTGGTGACATGGATGATGGCAACATCCGGAGTACAGGAAGGTAGCAGAACATATTTTTTGCCTGTAAAGGGACAGGTTCCTTCATCCAGCTTCTTCTTGTCCGGTATCATGGTAAACTGAGTAATATCAGACCCAAGCGAAGATCTGGTGGGAATAAATGTAAGGCCCAGAGAACCTGCCAGGTACCGCAATGTCATTCCCAAATGCTCGTAATCCTCCGACTTGATCTTTCCCTGTTCCACAGCCCGGCAGAAATTTCGGGGCAATCCTATCCGTTCCATATTCAGACAGCCCGACTCTACCACCGAAACCAGACCTGCCCCTATCAATATGTCCACGGCAAAAGCCGGATTAACACTGGAAATGTGTAGGTTGCCGATCCCCTGCCGAATGATCTCATGGGAAACTGCCATTGCGTTGCGACAGAGTGAAAATCCACCAAATCCGATATGGCACCCTTCCTTGATGTAAGAAGATACCGCTTCCTTCATAGTGGTTAGCTTAGTTGGACAATCACTTTTCATTATTTAAAACCCTTCCATTGTTTTGTCTGTTGATAGTCTATTAAAAACCAGACAGCCAACAATAAGTTTATATGCCTTTCTGCCCCTGGCATGCGACTTTTACATACCCAGGGGCAGAACAGCTTACAGAAAAATGTTAGTTAACTTACTTTACCCAGTCTTTATTGGCTTCCCATGCCTTCTTCAGGGTGTCTCCTCTGAGTCCGCATCGCAGTGCCTCAAGGGCAAG
>JAFGPZ010000183.1 GCA_016935935.1 Deltaproteobacteria bacterium
AGCGAGAAATCTTAATGCTTAATGAATTTAATATGTTAAGATTCCTCACATTCGTTCGGAATGACATTTCACCCTATTACGACACAGTCTCTGCGCGGGAGTGACGGTTAAGTGGTATGTCGAGCTTTTTACGAAACCGTCAATTATCAGTTCCCTGATGTATTAGTCTAAACAGTTCTTCCAACCCATCCACAATTCTGGTCGAAAAATGGTCCGTCAAGTCACTATCTATTACATGAATCCTGTCGCTATTCACCGCGGGAATGTCTTTCCACACGTTCCATTTATTCTTCTCCTGATCAAATTTTCCTCCACGCTTCATGGATGATATGATGATGACATCGGGTCTTTTCATGATGACCTTTTCGATTGAGGTGCGGGGGTATTCAATTTCGACATCTCCAAAAATATTTATTCCACCTGCAAGGGTTATCAATCTGCTATGAATCGTATTTCTTCCGACAGAAACTATGGGATCGATACCTATCTGGAAAAAGACTCGCGGCTTTTTCAAATTCCTTGTCAGTAAACGAACTCTGTCAACCCTTTGCCGAAGATTATCAACGAGAATTGTGGCCTCATCTGCCCTTCCCGTGATTCTTCCTATATTCATTATAGTTTTGAATATGTCTTCAAATCCTTCAGGTGAGATTACATAGACAGGAATACCCACTTCTGCCAGCTTAAGTATGCTTTTCTTCCTATTCCCGTTCGCCGTCGCAATTACGAGTTCGGGACTCAAGGCAACAATCTTCTCAAGGGAAATATTGACAAAACTTCCAATCCTTGCCTTTTCCCGGGCGGCTTCGGGATAATTGCTGAAGACGGTGACACCAACGATCTCTTTCTCCAGACCAAGGGCGAAAAGCGTTTCAGTTATGTTGGGTGCCAGCGATACAATCCTTTTTGGATTTTCCCCTATGTCAACATTTCGTCCTATTTCGTCTATGTACATGGCGGCATAGCTCACTGCAGGCAAGAAAAAAAATGCCAGCAAAACAACCGACAATGCCGTCATTTTCCTTATCAGGTTCTCTATGCCCATGACTGGCGATCCTTATTTATACCGCCGTTCATCAGCTTGACGACGGCGAGATCCTGGAAATAATCTATAATATTAATACACCCATAATCCTGTTCCATGGAGTATATGTCTTTCAGTGAAAGATTCATCGCGTCGGCAAGTATGACACGATTGACCCCTCCGTGCGCAACAAGTGTTATCGCCTGGCCATGATGGCGCGTTACAATCTGTCTTAACGCTGGGACAACTCTTTCTCTTAAATCTGATACATTCTCCCCTTCCGGAGGCGCATAATTGATAGACGCCTTATTCCACAGCTTCAGTTCATCTGGAAATTGCTCCGATATTTCGGTAAATGTCAGTCCTTCCCAGAGACCGAAATTCATTTCCCTGAAATTAATATCCACTATTGGAACAAGGTTATGGTCACGCCCAATTATTTCAGCACCCTTTCTGGACCGAATCAAATCACTGCAATAGACAACATTCACCGGTTCGTGCCGAAGTCTTTCGCCTACTCCTTCCATCTGCCTGACACCCAGATCACTTAGCTCCACATCATTATGGCCGTTGTATGCTCCGATCAGGGAATTTATCACCTGACCATGCCTGATAAGATATATCCGTGTATATGAATTCAATATTTCTCACTCTTTCAATTAAATTTAACTGCTATCCCGCAATAGCCTTTTTAAAACGTAAATACCTTTTCAATGCTTCCGTACCCATTTCCAATTTATGTGAAAAGCCCGCAAATCAGCAGGAGACACATAACCTCATTGAGTTCGCAGGATGCACCCATGATATCTCCCGTTACCCCTCCGATGCGCCTCTTAAAATAGAAACCGAAGAGAAATGTGAAGAACGCCGCTACAAGCACAATCATCACTCCCTTCAGAAAGAATAAGGCAATAACGATCAGCGCAGTCAATATCGTCGAAATGATGTATTCTGTTTTCCCCGCATATCGAATAAAGTCCTGCGCCGTTCCCTGACCAGACCTTGCGTAGTTAAAGAAGGATGCCAGTTGAACAGTAGACCATCTCCCTAAAACGGGCACGACGATCAGGGTCCTGTTCTTTATGCCTTCAGGCACACCCACGAGGGCAAAAACCTTTAACAACAACAAAAGTGCCAGGCCGGTTACTGCGAATGAACCGATTCGGCTGTCCTTCATGATGGCTAGAATCCTTTCCCTGTCTTTACCGCCAGCCAAACCGTCAACGGTATCGGCAAAGCCATCCAGGTGCAGTGCGCCTGCCACAACTGCCAGTGTCACGATTGCCAGCACGTCTGCCAGAGAATGGGGAAGAACAAGAATCAATAGTGACCTGACGCCTGCCAGTATCAAACCAATCAAGAGACCGACGAGCGGGAACCAGGCCATAGAGTGGCCCAGTTGATTTCCCGTCATCTCATGATTCTTAGAAACCCTTATGATGGTAAGAAACTGCAGCGCAGTCACAAATCCCTTCATTGCTCGATATTCCTGTTTACCCCTGCCGATTCAAAGGTTGCCATTTCATTCATAACTTTCACTGCGGCCTCTATGAGGGACATCGCCACGGCAGCACCGGTTCCTTCTCCCAGTCTCAGATCCAGATCCATGATTGGTTCCCTTCCCAGATGTTGGAGCATCTTCCTGTGCCCCACCTCTGCGGAAAGGTGGGAGTAAAAGAGATAGTCATTTATAGTCGGATTCAATGCAACGGCAACCAGTGCTCCAGCAGTTGAAATAAAACCATCGACGATCACGGGAATCCTGTGAGCGGCCCCTCCGATGATGAGACCGGCTATACCGCCAATCTCATATCCCCCTACCTTGGCAAGGACATCGACGGGATCTGCCGAATCGGGTCGGTTGACGTCTATGGCCCTTTCTATACTATCGATTTTATTTCTGAGTGTTTTATCATCTATACCCGTCCCCGTGCCTGTGATTTCCCCGGGAGCGATACCTGCCATGACAGACAATATGGCGCTCGACGGGGTTGTATTACCAATTCCCATTTCTCCAGTGCCGATTATATCGACACCCTTTTCCGCAAGGTCTGCAACCAGATCTATGCCCGCTTTGATGGATTGCAGGGCCTCTGAATATGACATGGCTGGACCCTCGGTAAAGTTGCGCGTTCCATAACCCACCTTTCTGCTGTGAAATCCCTCGTGCGGTTCAAAATCATGATCGACGCCAATGTCGACAACCATTACATCCGCACCGACATGCCGGGCAAGAACATTGACAGCGGCCCCGCCTGCAAGCATGTTCAAAACCATCTGGACGGTCACTTCTTTCGGATAGGCGCTCACACCTGCTTCAACAACTCCATGATCTCCGGCAAAGGTAACGATCATTTTTCTCTTTATTGACGGGGTCAAATCTTCTCGAATGGCGGCATATTGACGGGCGATTTTTTCAAGCCTGCCCAAACTTCCGACCGGTTTGGTAAGGTTGTCCAGCCTGTCCTGCGCGCGCTTCATGTAATCCTCACTGAGTGGCTGTATACTTTGTATAATTCTTTGTAAATCTTTCACCCTATGCTCCTATTTTATTTTGAGGGGAATACCGGAACAAAGCAGGTACACTTCGTCCGCCCTCCTCGCTATCCTCTGATTGAGGAAACCAAGCTGGTCTCGGTATTGCCGTGCCAATTTATTTTCAGGGACTATCCCCATTCCAACCTCATTAGAAACGATCAGGACTGTTCCTTTAAATTCATCTATACTCGAAAAGAAATCATCCACAATTTTTGATATCTTCCCATCCTGATTCGGATATTCAAGAAGAAGGTTGGACATCCAGACCGTAAAACAATCCACAAGTACCGTATCATATGAGCTCGCCGCTGACATCAGCGACTTTCCAAGATGGATCGGCTCCTCAAGAGTATCCCACCGGTTTCCCCTCTGTTCCTGGTGTTTTTCAATCCTCTGGCGCATCTCATCATCAAGGGCTTGCGCAGTGGCCAGGAACAGCCTCCTGCCTTCCAGTTTCTCCGCCAGATCCTGGGCAAAATTGCTCTTGCCACCCCTGGCCCCGCCTGTTACAAAGATGATCATCTCATACCCCTTTTTGATGTTATCTCATATTATGCCGAAGACTTTCGACCAGCACCCGGTTTTGCTCATGAGTCTTCACGGCAACGCGAAAATACAGATCTCCCATATCCTGAAAATTGCTGCAATCTCGGATCACTATTCCTTCGGGAATCAATCGTTTCCTCAGTTCTGGGGCATTCAGTCCCATTTGGCCATCTATTGATACCAGGAGGTAGTTTGCACTGCTTTTAAACACACGAAGACCGGGAATTAGGTTGAGGGCATCTTTTAAATATTCCCTCTCGATCATTATATATTTTCTTGTTTCCCTTATGTAATCTGTGTCGAACAGGGTCTTGACAGCCGCTCCCTGCAGAAGCGAGTTCACCGTCCAGGGAAGTCTATGCTCCTCGATTTTTGCAATTACAGACGGGGAAGCCATTATATAGCCAAGTCTCAGTCCCGGAATGGCAAAAAATTTCGTCATCGATCTCAAAATTATCACATGAGAAGACCTGTGAATCTCTCTCTTGAACGACTCCTCCTCTACGAAATCTATAAAAGCTTCATCAACAACCAGCAATGCCCCTGTTTCTCCGGCGCTTTGTGCGACGCGACGAAGTTCCTCTCGCGGGGTAAGGACACCTGTCGGATTTGCCGGATTGCAGAAATAAATTATATCAAAATCATCGGCCACACATTTGCACAGGTCATCAATGTCTACGGAGAAACTATTTTTTTCATCGGCCCGAAAATATGACACGTCAGTTCCCATCACGGCAAGGGCTCGTTCATATTCGCTGAAAGCGGGACTGACAATGAGGGCCCTTCTCGGCCTGAATATCATGGGTATCCAGTAGATAAACTCGGTTGAGCCATTTCCCGCAAGGATGCACTCATGGCCGATATCGTGATATTCCGACAATCCTTCAACGAGATCGAAGGAATCACAATCGGGATAGTGTAAGACGGAATCGAAATCCTCTATAATGGCTTCACGCAGACCGGGTGGACATCCCAGGGGATTGATACTGGCGCTGAAATCGATAATCTTTTCCTTGCTGATTCCATATATTCTGGAAATGTTCTTCACGTTCCCGCCGTGATTCTCTTTCATCTTGCCACCATCCATAGAATACATGTGCTGACAAGGCACATCAGGAGCGATGACAGGAACATGATTCTCCATACTTTTTCCACATCTATAACCTCGCCCGGTTTGATACTGTCACCGATTGTGGGTTTTCTGACTATCTCTCCCCAATAGGTGTTTTCACCGCCAATCTGTATCGAAAGGGAACCGGCCACCGCGGCTTCCGGTATGCCGCTGTTGGGGCTCGTGTGATTCCTGCCATCTCTCCGCATTATCTTCCAGGAATTCCTCCAGTCTAGTCTCAGGATGAAAGAGGCAGCTACTATTATGATCCCTGTCAGCCTCGCCGGTATCCAGTTTAATATGTCGTCCATTCTGGCGGAAAACCAGCCCATATCCCGGTAGCGATCATTTTTATATCCAACCATTGAGTCCAGTGTATTGACCGCCTTATAGGTCATGGCAAGGGGGACGCCGCCGATGGTCAGGTAAAACATGGGGGCGATAATACCATCTGAGAGGTTTTCTGACACCGTTTCGATAACGGCTCGAAGGATCGCATCTTCATCGAGATTTACCGTATCTCTCCCTACAATCATGGAGAGTTTTTCCCTTGCTTTCACAATATTTCCACTGTTCAATGCCGCTATCACAACCCTGCTCTCATCAAATAGAGATCGTGTGGCCAGAGTAAAAGAGGCAAGCAGAACGGTTACAACCGCACCAAATAGAAAATTTATAAAGAAAGACGCCTCGGCTATACCCCAGGTAACAAAAAAAGTGGCAGGAACGACTGAAAACCACAGTATCACTCCACCCACCTTTTCATCAAAGTGAGAACTACGACGAAGCCTGTCCTCCAGAAATCGAGTGAATCTCCCAATGATAACCACCGGATGCGGGAACCACCGAGGATCACCAATTATTATATCGGTTATATATGCTCCCAGTAATGTTACCGGTGTCATGACAGATCCTGAATACTAAGTTTTTCCTGTGGAACAAACCCTTTTCCTAGAAGGCTTTCCCTTCCGCCAATGTACATTCCACAATATCGAGAAAGCAGTGCTGATTGTGGGTCACTATTTCAGATTTCACAATGCGCATCCTTTTCTTGAACAGGGGACCCGACAGGACAAGTGTATGATATTCCCCCTTTTCGCCGGAACTATCCACCCCCTCGACTCTTGAAATGTCCCTTACAAAATCGCGATCAATACTGCGCCCCAGCCATTCAGGACCCAATAGTTCTTCTTTTGTTGCAACAACAATGGCTTCAAACCCTTTTGCTATAAATTCCTCCAGAAGGATTCTTCTTCTGGTCTCTCCCCAGAGTGGTAAGACGGCCTCCAATCCCGACTCTTCGCAAATCGATTCCTCCCATTCCCTGTGCTCTTCCAGATCTATGTCTCCAAATATTCCGGCTTCAATCCCACTGCCTTTCAGAGTAGACAGTGCCTTCTTGAATTCCGCCTCGTATGTCTCCCAGGAACAGCGGCGTTGAACGACGGGTACGCCCATCGCCTTCCCCTGTAATTTAACGATATCTGTCCTGATGCCATGTGACCGTGAAAACCGGTCATCTTCGTCAACCATGTTCAGGAGGCATGTTATTCGATAATCGCCCATTACCCGGGAGCAGGCAAGCGCCGCATCCTTTCCACCGCTCCAGGAAACAAAGGCATCGGGTTTCGGGTTTTGTCCCATGGAGTTACGCCTCCTCAAATCTTACAGTAAAAATACGCCTCATTCATTTATGCTCAGTAAATACGAACAGGTCTTCTGTTTCTCTTCCACTCACTTTTCTATCCCCTCGCGTGCCTGAACGCCCTTCTCATAGTAATGTTTGACCTCCTTCATCTCCGTCACCAGATCTGCCTCCTCAATAATACGCGGATCTGCCTTTCTGCCGGTGATAACCAGTTCCACATTTTCCGGCTTTGCCTTGATAAAATCAAGGAGATCATCGACGGAAAAGAGGTTGTAATAGGTTGCAATATTGGCTTCATCGAGAATGATCACCTGATATTCCCCCGAACTCATGATCTCCCTGACCTCTCTCAGACCATTTTGTGCAGCCTCAATGTCTTCCTTCTCTGGATCCTTATAGATGAAGCAATCCCGGCCATATTGTTTTATTGTAACTGACCCGGACAGTTTTTCCATGGCCGCAAGTTCACTGTAATCCATACCTTTGACAAACTGTGCAATATAGACTCGTAGTCCTGCACCTGACGCGCGTAAAGCCAGCCCAAGAGCCGCCGTAGTCTTTCCCTTCCCGTCCCCCGTATAGACCTGCACATATCCTTTCATTATTCCCTCCGATAATTTTTTGCCTTATTGCTCTTTCGAGCGTAAAAAACCATTTTCCCAATCGAAGTCCCCCGCGGTAAGGCACGGAGAACTTCGATTGTTATGGAAAGGAGATCTTTAGTCTAACAGATATATCAATTGTTACTGCGTGCTGCAAGTTCGCTTTCCACTGTTAAAAAGACACCTTGACACCGCCATAAAATCCGATACCTGGCTCGCCATACTGATATATGGACTGATAATTCTCATCCGTCAGGTTTTCCACTCTTCCGAAAAACTGGAACCAATCCGTCAAATCATATGACGCTGCAAGATTGTAGAGTGTATAGTCGTCCATTTCCGAGGTGTTGTCAGTATTACAGTAACGCTTCCCCGCGTATTGTGCGTTGAGATTCACATTCAGCTTCTCCAGGGGTTTGATATTTATTGAGACACCCCCGGCATGTTTCGGGCGGTACGTCAGATATTTGCCATTATTTGAATCACCGTCAGTCTCATTTGTTGCCTTTGTGTAGGTGTAATTAAAATCGAAGCTCAGCCACGTAAAAGGCTTGACAGAAATACCGCTCTCCCAACCTTCAGTTTTGACCTTACCAACATTGTAATACTTTGAGGTGCCCCAATTCCACTCAATCAAATCGTCGATTTCAGTACGAAAGTAGGTTACAGACAGCAATACCTTTTTACCAAAAAATTCCTGGTCTATACCTGCATCGAAACTGTCACTCTCTTCAGGTTTTAGATTAACATCCCCATAACTTGAATAAAGTTGATAGAGAGAGGGTGCGTGAAAACCTGTGCCATAGCTTCCCCTTAGCTTGGTTCCTGTTTTCTCATAGAAATAGGCGATCGCGCCCTTATATGTATCCTCGCCGCCGAATGTCTGATGATCATCGTGGCGGGCGCCAAGGGTAAACGAAAATCCTTTAAACGGTGTCAGCTTGTTCTGGACAAAGAAACTCTCGGTGTTGACACTTTTGTTTGCGATGCTACTCCATGTACTCTGACTGTCCCCATCCTCTTCCTGATAATCGAACCCGGCTGTAACAGTATCAATTTCTCCTATAAAAAAATTATGCTGCCAGGATGCGGCCTTAATCGTTCCATTATAGAGATCATCAAAAGTTCCATCTTTGGTATATTCTCTTTTGGTTTCTGTAACTCCAAACTTGATGATATGCTGCCACCAGCCAAAAAGATCCTGGTCGAAGTTTGTGGCAACACTGGTAATATCCGTATCCTGAATCTTGTCGGCATCTACGGGAGCATAGGGAGGTGTCCATGATGTATCGTCTAAATCCATTTTTGATTCGGAGTGACGTACTGAAAAGCCAATCCCTACTGTTTCGCTGATTCGCCCATCAATTCGTGCGGAGATATTCGTGTCATGGTAATAATCCCTCTCGGTGTTTCCCAGATCTTCCTCCGCCCTGGACACACGCTTTGTATCCAAACGTGACACAGATGCGGCATAGTTAATCTTATCATTTGACCCGCTGACACCAACCTTTTCCCTGAATGTCTCGAATGATCCCCCTTCGGAAGATAGATAAAACTTAGGCTTTCCCTTACCTTTTTTGGTAATTATATTGACAACACCGCCAATGGCATCAGACCCATAAAGGACGCTCTGCGCTCCGCGAACAACCTCTATCTTTTCAATGTTATCCGTGGACAGGTCTGTTATGCTCATTTTCCCATCTGTAGCCATAGGATCACCAACGCGCATACCATCGATCATAATCAGGGTATGAGCATTATTTGTCCCCCGCATATAGATCGACGAAGAGCCGCCTGGCGTTCCATATTGAGCAATGGAAATTCCGGGAATGTCCTTTAATACATCGATTACCGTCTGTTTTCCCTTTTCTTGAATCTCCTTCTCGGTAACAACAGTAATGGAGTCTGGTGAATATTTTAAGAATTCTTCTATTCTGCTTGCCGTTACGACTGTTTCTTCCAGTGTTACGACAGCATCCACTTCCTGCGCAGAAATAGATGCAGGTACAATTAGAAATGTGCACAAAAATAACGCACCAATAAAACTCAGCAACTTCTTCATTTTCTATTCCTCCTTATGAGTGTGAGATTGCTTCATCCGCCGAAGGCGAATTCGCAATTACAGTGTGGTACTGATTTCAATCTTCCTGGCCTTTCGTTGCGTTATCACACTCATGAAGGCGGAGCTTTGTTCTCTCTTCTTATCATAGTAACCTCCTTCCCCCTCCGTTGGGAATGTTATGTTATCCGTCAGATAAGTCTCCTGGCTTGCGGCAACACCTACTTTCCACGCCTTCCCAACTCCCTTTTTAGAGAATCAGTGGCATTAAAGTGGGGTTCGTTCCGCCTACAGTTGCGGGGCAGCGCCGGCATTCGACCGGCTTCCTCGATCCGACAGACTGGATGCCAACAATGTTACTCTTGGCAATCCGGTTTGCGGATTGCAATCCACGAATACATCTGTTTCATAAACCTCCTCAATATTGGTTTTTGTAATTACCTCATCAGGCGTTCCGATGGAGTGAATGCATCCTTTCTTTAAAAGCATGATCCTGTCACAAAAGAGAGACGCCAGATTTATATCATGGGTTACGGCAATGACGGTTAACCCCTCTTTCCTGTTCAGTGCTCGTATGAGATCAAAGAAGGCCACCTGATGTTTTATGTCCAGGTAGGCCGTCGATTCGTCCAGAAGTATAACGCCTGGTTCCTGAGCCAATGCCCTGGCTATCAGAACCCTCTGCCGTTCACCACCGCTCAGTTCATTTATATTTCTTCCCCTCAAAGAAAGCGTATCCGTCAATTCCATTGCTTTCTGAGAAATTGCTAAGTCGCCCTTTCTCTCAAACATCAGCCGTCCTAAATGCGGTGCCCTTCCCATTAAGACGACTTCATGGACAGTAAAAGGGAAAATCATGGGCGAATCCTGGGGAACCATCGCCACAATCTTCGCAAAATCGTTTCTTTTCATCTTATTTATGTCGGTCTTGCCGATGCGAACAGATCCCTTTTCAAGATTCAAAATACCGTCCACTATCTTGAGGAGTGTGGTCTTACCCGAACCATTGGGTCCTATTATCCCGAAGAACTCCCCTTCAGTTCCATTGAAGGACAGATCCTTAAGAATCCACTCATCTTGATATCTGAATCTGATATTCTCGCACTCCACGGCAAACATGAATCAGACAGCCCTCCTTCTCAGCAGATAAATGAAATAAGGGGCGCCACAGATAGCCGTAATGACACCGACGGGCAATTCCGTGTAGGGCACGATTGTTCTCGCTATTGTATCGGCTATAATCAAAAAAGAGGCTCCGAAAAGGAAGGTCGCGGGCAACAGAAGCCGGTGGTCCGAACCGAGCAACATCCTCATAATATGAGGAATGATCAGACCGACAAAACCTATGATCCCGCTGAATGCCACTGCCACGGCGGTCATAACGGAGCTAGCAAGGAAAAGAGTGACTTTCGCTCTCTCTACATTTATCCCGAGTTGCAGTGCCGTCTCCTCCCCCATAACTATCATATTAAGGGTCCGGGCGTGAGTATAAACAATGAAAAATCCCACAACGAGGAATATGCCTCCCAGCATAATCTCTCCGGGGCTTACCATGCTGAGGTCTCCCATCAGCCAGAACGTTATGGTGTGCAGATCGGCGCTGCCGCTTATGGATACAAGAAACATGATAATGGCAGAAAAAAAGGCGTTTATTATGACACCGGCAAGAAGTAGCGTGTTCGAGTTGAGCCCCTTTCCCGTCCCCCCGATAACAAAGACAATAACGACGGTAAAAATCGCTCCCAGAAAGGCCAGAAAGGGAACACAGAATGGCAGTGAACTTATGGCCACAATACTGATAATTGCTCCGACAGCCGCTCCCCCCGAAATACCCAGGATATAGGGTTCTGCCAGCGGGTTTCTGAGGAGGGCCTGGAAGACGACACCGGCAGAGGAAAGGGCAGCGCCGACAAGTCCGGCGAATATTACGCGAGGAAGACGTATGGAAAAGAGAATCGTCTTTTCCGATGGTTTCAGTATGGAAAGGTCACCGAACAAGCCCGAGAAGAGCCCCTTAAGCCCTTGCATCATACCGATTCTGGCCGAACCGAAAAGGGTCGCCCCGACCATGACCACGACAAGAATCACAGCCAGCAAAATAGTAATTTTTATTACCCTGGAGGGGGTTAATGGTGATCTATCCATACACTACTACCCGGCATAAGTGCCCTGTTTATTATCACTATTGCCCAGGCGGATATTTAATTGTGCGGATTCAAAAAAAGGGATTTTCATTGAATCACCTCCCACGAGGAATCTCAGATGAACAGGTCTTCCGGCTTAGGGCCACCTACTTACCCGCCTTCCCATCATGGTGTTACCCATAACAGTGACTCTCTGGGCTTTCGTTCCCTTTACGGCTGCGGGGCAGCGGAGGATTTTCACCCCTCTTCCACACATCCATCCGTATCTGGTATTATTATTACATTTGTTGTGGCTACATATTATAAAATTCAGCTTCGAGTCAAGGAAAAAATACATGGCATACTTTCTATAAACGCAAAACGATTGACATCGGATCGAATTAAGTCATGATTATCATTAACCCTGATGTTCCTGCTGTCAGAACAGACCCTAAGAGATATCCATGCATTCTGAAGATAAGACTTCCGGAAAAGAGGATGAAGGGGAAAAAGGCGACATCGCTTTCCTTTACACCCTGAAAAACAAAAGTAAAACGACAAGATCGAGATAACGTTTTTTAAAGAATTATCTTCACATAATTACAGCACTGTATTATATTACTGGATACAAGCTCTAAACTGGTATCAATGTCACTCTATATGTTGTTTACAAAAGGAGTCGCAATGTCATTGCCCGAATTTTTTCAGTTTTACAATCCTACCAGAGTAGTCTATGGCGCAGGACTGGCCCGGGATCTTTCGACGGAATGCGCGTCTCTGGGTGTTACAAAATATTTCATTGTATCAGACAGAACCATTCAGGAGGCAGGTCTTGTCGAAGGGGTCACTGAAGGACTGATCTCTGGCGGGATAGATATATGTGGCGCCTTTTTTGATGTGAGCCAGGATTCAGAAGTCGCCATCGTAACAGAAGTTGCAGAGAGAGCAAAAAAATCGGGTGCCCAGGGTCTTATAGCACTAGGTGGCGGTAGTGTTATCGATACGGCAAAGGGTGCAAATGTCATCTTCACCGAAGGGGGGGACCTGGTGAAAGATTATTCGGGAGCGGGGACGCTGACACGACCGCTCAAACCTCTCATTGTCATACCCACAACGGCAGGCACGGGAAGTGAGTGTACCCTTGTCGCCGTCATATACGACAGAGAAAATAAAACAAAGCTTTCCTTCTCCGATAAGTATCTTCTCCCCAGCATAGCCGTCCTCGATCCGGAGATGACGCTTACCCTTCCTCCCGGGTTGACAGCATCGACCGGCATGGATGCGCTCACCCATGCCATAGAGGCGTCTATCGATATAGACGCATCTCCCCTGTCAGACATACTTGCCTTTGGGGCTATCGAACTGATATTCAAAAACCTTGTTGCGGTGGTGAGGGACGGCAGCAACATAGAAACACGGGGCGCCATGCTCATAGCGGCCAATATGGCCGGCATCGCCTTCAGTCATTCCATGGTCGGCTGTGTACATGCCATGGCACATACCGTGGGCGCCCATTTCCGTGTTCCCCATGGAGTCGCCAACGCCATCCTTCTGCCGCACGGCATGGAATACAATTTCGAAGAGGGAAAGGAAAAATTTGGGAAAATGGCATCCCTCATGGGGATAGAAACAGCGGGTCTCTCAATAGACGATGGGGCGAGAAAGGCAATCGATGCGGTACGAAGCCTAACCTCTCACTTGAATGAATTGGGTGTACTCCCCATACGGCTGCGTGATGCAGGCGTTACCGCCGAATCACTGCCTCATATTGCCGAGATGACCATCGAAGATGGAAGCAGTTTCTATAACCCACGCGAGATGACGGCAGAAGACCTGCTGGTTCATCTGAAAAACGCATATTGATGACAAAGGAGAAAGCTATGGGACTCTTTAAAGATTCCGAAACATTTGAAAAGGTGCTGGGAGGATTTTTCGAACTGGTGAGCGAAACACCGGAGGTTGCAGAAAAGCTTCTGGCCTCTAAACTGATTATACGCTTTACCTATACCGACCCTGATGTTGTTCTTGTCGTCGATTGTTCCGGCGATAAAGTTAAAGTAATCTCAGGTGATACGGAAACTAAAGCAGAAGTGAATATGTGGATGTCTTCCGATATCGCCCATAAATTCTGGTTTGGAAAGGTCAACCTGACGGCAGCCCTGACAAGAGGACAGATGAAGGCAAAGGGGCCCATTCCCAAGATACTTAAGCTCCTTCCCGCCATCAAACCGACCTACGCCATGTACCCCAAGTATCTGGAGGAATATGGCTTCGGAGAATACAACATCTATTAGTAAGTTAGTATGTGCTTTCTGACAGAAAGCACATACTTTAATGAATTTGTTCCGTTTATCGGGGTTAGAGGTCTCTAATGTACGGATATGCCGGGAAGATACTCTCTGTAGATCTAACATCGAATACAATAAAAACATCCTCTTTAGCTGGCGCCTTTCTTCGCAAAAATCTGGGAGGTACCGGTTTCGCAGCGAACATATACCTCGACCTTATAGAGGGAAATACTCGCTTTGATGCTCTGGACGCGGACAATCCCTTTGTTATTATGACTGGCCCGCTTACCGGCATGAAGCTGAATGGCGTCGCCCGATGGGTATGCGCGACGAGATCTCCCCTGACGGGATTCTGGGCAGACGCAAATATCGGCGGTCATTTTGGCGCCCATCTGAAATTTGCCGG
>JAFGPZ010000184.1 GCA_016935935.1 Deltaproteobacteria bacterium
AATAGCTAAATTTTTTCTTGACAAAGTGATTTTACACCTTTATAGTCGCGATAAAGTGGAGTGAAGTGGATTATAGTGGAGGGGGTAGAGAAAATTGTCTGTCTTCAGGGGTCAATACTATCATACGATTGATGAAAAGGGGCGGATAATATTGCCCGCAAAACTCCGCGAAGTATTTAAGGAAAAAGACGATAAACGATTAGTTGTAACAAGCCTCGATAATTACCTGCTTGCTCTTCCATATCAAGAATGGAGGGTAATTGAAGAGAAGGCTAAGCAACATTCCATCCTGAAAAAAGAAATAAGAGCATTCCAGCGATATTTCATGTCCGGTGCCGTTGATTGCACCTTAGATTCGCAGTGGAGGATCCTTATTCCTCCCTCTCTCAGGCAACGCGCAAAACTTGAGAGGGATATCGTCTTGGCGGGAATGGTCAAAACGATAGAAATTTGGAACAGGGAAGAGTTCGAAGAGAATCTGAAAACAACATCTGAAAATTCTGACAGCTTTATTGATACTGCCGCAGATTTACTGGAGATATAATGGAACCGTCATTTCACAGACCGGTCATGCTCAAGGAGACAGTTGCTTCCTTGGACTGCAGGCCGGGAGGTGTGTATCTGGATGGAACCTTGGGGGGAGGCGGGCACGCGTCTGAGATACTTGCAAGAACGGCTCCTGACGGAATCCTTGTAGGAATAGACCTAGACGATGATGCTTTGCGTGAGTCCCGTGAGAGACTCAGTATTTTTGGTGACAGAAAATTTCTGGTACAGGGAAATTACTCGGAACTGAAGACTATCCTTACGGATCTGGGAATAGAGAAGGTTGACGGAATTCTACTTGATTTGGGCGTATCATCGCATCAGCTCGAAATGGCAGAGCGGGGATTCAGTTTTTCACTTGACGCGCCCCTCGACATGAGAATGAACCAGGGAGGTGATCTCACTGCCTCAGATATCGTAAACGGGTTTACAGGGGCCAGATTAAGAGAAATTATAAGGGAGTACGGCGAAGAGATGAGATACGCCAAGATTGTAAGTGCTATCCTGGCAAGACGAAAGGTATCTCCCATCAAGACGACAGGAGAACTTTCTCGAATCATTCTGGGCACCATACACGAAAATTCCAAGAGGGGAAAAATACATCCTGCTACCAGGACATTCCAGGCCATTAGAATTGCTGTTAATGATGAGTTGGCGCATCTGCGTAAGGCCATTGAAGACGGTATTGACGTGCTGAATCCCGGCGGAAGGATTTCTGTCATATCTTTTCATTCTTTAGAGGACCGGGTTGTAAAGAATGCGTATCGTTCATGGGAGAAAGGATGTATTTGCGCCCCCGATATTCCCCTCTGTGCATGTGGTCGTGAGGCGAGGTTAAAAGTATTAACGAGGAAACCGGTTACGCCATCTGAAGAAGAAACCATTGTAAATCCGAGGGCCAGGAGCGCCAAGTTGAGAACAGCAAAGAGGATTTGAGAAATGAAATCGACGGGAACTGGATGGAGTTTTAGACCCAAACTGTCTCATTTTATCTTTATTTTGCTGGTTTTTATGGTGATAGCCCTGATCTATGTGTGGTTTAATATAAAAATAACGAGACTTAATTATGAAATAGCCAGTGAGATGTCGAGGAGAGAGGCCCTCATGGAGGAAAACGGGCGATTAAAGTTAGAGAGGGCAACTCTGAAATCGTCTGAGCGTATTGAGAAAATAGCCCGTACAAAGATTAATATGACTTATCCTGAAAAAGATCAGTTGGTTTTTATAAGATGAATGAAAAATCAAAAAAATGGTTGAGATTCAGGCTTGCTACAATTCTGGGGTTTTCCCTTATACTGATGATTGCGCTTATATCAAGAGCCTACCAGCTTCAGATAATGTCGGGGCAGGCACTCAAATCCATAGCAGACAGGCAGCATACAAAAAAACTGGCGCTTCAAATCGAGAGAGGAGCTATTATCGATAGAAATGGACAGGAATTGGCGGCGACAATTCTTGTTGATTCTGTTTATGCAGATCCTTCGGGAATAGAAGATCCGGGCAAAATATCTGCGAAACTCTCTTCCGCACTTTATGTGAAAAAGAAGGAAATAATAAACCGTCTCTCGAGGGGGAGAAATTTTAGCTGGATTGCCAGACAGATATCTCCCGACCAGGCGAAACGAATCAGCGCGCTGAATTTAAAAGGGATACACTTGATAAAAGAACCGAAACGATTCTATCCTCATAAAGAGCTGGCTTCTCATCTTATAGGTTTTTCAGGGTTTGATTCCAATGGGCTTGAGGGTCTTGAACTGGAGTACGACAGCTTTCTGAAAAATGTGCCAGACAAGGCCCTGTGGAAAAGGGATGCCCGGGGGAACAGAATCTACCAAAAAGGTCAGGGGAGAGCTATTGGTGATAACGGAGCCAGTAATCTTCTCCTTACCATTGACAACAAGATACAATATATAATCGAGGCACAGCTGAAAGATGCCGTGAAAAAGACAGATGCGAAGGGGGGAACAGTCATAGTAATGGATCCCCGTACAGGCGGAGTTCTGGCCATGGCAAATATGCCTCAGTTCAATCCCAATGCCTTTTCCAGGTATTCACAGGATACCTTCAGAAACAGAGCGGTGACTGATGTCTTTGATCCGGGTTCAATCTTCAAGCCCTTCCTCGCCGCCGCCGCTCTCGAAGAAGGCATTGCAGCGGAGACAGACATAATCGACTGTGAAAACGGATCCTACAAAGTAAAAAACGTTACGATAAGGGAGGCTCAACTACACAAATTCAAGGAACTTACATTGCGAGAGGTCTTAAAATATTCCAGCAACATAGGCTCGACAAAGATTGCCGAAAGGCTGGGTAAGGAAAAGTATTTTGATTATATAGAAAAATTTGGATTTGGTTCAAAGACAGGAATTGACCTTCCCGGTGAGGTTAGCGGGATATTGAGGAATGCAGACAGATGGACGGAGGTGGACCTCGCCACCATAGCCTTCGGACAGGGTGTCTCTGTTACGGCGATACAACTTATCGCGGCAATTTCCGCTATAGCCAATCACGGTGTCATGATGAAACCTCATGTTGTCAAAGGGATGATAGACAACAATAGAGAGGTGGTAAGGGAGTTCAAACCCCAGGTTGTAAGGAGAGTCGTGTCGCCCGTCACCGCAGATATAATCAAGTCCATTATGGTCGAGGTAGTCGAGGATGGAACGGGGAAACGGGCCAGAATGAACGACGTTACCGTAGCTGGGAAAACGGGAACATCTCAGAAATTTGATTTCTCAGAGGGAAAGTACTCATCTGAAAAGATAGTGGCATCCTTCGTTGGATTTTTACCTGCCGAAAATCCGCGTATAGCCATTCTTGTAATGCTCGATGAACCAAAGACACATAAATGGGGAGGGGAGGCGGCGGCTCCTGTTTTTAAAAGTATCTCTGAACAGATGCTTCGTCGCTTCAGCCGGGACATAGAGCTGAGAGAGGTTGTCGCAAGCGAGGGGGTTGATACAGTGGAAATTGTCCGGGCAGCGGTCCATGATGGAATGATGGCATCGACTGAGATGGAAAATGATGGGTCGATCGTTCCCAACTTTACGGGGATGTCGGTGAGAGAGGTCTTGAATATCTGCCGTGAACGCGGAATCGATGCAGAGATTTCGGGTACCGGGTGGGCCGTGAGTCAGAAACCGCTACCTGGATTCCCGAGGAAAGAATACCAGTCTGTGCATGTTGTATTTGGAAAGGGTTTTTAGCGAGGATATGAAAGTTTCTACACTGATAGAAGGTGTCGACATCCTGGAGGCAAAGGGCGACACCCTTCTTGATGTTTCAGCCCTTTGCTATGATTCGAGACTGTGCAAGGGAGGATCGTTATTTGTGGCTGTATCGGGACTCACGTCAGACGGTCATGAATTCATAGATGAGGCGGTGCAGAAAGGCGCGACCTGTGTTGTCTATGAAAAGGGTATTATTTCTGTTGAGGGAGTGACCTCTGTAAAGGTGAGAGATAGTCGCCTTGCCATGGGACAGCTTGGGAGAAACTTTTTCTGCAATCCCTCGGGTGATATGTTCCTGATAGGTGTTACAGGAACGAACGGGAAAACGACAGTTACCTACATTCTGGAATCTGTCCTGAGAGAGGCAGGATTGGCCGTAGGGGTAATAGGCACGATTAACTATCGGTACGGAGGGCAGGTTTTTCAGTCCCTTAATACGACGCCGGACTCTATAGATCTCCAAAGGATTCTAAGGGAGATGGCTGATGCGGGCATTACACATGTCATTATGGAGGTTTCTTCTCATGCCATCGATCTGAAACGGGTAGATAGCTGCGAGTTTGATATGGGGATATTTACGAACCTTACCAGTGAACACCTTGATTACCACGGTTCCATTGAAAACTATTTTCTCGTTAAGAGGAGGTTTTTCAGGGAATTGATGAACGGAGGGAAGAAGATAATAAACGGAGATGATCCTTGGGGAATGAGAATAATTGAGGAAGAAGGACCAGGTGCGGTTACTTTCGGCATTGACACGACTGAGGGTTATGACGTAGTGGCCGTTGATTTTGCTCTTTCTATGGAGGGTATCAGGGCCAAGATAAAGACGTCGAATGAGGAATTCTATGTCACTTCCTCGATGATAGGAAAATACAATCTTGCAAATATCCTGACCTCCATAGCGGCTGCTTTTTCAATGAATATAAGGAAGGAACATATTACGGCGGGCATAGAAAAGGTGAAGAATATTCCCGGGCGCCTTGAACGGGTCAACGATCCCGGTGAACCTTCCGTCTTTGTGGACTATGCTCATACGGAGGATGCCCTGAGGCGAACATTAGAAAATCTTGCCGATCTTAAGGAAGGAAAAATAATTACCGTATTCGGATGTGGTGGCGACAGGGATCGAACCAAGAGAGTACCCATGGGGAAAATTGCGATAAAACTCAGTGATGTTGCCATTATAACCTCTGATAATCCCAGAACAGAAGATCCCTTGGTAATAATAGACGAGATAATGAGGGGAATTAGGGACAATACAGTCGAGAGTTATAACCCGACCCAAGTTTATAGAACTCAAAACGGCAGGGAGTTTGCAGCGATCGCCGATCGTAGGGAAGCCATAGAGAAGGCCGTTTCCATGGCAGATCCCTCGGATATAGTTTTGATAGCCGGGAAAGGACATGAGGATTATCAGATATTGGGCACCAGACGCATTCCATTCGATGACAGAATCGTTGCGAGAGAAGCGCTTGCCAGGAGAAGAGCAGGGAGGAAGGGTCTATGAAAGGCCGGTCGCTGCTCCTGAAGGCAGGAGAAATAGCAAAAATTACGGGAGGCGAGATCCTGAGCGGCTCGGCTGAAAGGATTTGTAAAGGGGTATCAACCGACTCGAGAGATATAGACAGGGGGAACCTCTTCGTCCCCATCATTGGGGGGAACTTTGACGGGCACGATTTTATAGGAAAAGCAGTCGAGCAGGGCGCTGCCGTTGTGCTCGTTCAGAGGGATAAAAGTGAAAGATTTAAGTGCTCTGTGACAGATGTGCCCATTATTATTGTTGGTGATACGTTGAAATCCCTGGGAGATATCGCGTCTTTCTGGAGGAAACAGTTTGATGTCCCTATTGTGGCGGTGACTGGGAGTTCCGGTAAAACAACGACGAAGGAGATGATTGCATCGGTTGTTTCGCTTTCCCGGAACATCCTCAAAAACCATGGCAACTTTAATAATCTGATTGGTCTTCCACTGACTCTCCTTCAGTTGAATGACGGCCACAAAGCAGTAATTCTTGAAATGGGCACAAACAGGAGGGGAGAAATTGAGAGGCTAACGCATATTGCCGATCCTGATGTCGGTATTATAACTAATATAGGTCCGGCACACCTGGAAGGACTGAAGTCCCTTGATTTGGTAGTTAAGGAAAAGGGAGATCTCTTTGGCAACATGAAAAATAACGGTGTGGCAGTAGTAAACAGAGACGATAGCGCCATCAGTGATTTGCTGGAGCGATGGAAGGGCAAATCCCTGACCTTTGGTATGTACGGAAACGCCTTCGTTACTGCTGAAGATGTCACGGTAGAGGGGAGAGAGGGAATAAATTTTACACTAGCCATAGAGGGTAAGAGAAAGAGAATAAATATCGACGCAATGGGAAGGCACAATGTGTCCGATGCGCTGGCTGCTGCTGCTTGTTCCTGGGCGCTGGGCATCGAATACAACCAGATCTGCAGTGGATTGGAAGGATTCAAGCAGCTGCCGGGAAGGATGAGATTGCATCGCTTGAAGAAGGGGATTTCCCTTATTGATGATACCTATAATGCAAATCCTGCATCTACGAGGGAAGCCATTGAGACATTGAACGAGATTAAAGGGGATAATGACATTTTTGTTGTTATGGCCGATATGCTGGAACTGGGTGACAGTGCCGCTAAAATGCATGAAGAGATCGGAAGTTTAATGGCGAGGAGAGGCGTAAAAAGGATCTTTCTGTCTGGGAACCTCGTTATGTCATTAGCTAATGGGGCGAAAAAAGAAGGATTGATGCAAGATCAGATTGTATTGCAGGCCACTCCCGAAATGGTGGTGGATCAACTATATTCGTTTGTAAAGAGAGGAGACTTTATTCTTGTTAAGGGATCGAGAGGGATGAAGATGGAACAGTATGTTAATGCCATTATCACGGCCTTTGGAGAAGATTAAAAAATGATTTATCATCTCTTATATCCCTTAAGCGAAACGTACTCATACTTTAATGTCTTTCGCTATATAACATTTAGAACCATATATGCGACCATTACAGCCCTTGTTATATGCTTTGTACTTGGTCCATGGCTTATCGGCAAGCTGCAATCTCTCCAGATCAACCAGCCAATACGGGATGACGGACCACATTCGCACTTGTTAAAAGAAGGGACTCCCACAATGGGAGGTATACTTATAATTTTTTCTGTTGTTGTATCCACACTCCTCTGGGCGCGACTTGATATAGATTACATATGGATTATCCTCATGGTGACAGTCGGATTTGGATTGATAGGATTCTGGGACGATTACAAAAAACTGGTAAGCAGAAGCAGTAATGGGACATCAGGGAAAAGGCGATTGATTGGAGAGATAATCATAGCACTTATTGTAAGCGTTCTCCTCTATTTGAAACCCGGTTTCAGTTCAAATGTAACAGTTCCATTTTTCAAGACTTTTTTGCCTGATCTTGGGTGGGGATATATACTATTTTCGACTTTTATCATTGTAGGGGCGGCCAATGCGGTGAATTTAACGGACGGTCTCGATGGTCTTGCTATAGGTCCGGCCACTATCTGCTTTGCCACCTACCTCCTCTTTGCGTATATCACGGGGAATGTAAAGACAGCAGGATATCTGCAGATACCATATGTGGTGGGAGCCGGTGAATTGACCGTCTTTTGTGGCGCCATGGTGGGAGCGGGTATTGGCTTTCTCTGGTACAACACCTATCCCGCCCAGATATTTATGGGTGACGTGGGTTCCCTTTCACTCGGTGGTGCCCTTGGGACGATGGCTATTATGACAAAGCAGGAAATCATTCTTGCCATAGTGGGAGGGATGTTTGTAATCGAAACGATTTCCGTCATCTTTCAGGTGGGATGGTTTAAGGTATCGAGCGGGAAGAGGATATTCAGGATGGCGCCCCTCCATCATCATTTTGAGTTAAATGGATGGGCAGAACCAAAGGTTATAGTGCGTTTCTGGATTGTCTCCATTATCCTGGCGCTGGTGGCAATAAGTACGCTGAAGCTCAGATAGTAAATATTAAATAATTGACGAAGCAATATGGAAGTAACTGGTAAAAAAATACTGATAATAGGCCTGGGTAAAACTGGTGTATCGCTTGCCAGGTTTCTTGTGAAGCGTGGCGCACATGTTCTTGTCACTGATATTAGAGACGCCAAGGATATGAAAGAGAATATTAATGCCCTGAAGGGACTGCCTGTGAATTTTCACATGGGGCGTCATTGCGGTGACGGGCTGTCTGAAGTGGATATGATCATACCCTCTCCAGGAGTTCCTCCCTACAACGAATTCCTGGTGGAAGGTGCAGAGAAAGGATTGCCAATCATCAGCGAGATAGAGCTTGCCTTCAGTTATCTGAAAGAGCCTGTCGTAGCGATCACGGGTACAAATGGGAAGACAACGACGACAAAACTTATAGGCGAGATGCTGAAAAGGTGCGGCAAAAGAGTTTTTGTCGGAGGGAATATAGGGGAACCCCTCATTGAATACGTCGACGGAGAAGAGAGGGCCGATTATCTGGTGGTGGAGGTGAGCAGTTTTCAACTTCAGTGGGTGGGTAATTTTCATCCATATGTGGCGATTCTCCTGAATATGAGTGCCGATCATCTCGATTATCATGAGAACTTTGAAGAATATAGATCAATAAAGGAGAGAGTCTTCGCGCGTCAGACCTCCGATGATCTTGCCATCCTCAATGCCGATGATCCACTCTCAGAAGAGATGGCGGGGAAAATAGATGCAGATATCATTCAATTCAGTTCATCAAAAAAGCTTAAAAGGGGTATATCTATTGACGGTCCTCTGTTGCGCTACAGAGACGAGGGAGGAGTAAAAGAAGATTATCCGGTTGAAGGGTTTCAAATAAGAGGTGTTCACAACCTTGAAAATATCATGGCAGCCATCGTGGCCGCGAGGAGATGCGGATGTCCGTCGGCGGGAATTATTGAGGCGGTACGAAACTTTGAGGGGATACCGCACCGTATAGAATTTGTAAGGTCAAAGAACGGAGTGGATATATATAATGACTCCAAGGGGACCAATGTAGATGCTGTCAAGAGGGCACTGGAATCATTTTCCCGCCCCGTGATTCTTCTCATGGGAGGGAGGTACAAGGGGGGTGATTTCGGTATCCTGTCCACGTTGATAAGAGAAAAGGTAAAAAAGGTGATCCTTTTTGGTGAGGCGAGAGATAAAATCGAGTCATTCATAGAAGGCATCACTGATACCGGGTGGTCTGAGAATCTGAAGGATGCACTCGAAAAAGCTTATGATAGCGCGTCTCCAGGTGATGTGATACTCCTCTCGCCGGGGTGTTCCAGTTTCGACTCTTTTGCGAACTACAAGGAGAGGGGAAACTATTTTAAAGAGATTGCGAGGGATCTGTGAAATCAATAAGTGGAAGAGAAAAAGAGAATTACGGATCTCAGACAGAAAGGAAAATGCCGGATATTGTTCTCCCCACTGTGACACTCTTTCTGGTTACCATCGGCACCATTATGATTTACAGTTCCAGTTCGATAATAGCATCTGAGAAGTTTTTAGATGAATACTATTTCCTTAAAAGGCAGATTGTCTTCGTATTCCTTGGGCTTGCCGCTATGGTGATCATGTCTAAAATTCCCTACCTCTATTGGCAAAAGCTTGCCTATGTCGGAGTTTTTGTATCCATCATCCTGCTTTCCCTCTTGCTTGTTCCAGGGTGGGGAGTCAAGGCTGGTGGCGCCACAAGATGGCTTAAGGTAGGCAGCTTCTCTTTCCAGGTAACGGAAGTTGTCAAGGTTGCGCTTATTATATTTCTGGCTCACTATTTAACCAAGAAGAGAGAGTACGCAAAAAAATTCTCCCGGATATTTATTGTCCCTCTTACAGTGACTGCCTTGATTATATCACTTATCCTTTTCCAGCCCGACTTCGGTACTTCTGTAATTATCGTTATGGTAGCTATGATCATGTTCTATCTGGCAGGAAGCAGGGTGCTTCATCTCACCGTGCTGGCCTCTCTCTTTATCCCCGCAGCCGTTATGCTTGTCCTCGGGGAGAGTTACCGTTTGCAGAGGTTGCTCTCTTTTGTCGATCCCTGGAAGGATCCCACAAACTCCGGTTTTCATATTATTCAGTCCTTTCTCTCCTTCGGTTCAGGAGGACCCTTTGGAGTTGGTATCGGAAACGGAATGCAGAAACTGTTTTACCTTCCCGAACCTCACACCGACTTTATCCTCTCAGTTATCGCTGAAGAGGGAGGATTTTTAGGGGTTGCCATCATTTTAATATTGTTCACTATTCTTATTGTCAGGGGGTTCATGGTTTCATTCAACGCTACCGATATCTTCGGTACCTTGTTGTCAGCCGGGTTGACAACAATACTGGTGCTGGAGGCCTTCATCAATATGGCGGCCGTGATGGGACTGGTCCCTACGAAGGGGTTGGTACTGCCTTTTTTAAGTTATGGTGGGACATCGCTGGTGATGAGTATGGTGGCAATCGGAATCATTCTGAACATTTCTTCTCACCGAAATTAGGAGAGGGGATATATGTCTAAACGAGAATGCCGATGGAAACGCTGCGACAAAATGAAGAAGGTATCAGGTTAATCATAGCAGGAGGAGGAACGGGTGGTCATCTCTTTCCTGCCGTGGCGATTGCGGAGGAGTTTCTAAAGAGAGACAGCAGAAACTGTGTACTTTTCATAGGAACGGAGAAGGGATTGGAAGGGAGAATCCTATCAGACTATGGTTATCAGTTGCGTACAATTGAGGTGGAGGGAATCAGGGGGAAGGGAATCTTCAAATCGATTATCGGTATTTCCCGGATTCCTAAAAGTATTTTCCAGTCCCGGTCTATTATACAAGACTTTGCCCCTCATATTGTCTTGGGTGTAGGAGGATACGCGTCAGGGCCGGCGGTCATGGCGGCTCATTTTATGGGGATAAAGACTGCCATTGCGGAACAGAATATCCTGCCCGGTTTTACTAACAGGATACTTGGAAGATTTGTGGAGAAGGTTTTTTTGACACATCCGGATAGAAATAAATTTTTTCAGGAGAAGAAGGTAATCGTTACGGGGAATCCCGTTAGAGCGGACATCTGGGGCAATAGTAAAGAAACAAGAGAGAATAAAGAGAAGCTTGCAATTCTTGTATTTGGAGGAAGTCAGGGAGCTTCCAGTATTAACAGGGCTGTTACTGAATCCATAACTTTTCTCAAAGGTTTGAGAGATAATATGTTGTTCATGCATCAGACGGGGGAGAAGAATTTCGATGAGGTTTCAAAGGCCTATCGTGACAATAATATGGATGCAGATGTTCTACCTTTTATAATCGATATGGCACGTGCCTACAGGTGGGCCGATCTTGTTATATGCAGAGCAGGGGCAACATCAGTTGCCGAGATAACAGCAATGGGAAGGGCATCAATCCTCATACCTTATCCCCATGCCGTTGGAAATCATCAGGTGTTGAATGCCCAGGTTCTTCACGATGCCGGTGCCACCCATATGATTCTGGAAGATGAACTCACAGGCGAGAGGCTTGCCAATCTCCTGAAATTGTTCCATTCAAAACGGAATATGATTACAGAAATGGAGATAAAATCGAAAAAACTGGGGAAGAAAAAAGCGGCAGCAGACATTGTCGACGGATGTCTGGCATTGCAGGGAGTATGATGAAAGACGACGCAAGAAAAGGTGTTATGAGGAAAAAAATAGGCCATATTCATTTCGTGGGAATAGGAGGCATCGGCATGAGTGGTATTGCAGAGGTTCTCTTGAATCTGGGCTATTCAGTTAGTGGATCTGATATCAGCAAGACAGACATCACCGAACGGCTGATCTCCCTCGGCGCCGACCTTTCCTACGGACACAAATCATCAAATGTGGGCGATGCAAGTGTTGTGGTTACATCAACGGCGGTTAAAGAAGATAATTCGGAGGTTATGGAGGCACGCAGCAGGAATATACCTGTCATTCCAAGGGCTGAAATGCTCGCCGAACTTCTAAAGATGAAGTTTTCCATTGCCGTATCGGGTTGTCACGGGAAGACCACGACAACTTCCATCGTATCCACTGTACTGGCCTGCGGCGGACTCGATCCAACCATGGTGATAGGTGGAAGATTGGACAGTATAGGGAGCAATGCCCGGTTGGGAGATGGGGAGGTTATCGTTGCCGAAGCCGATGAAAGCGACGGTTCTTTTCTTAAACTTTCACCTTCCATTTCAGTTATCACGAATATAGACAGGGAACATCTGGATTATTACCTCGATATAGGCGAAATAAAGGATGCCTTTCTTCAATTTGCCAATTCTGTTCCATTTTACGGCACGACGATACTGTGTAGCGATTGTGTAAATGTAAGGGATATACTTCCAAGGATTAAGCGAAGAGTCATAACTTACAGTATCTCAGAAAACTCGGACTACAGAGCCACCGATATATCCTTTGACGGGATGAAGACCAGATATCTTCTACATTACAGAGACGAGCCTCTCGGGTATATTTCCATTAGTGCCCCAGGTCTCTTTAATGTTTGCAACTCTATGGCTGCAGTTGCTGTGGCACGGGAGCTGGATATGGAATTCCCTGCTATACAGGAAGGTATCAATTCATATGCCGGTGTCCATCGCAGGCTTGAAGTCAAGGGAACAGTTCATGGGATTACTGTGGTAGACGATTATGGCCATCATCCTACGGAAATCAGAGCGACGCTTGCCGCTGCCAGACATGTATGGAAAGGGAGACTTGTAGTGGTATTTCAGCCACACAGGTATACACGCACAAAGTTACTGTTTGATGACTTTGTCGGCGCCTTTAATGATGCCGATCTGCTGATTGTGACAGATATATATGCCGCCAGTGAAAAAGAAATAAAGGGAGTGAACGCCATCAGTCTCTGCAAGGCAATAAAGGATGGCGGACATGAAGATGCCATTTATCTGTCAAGTTTTGACGAAATTGTTAATTACCTGAAAGCGGCAACAAACCCCGGTGACACCGTCATCACACTCGGTGCCGGTGATGTCTGGGCAGTAGGCGAGAAACTGGTCAACAGCTTCTAAGTAAAAGGTATTGGAGATGTTGAAGGATAGAGAAGCGAGAAAAGCAATCAAAGAGATGGTCTCGGGTAGACTGTTGTTTGACGAGCCAATGTCTCGTCACACATCGATAGGAGTGGGGGGCCCTGCTGATCTTCTCGCATTCCCTGAAAGTATCGAAGAACTTACCGGACTGATATCGCATCTTAGTAAGCATAATGTGCCCATGGTTCCTGTTGGAAACTGTACCAATCTTATTGTACGGGACGGGGGTTTTCGAGGGGCCATGATTTCATTGAAGGCGCTTCAAAAGGTGGAATTGAAGTGCGGAGAGCGGGACATAGTTTTCATTGTTGCCGAGGCTGGAGTTCTGCTTTCTCAGGTTGTAGATCTTGCTGTTAGAGAGGCGCTGTCGGGAGTGGAGTTCTGTGCTGGAATTCCAGGAAGCATTGGTGGCAGTGTAAAAATGAATGCAGGAGCCTACGGGAAAGAATTGAAGGACATCATAAAATCGGTGAGTGTTTTTAATGGGGGTATGGAGATAGAAGATGTCGGTGTCGAAAAGCTCCTTTTTAAATACAGGGATCTCATGACACCTGAAAGTGCGATCATAACGGGCGCGACACTCAGCCTTTTAAGGGGAGAGAAAAGGGAGATCAAAAAGAAGGTTTCAGAAATATTGGAGATACGCAAGGGTAAACATCCCATCGAGTACCGTAATGCGGGGTCTATCTTCAAAAATCTTTCAGGATATCCAGCGGGAAGGATCATAGATGAACTGGGAATGAAAGGAATCAGGGTGGGCGATGCCCAGGTGTCTGAGAAGCATGGTAATTTCATCGTAAATCTTGGACATGCCACGGCCGATGATGTGATCTCTCTTATAGAGATAATCCGACATAGGGTTATGGATAAAAGAGGGATCTATCTTGATACCGAGGTAAAGATAGTGGGAGTAGGCGATAACGTATGAGAAGATCCTTTAAAGCAAAGATTGCAACGAAAAAAAACAGATTGAAGAGACAGTCTGGCCCGATGTTCCGTGAAACTCTCAAGGTTTCTGCTGTGATTGTCATTGCGACTGCTATCGCCTTTTGCATGGTTTATGCGTACAATTTTATCATCATCGATCCCTATTTCCAATTGGACAGAGCCTCCATCAGAGGTTGTGAAAGGGTCACCGAAAAGGAGGTTATAGAACTCGCCGGTATCGCACCATCCATGAATATACTTACCATGAATCTTGACAGGATAAAAAAAAGAATACGGACAAACCCCTGGGTGGAAGATGTCTTTGCCGGGAGAGAGCTTCCCAACAGACTTGTAGTCGAGATAGTTGAAAGAAAAGCAGCCGCTATCATCAAAAAGAATGAAAAATTGTACCTTGCCGATTGGAACGGCGAAATTTTTAAGGGATATGAAAAGGGCGATTCGGTAGATCTGCCACTCCTTACAGGCTTTTATGAGAATGAAAAAGTGAAGGCGGATCTCCTTAATAAGGGATTTAAACTCTTGCGTTATCTCTCACGTAACAGGACATTCCCCGGAATTGAGAATGTGTCTGAGGTTATAGGTGAAGAGATGTACGGATTTACTATTATTACGAATGAAGGGTTATTGATCGAGCTCGGTTTCGGTAATTACAGTGAAAAATTTACGAAACTGAACATAGTAATG
>JAFGPZ010000185.1 GCA_016935935.1 Deltaproteobacteria bacterium
CACATTGCCTGGGAGCCGCTTCGCTTTTTTACTGCACACTAGCCCTTCGACACTATGTCCAGGTATGCCCTCGACCTTGTATTTATGCTGCACTCAACCCTCTGTACCAGAACTTATAGCCTTGTACCCTGCCCTGGCCCCTTGATCCTAGACCCTTGCATGCTCTGCATTGAGAATATACTCCGTATCAAGGAGTCGATCCCGATGATGGTTCCCCAATGCTCCGGCCCCTAGCCGACCAACCATCCAATATCAAGGTTGGACTAATATCGAAGGCGTATATCAATAAAAACAGGTTTGACAACAGGCTTAAATCTCAGTAAAGTAGTGTTGTACACTACTATATTTGGAGGGTGGTATTATGAAAACCATCACAGCAGCTAATGCGAATCGCGGATTTTCCAATTTGTTGCGGGAAGTGAGCAAAGGTGAAGAAATCACCATTCTGTCAAGAGGCAAACCTGTAGCAAGAATCACGTCTTTCAATTCGGAGGCGTTGCGACAAAAAGCGATGAAAAACATACTTTTATCTCGGTTGAAAACACAGGTTATAACCGGGGTTCGAAATTGGACCCGTGATGAACTATATAATGATTCATCATGCGTGTAGCCCTTGATACGAACATAATGGCCTATGCCGAAGGAGTCGGAGATGAGGTTCGGTGTGTCGGCGCGATCCGCCTTATAGAACAATTGCCGGCTGAACTTGTCCTGCTTCCAGCGCAAGCCCTCGGGGAACTTTTTAGAGTTCTTACGGGCAAGGCGAACCGAAGGGCGGAGGCTGCGCGCGAGGCAATTATGACCTGGGCGGACAGTTTTGAAGTTGCCGACTCATCCTGGTCGGCTTTCCAAGCAGCAATTGATCTGGCAATTGATCACAGGCTGCAAATATGGGACGCATTAATTATGGCCGTTGCGGCGGAAAACAACTGCCGCATACTTTTAAGTGAAGATTTACAAAGAGGGTTCATCTGGAGAGGCGTGACGGTGGTTAATCCCTTTGCAGAACCATCGTCCCCGCTACTCAACAATATTCTACAAACAAGGTGATCAAGCGGAGAGCTTTGAATTGCTCCTATCTTTCCAAAACGTATGGAAAGATAGGGTCAGACAAAAAATATCCTGGGAGATTCTTCGTTTTTCACTGTGTCCTCGACCCTTGCATCCCCTCCATCGAGAGGTTATCCCGTGATACATGCTGATCTCCTGTGGTTTTTCACAAAGTCTCAGAAGAACAGATTGACATTTTCCCGGCGGCGTTATACATTGTATAACAAAAAGGGAGGCACGCCATGCTTGCGATACGACTAGACAAAGAAATAGAAGAGGATTTGGATCTGCTCGCCAGAAACCGAGGCAGCAACCGCAGTGCGGTGGTACGGGAAGCGATCCTGCAATACTTGGAGGACAATGAGGACTTGGACCTGGCCAAACAGGCCCAATCACTAATGCTTGATCGCAAGCCGCTGAAACAATTGAGAAGAGAACTTGGCTTGGACAGTTGAAATCAGCGACGTTGCCGAACGGCAATTGCGAAAACTGGATCGGTCTGTTCAAGAGCGTATTCTCAACTGGCTCGACGACCGGATAGAGGGATGCAAAAACCCCCGGCATTTTGGGGAACCGTTGAAGGGCGATCGCGTCGGTTTCTGGCGATACCGGATTGGAAACTACAGGGTTCTCTGCGACATTCAAGACGAAAAAGTGGTTGTCCTGGTCTTGGCAATTGGTCATCGTCGGCAGGTTTACAAAAGCGAATAATTGGCAACAGTGATCTTGAATTTTCATTTCATCCTTGGAATTACGTCAACTTGTGGAGGCGCTTCCGCATTGAAAAAAGAAAATCGGAGTTCTGTAAAGTTCTCATAATGTAACAACGTCCCCTATTGCTCCTATTCCTATTGACAAATGAGGCAACGTGCAAATATAATGTAGTCACATTTAAAACAATCAAAAGAGCCTGTCCTTTATAATTTATGCACATTCAAAGCCTTGAGGATTGAAATTATGGAAACAATAGGGATCAGAGAATTAAAAGAAAATCTGAGCCGTTATATGAAGAGGGTGAAAGCCGGAGAGAGAATCATTGTCACGGATCGAAAAAAAGAGATGGCCGTCATAATGCCCCTCGAAAGAGAAGATAAAGAAGAAAAAATATTTCAATTGATCCAGCGAGGCATAGCCTGCTGGTCCGGTGGTAAGCCGGCGGGCATGCCATCCAGGATTGCTTCAAGAGGCAAGAGCGTTTCCGACGCTGTTATTGAGGACAGACGGTAGAATGATCGTATATCTTGATACCAGCAGCTTGGTGAAATTGTATATTGAAGAAGATGAATCGTCAAAAGTTGACGCTCTGGTAAAATCTTCCGATATTACGGCTACTTCACTCGTTGCTTACGCTGAAGTAAGAGCGGCTTTTGCCCGTCGATTTCGCGAGAAGGCGTTCCCGGCAGATGAATATAATCACATGAAAGAGTTTTTTGACAAAGATTGGAGTCGCTATTTCATCTTGAATGTTACGGAAGACATGATCCAACAGGCAGGCAAGCTGGCAGAAAAACATGCTTTAAGGGGTTTTGATTCAATTCATTTAGCTTCGGCTTTAACACTGCATCATGAATTGTCCTCCCCCATAGTTTTTTCATGCTTTGACGATAAACTTCAGAAAGCATCAGAACGTGAAAACTTACAGGGTTAGGTCCAGTTCCCATTATTTTTGACACGGTTTTTTCAATGTATCGAGAATGAACGGCCTGGCCCCTTCGAGATATTTGAAATTAGCCGGAGTTGGCCCCCCGAAGAAAGATATTCGCTGGCAAATCAAATTAGAGAGGTTTGCATAACTACGATTTTCCCTGGATCATTCACAGATGACCCCCTCGGCATGATGCCCCGGAGAAAATCGCATCGATTTTCCCGGCGAGCAACTTTGCAAAAAAGCGCACGAGAAATATTAAAATAAATCATAATAAATATAAGATATTAGAGGTGAAGAAATTGTCTAAAGTGACCGCAAAACATCAAGTCACAATACCTGTAAAAGTAAGACAAGAATTGAGCATTGTCCCCGGAACCAAAGTCGATATCCAAAGACAAGGGGAGGAATATGTTCTTATTTTAAACCCAATCGAAGCAATCAGGAAGAAATGGCATGGGAAGTTCAAGGGTGAATCAACAATAATGGAATATATGGATGAAGTCAGGGGTATAGTAAATTGAGAGTATGTGTAGACACAACCATCCTGCTTGATATTTATAAGATGAATTCAGAAGCTTTCAGGATAAGTTGCATGATGCTCTCACAAGAAAAGAAAATCTGGTAGCGCCCCCGGTGGTATTTGCGGAACTTATGCCTCAATTTAAAGGAAACACCAGGCAACTGGGCGAGTTTTTTAGAGGAGCACAAAATTGCGATCGAACCGCTTGACGTTGATTCTGCTATTGCCGCGGCCCAGGCATGGATGAGATATTTGAAACGAAAAACGATGGTAAAATGCTCCGAATGCGGTCGGGAACTGAATCTCAAAGAGCATTTCTTGTCGGATTTTTATATCGGAGGTTTTGCTTCGGCAAAGTGCAGTGCCATTCTTACCAGAGATAGAGGTATATACAACAGCTATTTCCCCGCGCTGGTCGGATATGAAAATTGTCTCAAAGTATAAATCGCTGGAAGTCCCAATATGCAATATCTATGGGCCGTGCAGTAAAGGTGACAAATGTTGAAATATGAAACAATGCCCTATTCCGCCCCTTTTCCCGCTTTTAACGTTTCATTGTCCTCATTGGTAGCATCCCCGGTGTTTTTCCGGAGCGATATTCTGCCGCACCAGGAAACCCTGTACGACTGCCAGCTGACCCGTTGGGTCCGCCAGATCAATGGTTCTGGAATGAATCATTGATTAATCAAACAATAATGTTATAAATTGTTCACATTGGTGGACAATATTGCATGAAAATCGAAATCCTCAAGAAAATCATAGCGGAATGGCTTGAAGAATGGGCAGCCCCTCCCCTGATCCCCAGAGATGCGCCCCATCCCGACTGGGAACGAACGATGGAGATCATGGCCATTGCCGGGCCAAGGCGGGCGGGAAAAACCTGGTACATGTACCAGCTGATCCACGACCTCCTGGCACAGGGAAACCGGGCCCGTGAAGATATCATGCTTGTCGATTTCGAAGATTACCGTCTTGCAGAATTCACCATGGACGACATGGATGATCTGTTCACAGCATTTTATCGGGTTGCCGGGAAGGCCCCGACATTCCTCTTTTTCGACGAGATCCAGCGGCTGCCCGGATGGAGCAGGGTCCTCCGGACCCTTCACAACCAGAACCGCTACAGGATCGTCATCACGGGCAGTAATGCAGGCCTTCTTGAACGGGAGATCGCGACCGAGCTGCGCGGCAGGTGCCGAAGCGTCCTCATGATGCCTGCTTCATTCCGGGAGTATCTCCGCTTCCACGGCATCCCTGGTGACGAGCGTTCCCTCCTGACGCCGGCCAGGGGGAGTGTTCTGAAGGCCTTCGAGCAGTATGTGAAGGAGGGCGGGTTCCCGGAAGTCGTGAAGAGGGAGACCGTCCCGGAAAAACGAGAGCTCCTCCAGACCTATTACCGGACCATATTTTACCGCGACATCCTGGAACGTTACAACGTGAAGGCAAAGGCGGTCCTGGATGCCGTCATGCGGTATACCCTGAATGCCTATTCCGATCTGTTTTCCATCTCAATGCTGGAAAAAGAGTTGAAGAGGCACCACCTTCCCGGCAGCAAGCAGACCATCTCCAATTATCTCGGATACCTGCAGGAAGTGTTTTTCCTGACCGCGCACGAGAAGTTCAGTTATTCCCCCCGCCAGAGGATGATGAATCCCAAGAAGATATATCTTGTGGATACGGGATTCTCCTTGCTGTCCACAGATTTTTCCGAAAACCGGGGGAAGCTTCTGGAGAATGTCGTCGCCGTTGAACTGTTCAGGAGGAGAAGGGAGTGCTTTTATTACAAGAGCAGGCGGGAATGCGATGTCATCCTCAAGGAGGGGACAAGACCCACGACGGCCATCCAGGTGTGCTGGGAGCTGACGCTGAAGAACGAATTGCGGGAACTGAAGGGGCTTGCCGAGGCCATGAAGGCGCTCGAGATCGACGATGGACTGGTTCTCACCTTCGATGAGGAAAGAGAATTGATATTCGAGGGATTGAAGATCAGGGTCATGCCGGTGTGGAAATGGCTTTTGTGAAGCTGCTTCAGTAAGGGTAAGTCCGTCGCCGTGGACCAAGAGCGTGGTGCAGACATCAGCCACTGCAACGGCCTGTTCGATCTCATCGGGAGGAAGATGAGTTTCGCAATCTGAAGAAGGCCCTAGCACTCACTGAAGCCTCACAGCAAAACCTTGAGAGGTTTGCACAACTACGATTTTCCCTGGATCATTGACAGATG
>JAFGPZ010000186.1 GCA_016935935.1 Deltaproteobacteria bacterium
CCCTCCACAATATTGAATTTTGGACCCCAGATGCTCTTTGATATCGCCGGACTCGGTAAGGATGTCGCTACGATGCTTCCTTACGAAGGTGACAGCCAGGCTGCGGCAGCCTTGCTGGGCAAACATGTTGACTTTCTGGCCGTGAATATACCGGGCGTTCTGAACATGATACAGGCGGGACAGTTGCGAGCCATCGCCATTACCACCAAAGAAAGAGATCCATTGGTCCCCGATGTCCCAACGGTGCGTGAGAGTGGATATCCTGGCCTTGAAACCATTATCGGTTGGAGTGCTCTATTTGGCCCACCGAAGATGACAAAAGAGGCCACTGATAAATGGGCAGCGGCCCTCCAGCAGTTGAAAAAGGATAAAAGCTGGGTAGGAATGACGAAGAAGCTTGGGTCCACGCCCTTTATCATGTCGCCTGAAGAAACTAAGGAATTCGTAGGAACGCAGTATGAGACATTTCATAAGCTGGCTGTGAAACTGGACATTATCGTCAAATAAATACGGATGGGGAGGGGGCATGGAACCCTCTCCCCTTTTTATCGAAGGAATGCATGATAATGAAGAGAGAGACAAAAGACATTCTACTTTCCCTTGGGCTAATGATCTTTTTCCTTTTAACCTACTTGTATCTAGTCCCATTGGGAATATTTGTTCCCTCGAGCATAAAGATACCGGTTATGTCCCCAGCTTTTTTCCCGAAGACAGTGTCTGTTTTGATAATAATTCTAAGCCTGATTCTGTTGATTCAAAGTATTATTCTTGCCAGGACCCACACACAAAAGCAGGCTTTAGATGATCGCGGCGATGACAATGAATGTGAGGCAGATCGACTAATTGTCAGAAAAGTTAAGATTGCCAAGATAGGTGGAGCGGTGATGTTGCTCTTCCTGTATTACGGGACTGTAATGGTGTTTGGCATGCTCCCTGCTTCCATTGTCTTCCTGCTGGCTTTTTCCCTCCTCTATGGAGAACGTCGATTCAAGATCACGATTCCTTTAGCCGTTATGCTTCCCGTTCTGCTCTACCTGTTTTTTACCATGGTTACTAAAATCCCCCTTCCGAAGGGAATATTGTTTCAATGAGATATAGAGGTTTATTGTAAATGATTGAAAATCTTCTCCTCGGCATGAAGATGTTCATGCACGTGCAGAATTTTGTGGCAATTTTCGGTGGCGTGGCCGTGGGAATTATTACCGGTGCTATCCCAGGGATGACTGGAGCCATGGGCGTCGCCATTGCCCTTCCCTTTACTTTTTATATGAATCCCATTACGGGTATTCTCTTTCTGGTAGGTCTTTACAAAGGTGCCATGTATGGCGGATCAGTAACAGCTATTTTAATAAAGACGCCTGGCACACCTGCGGCATCCTGCACAGTTCTGGATGGATATCCCATGGCCCAGCAGGGGAAAGCAGGCAAGGCCTTAAATATGGCTCTCTATGCGTCGGTCTGCGCAGATTTTATATCTAATTTGTCACTTATTCTTCTGGCGGCGCCGATTGCGGCCTTTGCTTTACGTTTTGGACCCCCGGAATTCTTCACCTTGATTACCTTTTCCCTGACCATCATAGCAGGAGTATCGGGTAAATCTGTAACAAAGGGACTTATTGCCGGTGCCTTCGGTCTGATAACCGCAACGATCGGAATGGACCTCGTGTACGGTTCCAGCCGCTTT
Organism: Deltaproteobacteria bacterium; assembly: GCA_016935935.1. The sequence goes on from JAFGPZ010000186.1 coordinate 1,685, forward strand.
GCCTTTGGAAGCGTCGATCTTATGGGTGGTTTGAATTTCATTCCCGTTCTAATCGGGCTCTTCGCTATTCCTGAGATACTTAATGAATACGGTAAAAAATATGCCCCCCAATTCCTGGCATCCAAGCTGGGAGATATGAAAATTACGCTCAAAGAATTCAAGGATTCTCTGAAAACTATCATAAGGGGAAGCATCATCGGCGTCATTATCGGCGCTATACCAGGGATAGGTGGCGCACCTTCTGCATTCTTGAGTTATAACGAAGCAAAACGTGGGTCCAAACATCCCGAACGGTTCGGTCACGGGGAACTGGAAGGCGTAGCCGCTTCTGAGGCAGGCAATAACGGTGTTTGCGGCGCCACTATGATTCCTCTGCTCACACTTGGAATTCCAGGTGACGTTATAACCGCTATTCTGCTTGGCGCCTTCATGGTTCATGATTTAAAACCGGGTCCCATCCTTTTCCAGCAGAACATCGATATCATCTACGGAATCTTTGTGGGCATCATGTTGAGTTCCCTGGCCATGCTGATCCTCGGCAAGATGGGTATCCGTATCTTCTCAAAGATTGCAAGCGTACCAAATTCAATCTTGTTCCCCGCGGTCCTGGTACTCTGTGTTTTTGGGACCTATGCCGTGGACAACAAGATGTTTGATGTCCTGGTAATGATCATTATGGGTTTGTTGGGGTATTTCATGCTTCTCACTGAACTTCCTGCTGCGCCCTTCCTGATTGCCTTTATTCTGGGACCCATGTTTGAAGATAATCTAAGGAGATCGCTCCTTTTATCCCAGGGTAGTCTTTCCATACTGGTCAGATCCCCTATATGCTGGGTGTTCTGGACATTGACCGTAATCTCTGTTGTTTTGTTATTTCGCCGAAACCTTCAGAGCAGGAAAGCGAAAAAGAGTCAGGGTTAATTGAAGTATTAAGGTGCCTGGAAATGATCCGACCATCGGCAATGGCTGTGTATGGGAGGATCATTTGTTTTGAGAGGCTCATCGGTACTATTGACTATTGAGTGGGCAATTGATTAGGAAGTGCTTTCTTGAGTCTTGATTGCCGATGTCACAGTTATAGATAACGAGAGCTTTGCGTAATTGCGAATCCGGTCATTGTGAGGTGCGCAGCACCGTGGCAATCTCGTTCATTATCTGCATGTCATGAGATTGCTTCACTTCATTCGCAATGACAATGTGGGTATTATGCAAAGCTCACATAACAGGTAAGTCACATTGCAGGATATTGCATGTGCAAGGAAACAAGGGTTTAACTTTACGGGGCTGTGTCTCCGATATTATTTTTGGTAAAGGAATATAAACTATGAAAATGGAAGTCAAAATACTTCAGGGAAACGAGGCCGTTGTTGATGCGGCAATCGCTGCGGGGTGCCGTTTCTTTGCCGGTTATCCCATTACTCCGGCATCGGAGATTGCCGAGCAGATGGCCCTGAAA
>JAFGPZ010000027.1 GCA_016935935.1 Deltaproteobacteria bacterium
AAAGACATTCAGTGATGCCGTTCTGCCCCCCGTTTTCAACCCCGAAGGGAAAAGAGTAGCGGCAGTAGTGAAAAATAAAAACAAATGGACCATTGCCTCGGACGGACAAGCCTGGGGAGAAGTCTTTGATATGATATGGAATCCTTTTTTTTCTCCTGATGGATCAAGAATCGCGGCCAAGGCTGAAAGAGAGGGTAAATTTTTCATTGTAATCGATGGAAAAATCTGGCGAGGTCCCTTTGAGTCGTGCTGGGATCCTGTCTTTAGTCCTGATGGGGAAAAAGTTCTTGTCAGATCGATAGATGACGGGGTGTATTACCGCAGAGTCTTTTCTTTTTGAGAATTGGAGATAGAGTTATGTATCAATTTATTGCCGGTCCCCTCGTATGGTTTTCTTTTGCCGTTCTGATAGCAGGCAGTCTCTACCGGATAATTTCTATGCTTTATCAGGCACGGAAAGATAAAGTGATATATCCGTACATGAATCTGAAATATTCACTTCGTTCTCTTATGCACTGGCTTACTCCTTTTGCGAGTGTCAATATGAGAAAAAATCCGGAGGTTACTTTGGTTACCTTTGCCTTTCATGTCTGCCTCATAGTGACCCCTATTTTTCTTCTTCCCCATAACATATTGATATCCCGAGCATTGGGAATAAGCTGGTGGACCTTACCCAAAGGTGTTGCTGATGTTATGACGCTGATAGTCATTATTACGGCATTTATTTTTTTATTGAGAAGGCTTACAAGCCCTGTCGTTAAGTATGTGACTACCCCCTCGGACTATGTCTTGCTTGCTATCGCGGTAGCTCCATTCATCACGGGCTTTCTTGCCTATCACCATTTGTTGCCCTATAAGACAATGTCCACACTTCACATACTGTCAGGCGTTGTCATGCTACTTGCCATTCCCTTTACAAGACTGAGTCATATGCTTTATTTTGTTTTTACGAGGTCCTACATGGGTTCCGAATTTGGGGCTGTTCGGAATTCTAAAGACTGGTAGATAGATTTATAAAATTGGAGGATATAGAATGGGTGAAACTGCCGAAGGCGCGGTTGTTGATCCAGGGTTGGATGAGCAGATAAAGAGACTTACACCCGAAAAGATAGAGGAGGTCATCAATAAGGTCCTTACAGAAGAGACTGCTGCCCGCTTAAAAGTCTATATGCAAAGCTGTGTGCATTGTGGATTATGTGCCGAGGCCTGTCACTTTTGCCTTTCCCATGACAATGATCCCCGCTTTTCACCGGTGGGTAAGGTTAAGCAGACCCTCTGGGAGATACTGCAAAGGAAAGGCAAAGTAACCCCTCAGTTCATAAGAGAATGCGCGAGAATAGTCTTCACAGAATGCAATGTATGCAGGCGTTGTAGCATGTATTGTCCCTTTGGTATCGATATCGCTTACCTGCTGTTGGTTGTCCGACGCATATGCAGCTTGCTCGGGGTAGTCCCTCAATATCTGCAGGATACAGTTAATAGTCATGCTGTTACGTCAAACCAGATGTGGGTTAAACAGGATGAATGGATTGATACCCTCCAGTGGCAGGAAGAAGACACCCAGGATGAAATAAAGAATGCCCGTATACCTCTCGATAAAGAAGGCGCAGAGATTATGTATTCTGTAATCGGTCCGGAACCAAAATTCCTGGCTCAGTTACTTGGTAACATGGCCTTTATCATGAATGTGGCAGGTGTTGATTGGACGATGCCCTCTTTTGACGGTTGGGACAACAGTAATATGGCCATGTATTCCGGTGATTTTGAAACGATGGCGCGCATCGAAAGAACTCACTACGAAGCGGCATTCAGGCTGAAAGTGAAAAAAATCGTAATGGGTGAATGCGGCCACGCCTTCAGAGGTGCTGTCTATGATGGGCCGAAGTGGCTCGGATGGAAAGAACCGCCTGTACCTCTTATTCATGCCATTCAATTTTATTATGAACTTATTCGGGATGGAAAAGTAAAGATAGTAAAGAAGTTCAAGGAACCTGTCACCGTTCAAGACCCCTGTAATGTCGTAAGGGGACGTGGGCTGGGAAAGATGCTGCGCTATATTATGGATGCCGTATGCGAGGATTTCAGAGACGTCTCTCCGCGGTTTGAGCATAATTACTGCTGTAGTGCCGGTGGTGGGGTGATTAACTGCGGTCCCATATGGAAATCTGCCAGGGTGGAAGGAAACAGGGCCAAGGCTGAGCAACTAAAGGCTACAGGCGCAAAGGTGGTTGTTACCCCCTGCCATAACTGCCATAGCGGCATCGAAGATATTATTAACTACTATAAGCTTGGAATGCATGTCAGGTTTTTTAGTGAGATACTGGTCGGTGCAATGGAAGTTCCGGACGATCTTAAGGCCTGAGAAATAGAGGAAGGAAGCAAAAATGAAAAAGACAGTGCTTGCATGTCTTTTTGGAGTCTTAGCCACAGGAGTCATTTTAATTATTGGGGGGGCGACTGCTCTCTATTCAGGCGTTAAGGGAGTCGAATATCCCATTCCCATTTCTGATGTGTCAAAATTAGAACCCTTTGAGGATGCACCTGTTTCTTTCTATCATGATAAACATGCCCTCGCCCTGGAAGAGGAAGGGTGCGAAAGCTGCCACAGACGGGATTCCATGAAAAATTTTATCTTTACCTACCCCAGTGAACGGGATGAAACATCCCGTCGCGGCCTCATGGATTCATACCATGACAGTTGTATAGGCTGTCATGACGCTAGGTTGAGCGAGGGAAGGAAGACGGGACCCGTGGCATGCGGAGAATGTCATGTCCCTGGAGGACCTCAGGAGTGGATGAAACCTGCAGGTTTAGATTACAGTATGCACTACAGGCACGAAAAGGCCATGAATCAGGAATGTGGAACCTGTCACCATCATGTCCTTAACGAAAAAGGGAATCGGCTGGAATATCAGAAAGGGCAGGAATCATCCTGTCGTGACTGCCACAGGGATATTGGTGACGCTGACACACCTTCCTTCAGAGATGCCGCACATTACGGTTGTGTAAACTGCCACATAACCAGGAAAGAAGCCGGAAATATAACAGGGCCAATCTCATGTGCCGAATGTCATGGTGAAAAGGAAGGAATGACCGCAGAGGCAACGTCTAATATCCCTCGACCAGACAGGGGTCAGAAAGATAAAATTGTCTTGCAAAGTGAGAATGCGTCGATGAAAAGCGTTTCATTTGAACACAAAGTTCACGAAAACATCACGACGACATGTCGTTCCTGCCATCATGAAACGCTCAATTCGTGCGATCAATGTCATACAACAGAGGGGGGCATCGAGGGTGGTGGAGTGACTCTTGTTGATGCCTTTCATAAGAAAACATCGGTAAGGAGTTGCGTCGGCTGTCATAATTCAATCAAGGCAGATGCCTCCTGTGCCGGGTGTCACGACGCGATGAAAGACACATCCATGAGTGAGGGTAACTGTTCGACCTGTCATCACGGATTGCAGAAGCGAATGACCGTTGCAAAAAGCATGGACAAGGGGTTTGATCTTTCGGCTGTCCTACCTGAAGATTATATAACGATCGATGTTCTGGAAAATGATTATGGGCCGTCGAAATTTCCTCATTCCATGATAATTGGTAAACTGCTCGATATTTCACGGAAGAACAGACTGGCCAATCCCTTTCATAAAAATGAAATGGCGACGTGTCGAGGTTGTCATCATTACAGTTCTGCGGAACAAACTGAGAAGCCTCCTTCCTGCCGAAGCTGTCATACCATTGACTTTAATCCTTATGATTTAGGCAGGCCCAGGCTGATTGCAGCCTATCATCTGCAATGTATGGGATGCCACGAGAAAATGGGCATGGATGTTATGGACTGTACAAGTTGTCATGCCGCGAAAGGGGATAACAATTCTCTTTCACAGAAGACTCGGCTCAATTGATAGATAGTTGTGGCGAAGATCAGTAATGTCGAAAGCTGTTTTTACTGAAGCTGGATACACTTTCAGTTTAAACTAATGAATAAGAGAGAATATCTCTTAGCAGCGGGTATTCTATCTTTCTTGCTGTGGGGGATGTTTCAATCTAAACACCACGAAAAGGTAAAAGTAGATATGGACAGAAGATCATTTTTACAGGTCATAGGGTCTGCTGCCACGGGAATCGCAGGAAGTATGGCAGCCCCGATGGTATCACATGCCCAAAGTAAAACAGAAGACAAGGAATTCTACGGAATTCTTGTGGATACAACGCGCTGTATAGGTTGTCGGAGTTGTGAGGTCGCCTGTGCCGAGGTGAATGATTTACCTGTTCCTGATATGTCGGCTGTATTGGACTTTACAGTAGAACGTGAAACAACTGAGACACAGTGGACGGTTATCAATCGCTATGAAACGGAAAAAGGGCAGGTTTATGTTCCTAAACGGTGCATGCACTGCAACCAGGCGGCATGCGTTGCAGCCTGCCTGGTGAAGGCAATGGAAAAGAGGAAATCGGGACATGTTACGTGGGATACGAACTGTATGGGTTGCAGGTTGTGCATGGTGTCCTGTCCCTTTGACATCCCCAAGTTTGAATATAACAGTGCCCTCCCCAAAATTCAAAAATGCACGCTCTGTTGGGACCGATTTAAGGATGGCAAACTGCCCGGCTGTGTCGAGGCCTGTCCGACAGAGGCTCTCATCTTTGGCACGAGGCGACAACTTTTAGAGGAGGCCAAGAGGCGCATATATCAGAATCCGGGTAAATATAATTCACATATATATGGCGAGCATGAGGCGGGGGGAACCTCTCACCTCTATCTTTCATCGGTTCCCTTTGATCAGATCGGTTTCAGAAGTGATATTGGGAACACTCCATATCCGGAGTTTTCCAAGGGTTTTCTCTATGCGGTACCCTTTGTTTTTGTTCTCTGGCCTGTTATTATGCTGGGTATGAATCGTGCGATCAAGGGAAATGAAAAAACGATAAATGAAGGACAAGAGTAATGGAACCAAGAGCGGAAACAAAGGGTATAAGGAATTTTCAAGATTTTGTTCAGTTTATGCTGAGTGAGCTGAAGCCGAAGGGAGACAGGATATTCACACCCTTCAATGTGATTTCAGCGCCGGTAATTCTTCTCGGAGTGATTCTTATTATCTATCGCCTCATTCATGGACTTGGTTCCCCTGTAACCAATCTCTCGCAGGATTTTCCCTGGGGGATATGGATAGGCTTCGATGTAATGGTGGGAGTGGCCTTTGCAGGTGGGGCCTATGTTCTAACATTTATCGTCTATATTCTGAAGTCTGAAAAGTACCACGTCATAATAAGGGCGACTGTTCTGAACGGATTGCTGGCTTATATTTTCTATGCCGGAGCAATCCTTCTTGACCTGGGTCGATGGTGGAACATAACTAATCCCATAATCGGTAATAAGTTTGGAGTAAACGCAGTATTATTCCTTGTTGCCTGGCATTTTCTTCTCTATATGCTGGCTGAGCTTATAGAATTCTCTCCTGCAATTGCTGAATGGCTCGGTCTGAAGAGGGCCAGAAAAATACTTGGAGCGATGACGCTGGGCGCGGT
>JAFGPZ010000002.1 GCA_016935935.1 Deltaproteobacteria bacterium
GCTCCTTATACAAAGTCTTCTGTTACCCTTACAGGATTAACGCCAAACACTCTCTATCACTTGAATCCATCATCAATTTGCAAGTCAGATTGTGGAAATACCCAAGTTGGCTTGAGAAGAAATACCGACAAGACGGGCAAGGCCGACTGGACATTCACAACCAACGCAACCTCTATCACGGAAAATCCGAATGGAAAAGGTCAAAAGTCACCAACCGCAATCGCAGAAGCTCGGGCAGCTGAAATCACGGCGAGCGAAGTGACGATCCGCTGGAAAACGAATAATCCCGCAACCTCCTTTGTCGAGTATGGCCTGACATCGGCATATGGATCGAAAAGCGAAGAGAACACTATTTATGAGCTCAATCATACAATTCAATTGTTCGACCTCAGGCTTGGTACCGTATTTCATGCCAGAGCTGTTTCCAAAGACGCCTCAACCGGGGCGATCGCTTATTCCCCGGATTTTACTTTTACTACTCCAACGGCTGAAAACAGAATCGTGAATCTATCGACTGTCTTCAACGAACCCAATCCGTGTTTCGAGAGGACGACATTCGTCTATTATCTGTATCAACCGACAAAAAGAGTAACTATTGACATCTTTACACTTTCCGGAAAAACGGTAGCGAGTCTGGAAGCCCCTCAAAGTACTATGATGCAAGGTCACAATACTGTGTTGTGGGACCTGAGAGATAACGGCCAGAAACGCCTTCCTGCTGGACTGTATACCTATAAAGTCACGTTCTATACCGCTGACAATCATGTGGACGTAAAGAATTCCAACTTGATGATACGAAATTGATCGAATGGGATAGAGCGGTTGAGTAGTTCGGGCGGCTGGCCGGAGGGTCAGCCGCCCGAACTATTTCGGCAGTACGCCTGTTAGGCGCTTAGCGCCCTCGGAACGACAAAAAGATGTCGTTCCTGTTATTTTTTCTTGGTATTATGCCCGTTCCGCGGCTCCGCCGGTTTAGTGCGCGCCTTGGCAGACATGACGGATTGTTGTTTAAAATCGTCGGACCACTGATTGTACAGGAAGCGTTATTTGATAATCAATTCTTTCAATCTGTTTGAAAAGTGCTTGGAATTTGATTTCATCATCAGAAAAACACATTCGGTGGAATCCAGATTACGTTCGAATATTTTATTCAAATCAGCAGCGGGGCCATAGGTATTCCATACGCGGGGCAATTTCTTGTAATCAATTGATTCCAATGTGTCTGTTCTGGTCGCACAGGGGGTATCAATCGCCTGACAGCGCTCATCTGAAATGGCATCGATGAAAATTACTTCCTTGAATAAAAAATTATGAGCCTTTTCAAAAGACAAAGTAACAATGCGCATGTCCGTATGTCCTTCAATGTCGCCGAGCAGGAGCAATGTATGATGAAAAAAATCATCGGTTGATGAGATTTTTGAATGTATATTGACAAACAAGCCATACTTTTCTTTCAGAATATCCGATAACGATGTGCCGATACCCAAGGTATCCTTGAGTATTAACTGTTCCGGATACTTCATACAGCTTGAAAATAAAAATGCACATCCTATCAGTGCCGTCCTTACAATGGCTCGTACCATAACACGCTTCCTTTAACGCATTTCCTTATAACTCGTTACTTCAGTTTGCATTTTTCACCAATCTGACCGAATAACCGCATGTCTGTAGGAACATATCCCATTGTATGAGTTTTTCGACACAGAAGCCCAGACCAAATGCATATGCCTCAGATTCATTGATCTGCGTGGCGCTCCACCAACCTGCCTTATGGCCTAAGCCAGCAAAAATGGACCTCGGGATATTTCCATTGATGGTCTCCCTCGTATCATAACGATAGCCGGCGGCGAATCCTGAAAAACCGCTTCTGTTATTCTCCTTCATATTATTGCCGGGCATGCCTTCGGTGATGAACGGTTTCCAATCACTTTGTATCGCCAAGGATTTGGCTATACGATTCCCGTCTTTTCTCCGGTCCCAATTATAGCCATGTTCAATCAGGTAATTCTGCAATGCAGCCCAATCATCATTTGTCGGTACATGCCATCCCTGGGGGGCAAGTTTTTTCGAATCCACACAATACCAGTTATAGAGGGCTCCGAATTTTACGATACTGTCGGTATTATTCATGTTTCCATAATAGCAGAAGCCGGGCGAAGTCAGATCATGCCACGCGACACTGTCAGGCACATGCGGGATGGGTGTACCGTCATTGAACTTCGTCGCCCGCAAATTTTCTGCAGTCCAGATTTGACTGCCGATTCTGACGGTAGGGTATATGTTTCCATCCGCATCAGTTACCGTGTTCCGTTGGCTGCAAAAAGAATAGAGAATGAAGAGGATTCCGCAAATCAAGAGCAGAAGTGGTTTCATAGATGGTATCGGCCTTGCAATGGCGTCTGTCCGGGCTTATTCAAACAGTTCTTTCATGATGTTGCCTTTTGCATAAGGTGTTTGGATGGCGAAGATAGCCCCTACAGTCCGGCAGACATCGATAAGTGTCCTTTTTCGTTCGGATACAAACCCTTTTTTGATCCCCGGTCCGATCGCCAGCATAAATAATTGCCTGCATCCCCGACATTTGTCACCGAATCCATGAAATTCATCAGTGTGCCTTCCGTGGTCACTTAAAACAAGAAACACCGTATTGTCTTTATAGGTTTTTTCCTGTTGCATCCGATCCCAGAGATCGTAGACGATCGCATCCATGAGAATGATCGATTCGTAATAGGTATTGAGCAGGTCCGATGCGCAGGCATCTTTCTGGCCCGGTTCGCAATCATCCTTCTTGCCAAGAACGGCGCTTATCGTGCCTTTGCCTCCGATGCCGGTTCCGAGACTGAGATAGATGAAGGAAGGGTGCTTTTCCGATATATAGGGCATGACCTTGTCATACACCGAATTGTTTTTGTCACTTTCCCGGTCGATCTCAATCACCGGTGCATACGGCTCCCCGTACCCGGCGTAATTGCTGCAGGATACATACTCGAAGGCGGCATCGTTGGAGGCAAAATAACAGGAGTTCCCCTGTTCTTTATGGCTGCTGTTCCAATATTCGAACAGGGTCGGCAATGCGGGGCGGATACTGTCATTGAGCGGATCCTTGAGGACATGCCACATACCGGTGACAAGACTCATCTGGCTGGGAATGGGAAAGGTGAGTTCGCTGTTGTCGAACCTTGTGCAGATCGTCCCCAACGGTCGGAGTTTACTCCAGATATTGTCGATATACAAATGGTTCTTATCCCCGAACGCATCGTCGTAGCGGACACCGTTTATCACGATAATGACGAGATTGTCGGGTCGCGAAGCCGTTTCTCCGTCCTTGCCTACCGCCTGCATGCATACCAGGAGAATTGCCGTAATGAAAAGATATGTTTTTTCATGGTTTTTCATTCGTCTGATTCCTGCAAAAAATAGCCACTTCGGTTATCCTGCTCTTTCCGCCCTTCACCCTCAGCATCATATCCTTGGTGAACAGCGGTTTATCCATTTCGAATACGATCGGCTCATCGAATTTCTTGCATTCCACCCTTCCCATCCACTGTAAACGGCCGAACTGGTCGTAATATCCCAATTCACAATTGGGAAGGAAGTTGGTGCGCTTTTCCCTGTTCATCATCGTATAAACGATCACTTTTCTTATTTCATACATTTTGCCTAGTGAAATATCCACCATGAGAAAGGTGGCTGGGTCTGGCATTTCCCGTTGCCGTACATTTCCGAAGTACGTTGCTTCATCGCTGGTGTCACCTTCGATCTTTCCATCGAGTATCTGAGAGATTCGTTCCCTTTCAGTTCTTTCGATGTTGTGGACGACGATGCAGTCACCATCGTTTGTGTTGTCGCAGCACAGACACCGTCCCTTGACTCTGTATTCACCCCATCCGAAGGCGCGGATTTTTTTGTTTCCCGGGATTATATTTACCAGCCCCTCTTTTTCGGAACTGTTTTTATTCACAAGAGAATCCACCGCAGTGGTGACCTGCTGAGAATCCACGGTGGCCGCGACAGGTTGAGAATCCGCTTGAGCCGCAACTTTTTGGGAATCAGATTGAACCGCGACATGTTGGGAATCTACCTGGGCTGCAACCGGTACGGTCAGCCACAGAAAAAAAAGAAAAATAGACACACACGACATGCATGAGACCACTGCCGACCCGCAGCCGCTCAAGAATCTGCGCAGCCCCGCGATGAGCGAGCGCATTTTTCGCACCGGCAGGGTTCCTTGTCTCATTGAAACTGACATACCCTCTCCCTTTTCTCCATTATAATGCCGCTTAACCACTTTTACAAATCCTTTTTGGAATGTTCCCACTCTTCCCACGTTAAGCCGTTGTCCTTGCTCGTCTTCGAAAATATTCTCGACCATTCATCCTTGGGCTCGTCAAACCAGTACACATTCAACAAACCGGACGATGTCACCGTTATGACCGGATTATGAAAACGACCGGTGTCCGATGTCAGCCCCTTTTTATCGATGAGAACTTTTCCTTCCAAATCGCTCTGGCAATAGTTGACGATCGACGTTCCTCCCAGAAAACTCGTCCATGTAAGATGAAAACGTTTTTCATGGTCTATGGCGACCGCAGGCCGCTTCGGCGACCGTTTCTCCGGCAAAACCAGTTTTTTCCCGTCAATGGGAAATCGATCCTTCTTGAAATCCACGCAGGCGTAATAGATTTCACCGATCCGGAGGTTGCGTTTGTCCAGCCAGAAAAGATGTGACAGCGGGCCGTCTGAAAGCATCATGGGATTATCGATCTCATCTTTCACTTCCTTGGAAACCTTGGTTTTCACCAGTATCTGCTCGTTCCCCCAGGTAACACCGGCATCGGAACTCGTGCGACGGACCACGGTGGAAACCACGTTTTCTCGTGAAGAATGCAATGGCAGCCCCTTGAACAGGAGGTGAAAGCCTCTATCCTCTCGGACATTGGTCCAAGCCACTGACAGTTCGTCTTTGTTGACGCACATGGTGGGGGGATAGCAATAACATGAATGTCTGTCCAAGTTCGCCAGAAGTTTCGTTTCCATCCAGGTGAGCCCTCTGTCATGACTGGCCTTGAAATAGGTCTTGTTCTCGACATCCTGCCATATCATGTATACGTGGTCCGCCTTGCACATGAGCAAAGGATACCGCGCGCTATTCGTTTCATCGACGAGGATTTTGTTCTTTTCCCATGTATCTCCTCCGTCAAGGCTCCGGCTGTAGTACAGTTCGCCCTCTATCCGCTCGCCGTAATCGATCCAGGCTACATGTATCGCCCCGGAATTCACCGCGAGGGCGGGAGGATAGGCGCTGCAGCCTTCATTGCTTACCCGTTGGTCAATGCTCCATACTTTTCCCCCGTCGGTACTGCGCCGCAAATAGATGCCCGCATCTCCTCCAACCGCTAAAAGCCACGCCATATAGATGGTATCTCCCTGCGATACGACCGCGGGGTATCTGCAATCGCCATTCTGGGAGATCAAGGGCGTTTCATTTGAAAAGCAAAAAATGTATAAGAGTGATAGGAGGAAACAGGACCGAGAAACTGTCTCCAAACCAGTGCTTTTTGAATTTTGAGATAATTTTTTAGTAAAGATCTGAAATTTCATCATTCACCTCGGGCAATTTACCGTATTTTTTAAGATATTTTTCCAGCATCTCTGTCTCTCGCATGGTGTACATGCTGTGCTCCTCGTACCGGAAGAAACGGGCTTTCCCCACCGTTTTCAGCATTTCTCTCAGATCCTGGCGCACATCGGACGCACCCCGAATAAGAATGACTGCATGTTTTTCGTCGATTAATTCGTAAATGCCGCTATCCTCAGGAACCTTTTCAATATTCTCTTCAGTGCATTCGCAGCAATCCTGCGGCGGGAGTATAACGGGTGCGAAATTCAGTCTTTCTTTCTTCTTCCAGGGCAATCCTTTATCCATGAGAGCGCCCGTTGGACATACCTCGACGCAGGCGCCGCACAGCACGCAGCCTGATTCCTTGTATGACGTGCCAAGGGTGCCGTGGATAAACTCGCCGCTGCGGTATACAAAGCCGATGACCCTCTTGCCGGCCGTCTTCTCGCACGCCCTCACGCAACGGGTGCACCCGATGCAAAAATTGGCATTAATGGTGAAAAAAGCGGTATTGGCGGCGGGAATATCCCTGAAAAAATACTTCGAAACATCATCCCGAATGGTGACATATTCACTCACCTTCCGCAGTTCACAGAAGTCGAATTTTGGGCAGCATCGTTCATGCTTTTCCGTACCCTGGGTACATTCTTGCCGGTCACACCCCTCCTTTTCCGCGCACAGCAGACAGGCATGGGGATGAAGGGCTATTATTCGCATCAGGCTTTCTATTCTCAATTTCCTCACGGCTGCGTCATCTGAATGAATGACCATGCCGTCTTCAACAACCGTAGCACAGGATGGGCAACAACCTCTTCCCTCGATCTCTACAATACAGATATTGCACCCTTTATAGTGGGAGTCAGGTGTGCTGTCGTTGGCACAGGGTCTACCACCCCGGTACACCAGGTTTTCACTCTTTGTTCCCGGTCCGGGCTGCAGATCTGGATAGTGGCAAAGCCGGGGGATATAGATACCCGCCTGGTCGGCCGCCTCTAAAATAGAAATCCCCTCACGGGATTGAATTCCACGATTGTCGATGGATATGGTTATTTCTTTTCCCATGTGGCGGTAATTGCCCCTTTTCCGCACGCTCGAATGCACAAGATTTCTTTACTCTGGTGACAGGAGGCGCAGAGATAGCGTATCTTCTTACGTTGCGTATCATCGGCAACCGCCACCTGTTTATCCTCTAAGTCAAGCATCACCGTGTCAATTTTCAACACTTTCTGGGGACATTTCTCAATACATGCATTGCATGCATCACACTTTTCAGCATCAATGCTGACATAGTACCGACCCGAACCGTCTTCATAGCCATAGTGAATAATCATATGAAAGAGGCCTCGTTTTCCTCATTCTTTCTGTGATTTCTCGTAGAGCGCTTTGGAAAAGAGGGCTGCCCCAATGGCCCCCGCCGTTGCAGGATCCAATTCTCCATTCTGATTTTGCGGCAGTGGGAGGCACGTGAAACCAATGAGCTTTTCAATCCTCTTCACGATCCCCATGTTTTTTGATTGACCGCCAGTAATGACAAAATCCTTTTCAATGCCTACCTTTCCGAGCAAGTCATGCATTCTCTGCGCCATTGCCGAACAATACGACGCCAGTACCATCTCCTTGGTCCAGCCCTTGCGCAGCAAAGCCACGGCCTCGGATTTGGCAAAGACGACACAGGTTGAACTGACCGCAGGAGGTTCCTTCTCGACGTTCAAGGAGATTGCACCCGCCTGCTCGATTTGGACCGATAGCAGATCCGCAATGACCTCCATTCCCCTGCCCGTACCGGCGGCACATTTATCATTCATAAGGAACGAGGTTATCTTTCCTTTTTCATCGGTTCGGATTGCTTTGATATCCTGGCCACCCACATCAAGTACTGTCTTGACCGTAGGGCCCCAGATATAGACCGCTCCCCGTCCATGACAGGCGATCTCGGTGATTGTTTTTTTAGCCATAGGAACATTGATTCTTCCGTATCCTGTTCCAACAACATAGTGGATATCTTTTTCTGTAAGTCCGGTACCCTCCAATGCCCACTTCAATGCCCGTATCGCACTATCAGGGCTATTTGAGCCTGTCCGCATGATGCTCCAGGCATATACTTCCCCATCCACCATAATCACAGCCTTTGAGCCGACTGAACCGACATCAACACCGGCGGTAATCACTCTGGCCTTTGTGAGATCCTTACCGTTGATGGTTTTCCTGTATTCAGGCCATCTCCAATACTCCTGCGCTGTGTTCTCGTTCTCACTCATCTTCATTTTTGAAAGTGAATGGGAAGAGCTTCCCGCCTGTTTGAGGGCTGGAGAGAGTGCTGCTCCCAATGCTCCGGCAAACTCCGGTTCTTCCGGAATGAACAGGTCCACCCCTAGTTTGTTCTTCAGAGAAAATACCAAACCAGGGTCTTTGGCCACTCCTCCTACAAGCACGACATCGGTATTTATACCTATCCTTCGGACCATGGAAGAGAGTCTATCGGACATGGCATCATAGACAGCCTTGGCAATACATTCTTTGGGAGTTCGCTGATGAATCAAGGTCACTACTTCGGATTCTCCGAAGATTACACACTGAGCATTCATGGGGATTGCTTTATCCGCCTTCAGCGAGAGTGTACCCATCTCTTCCAGCTTGAGCTCCAGCGCCCTGGTCATCGCCTCAATAAATGCGCCAGCCCCTGCAGCACAGCGGTCATTAACGACGAAATCCGCCATATTTCCTTTTTCATCGCACTTTACCGCTCTGGCATCCTCGGCGCCCACATCGATCACTGTTCTTGCCTTGGGGAACAGGTGCATGCCTGCCTTTGCCAGAGCACTCACCATGCTGACCGTGCCGGTGGCATGGGGAGCCATTTCAGCATTCGCGCCGGTAGCAATAATTTTTTTGATATCGGCCTCTTTTAATCCGCTTTTTTCTATAGCCTTATAGAATGCATCTTTGGCTGAATTTGCGGGATTGAATCCGCTCGGAACACTGCTCTTGGCGACGATAACTCCATCGTTAACAATAACTACCTTCACGTTTCGTGCACCTACATCAATTCCTGCGCTTATCATCGCTTACTCCTTAGCTTCGAGCTTTTCCTAATACGGGTCTCTGTTGGTGAAAGTAAAAGAAGCGAGCCCAGAGGTTGGCTCGCTTTAAATATAGCTTGAAAATGATAGAGATTCTGTATATATGTATTAATATATACAGAATCTTGCTCTTACAGGCTCACTTCCGGCTCAGCCGATTTTCGGACTTGGAATTTTCTCAAATCCCTTAATACAAGTCATCCGTATCGGTTTTCGTTACTAACATCTCGAGAAAGGCTTCGATTCTCGTCTTCATTTGTCCAATATCCTCACGGCTGTATTCCGTATCTAAGTAGTATATCGGAATTTTTTCTTCATCAAGTAGTCGTTTTATGCGGATGTATTCCATTGCATACAGATGGCAGCCGCGTATGACATGATAAATCACACCATTAATCTTAAAATCCTTAATCAGGGTCTGTAGCCTGTCGATTCGGTCTTGGTTCCCATTTTCCGAGGTGAAACACGGGCAGGTGCAGGGCAGAATGTATCTCTCCGCTATTGCCTTGAGCATATCGCTTTCCGTTCCTTCATCGACTCCGACAGGATCGTAGAATACCCGGTCACTGGAACACATTTCATCGGCAACGATCAAGCCTTGCGGTTTTCCTTCTTCAATCAAGGTCGGTATTTTCCAGTTGTCAGGCCAGACCATCGGAGAACCGGTAAGCATAATTCTCGGGGTATCCTGGCTTGCTACATATGACTTTTCTTGAGCATGACGTTCAAGCTCGTCACAGAGCTCGTTGACCTTCTCGGTCCACCGGGGGATGTCATCGAAAAAACTCACCTGATTCACTAACATCGCATCCCTTCCCGATATGAGAGGGACATCTTTCCTGAGTTCCTGCAACCGGCGCAATGCTTGCGTGGCCGTAAGGGTCGTTTTTATTGAAGATCGTATCTCTCTTCTGGATATGGATTTACCGGTTAAGCGTTCTATCTTTTCCTTCATCTGTTTCACCTGATCCAGCCAATATTTTTTTGCAGGCTCGGTATCCTTTATTCTGGGTACATTCATGACCCACACTGGGAACGAATCGCTTAAAATCTCACTTAATTTTGTTTTGCCATCGCAGGTATTCGGCAAAATAAGTGCGTCACACAGTTCAAGATACGGATAGAGATTTGCCATTGCTATGCCAATGGTCGATCTGATGACAGGGCATACCTCCACCGGAACGATTCTATCGCCAAGCTTGCTCGGTTCATAGAATCCCGAATCGATGCGAATAGGAAGAGCGCCTGCAGCCATGATAAGCTCGACCGGCGCAAACATACAAGCAAAGCCAATGATTTTTCCGCCTTGCTTTTTATGTTCACGAATCTCCCTCTCCCGTTGTCCAAAAAAATCGGCCATCCGATCGAAATATTCCATGCATTTAGGCCGATGGGGAACCTTTCCCATCTTTTCAAGATACCCGGCAACCGTCTTCGCAACGGTGGCTTTAAAATTCTTTTGCAACTCTTCCTTCTCTTCAGAAGGGAGCTCTGGAAGATATTTTATCTCATTTTTACCATTCACTGGAGGTTTCTCCTTTTATCACTGATTGGTCCCACCGCTCCTGATTTTAAAAACCTCTTGTATGTCGATGTAACGATCGTTTTTTTAAAGAAACTGGCTCTTAAGGTTTTGTCCTGCGGACACATTTCCACGCAGCGCAGACAGAGAGTACAATCATGCGTCGTTAACCTCTCTTTCTTTTTTTCCTCGTATACCTCCTTGACCTGTACGGGGCATGCCCTCAGGCATACGCCGCACTTCGTGCATCGTACACCTTCCTTACGCAACGAGAGAAATGAAATCCTGTTCAGAAGTCCGAGGAGCGCCCCCATCGGGCAGAGTCTGCACCACATCCGTCGGATAAAGGAAGTCGTTAGCAGATAAAAAATAAAAACACCCATCGCCAGGTAGGACATCACCTTGGATATGGTACTCATATCGTCGTACGCCCACATCTTCTGAAAATTACCCGTAAAGACGGGAGCGATTTCCCTGCTCGGGCATATTTGACAAAAGGGCGTGAAAAGATCCATTTGGTAAACGCTGAGGAAAAAATTGGGAATCGTAATCCCCACGGAAATAAAAACAAGGGCGAACAGCATGGACCATTTCACTATCGCTGCCGTCACTTTGAGCTTTTCCGGCAGGTTGTAATAGCTTGCTTTAAGGAATTTCCGGATATAGGTGAATACATCCTGCACCAATCCGACGGGACATACCCAGGCGCACCAGGCCCGTCCGACGATCAATCCGAAAATCAACAGCAGTATCGTCGGTGCGATCACGTTCGTATACTTGACACTCCAGCCCGCGCTTAATGTCTCCTGCAGGGAACGCAAATAGCAGCTGGCTATGCGGTGATCCAGATAATAGCAACTGAGGGTGGGCAGCGTGAGGGAGATACTCTTCCACGAGATCATCTGTGTCACCCAATACCCAAGGTAGACGATGATCGAAGTCGCGATTATCTGGACCGCCAACTTTATCCTGGTTATTTTCAACATGTTATTTCCCGCCGTTTATCAAAAAATCAGTGATCACCGTCGCCTCTTTCGCCACATACGGCGTAGGGAAGTTGAGAATCTTGCCCACCGTCGCGCATATGTTGACCTGTCGCCATTTATTTTCGGTTGAAAAATTCTTCTTGATATCCGGACCGAGTGCCATGATAACCAGATACCGCTTGCATTCGTCATCACAATCTGCCTGCAAAAGGAGGTCTCCGTGATCGTTGAGAAAGAAAAAATCAGTTTTATCCTTGTATACCTCGTCCCCCTGAACCGCCTGCCAGATTTTATAAATGGTGTTATCCATCGCCGTCAGTTGCTTGTGATACCGTTCCACATCCCCCGGCCGCTTTATCTTGTCATAACTCTTGGCACCGCCCAGTATGACAAAGACAAGCTGTGGGTGGTTCGTTTTCATATTCTGGGTGAGTTTCTCGTAGAGTTCGTCATCGTTGTTCGGTTGCTTCGTGAACTCAACAGTGGCGCCATACTCTTCGCCGTAGTCTTCATGATTGCTGTAACTCAAATATTTGTACTCAGGCTTGCTGGTGATGAAGTAGCACGATTTCGCATCCTTACTAAGACCTTTGCGGTAGTATTCAAATATGGTGGGCTGATCCGGATTGTCATCCGGCTTTAGACGTCGGAGGTCTTTCCAGGAGCCGGTGACTATGGCCAGATGAACTATGGCCATGAAGGCGGGGTTGCCGTAAAAAGTAACACAGTAGCTGGCGTTGGGAATCATATCCTTCCAAAGGTGAGGGACATATTGATGCGTCCTGTCACCGAAGGATTCGTCGTGCCGGAATTGGTCGCCGACAACGATAAATACATTCCTTGCTTTAAACTCGCCATATACAAAATGCACCTGTACAAGAAAAAGCAGCATCACCAGTACTGAACAAGGAACTTTCAATCTCATTACCTACCCTTTTGCGGTTGATTTGTTTTTACTGCCAAAGGCCAAAACGACGGACGGTGGAATTTCTCTATGCCGAATTCACCAATGTATTTCTGGATGTCGGGAGAGGTCAGGAAGCCGATGAAAACAATCGCCGTGACATAGTTCACGGTGGGAAACCGCTGCGGATTGATCGCCATAACCTCGTAATTGGTGAAAAGGGTTGCCTTATCATCGACCAGCGGTATCAGATCGATCGTCTCCCCCGTCTGGGTAAAGGTTGCCCATTGGGAAATAAAGTAGGCTCTTTTCCTGGCTGCCAGCATCAATGTTTCCGAGGTGCCGACCTTTGTCTTGATATACCAGTCGCCATCAGGTTTGATTTTGGCCATCTTCCAGATTCTCATTTCCAAAGCATGGGTTCCCGATGAATCCGCCCGGGAACAGAAGTTCGCTTTCATTTTAGCGATCTTTTCCAGAGCTTTGACCGCGCTTGTCATACCTTTGATCTTTGCTGGATCCTCGGGCGGCCCCACGAGAACGAAATCGGAATAACATACCTGCCGCAGGTTCACCGCGTATCCATCACGTACGAATCGTTCTTCGGCATCGTAGTCATGGCCGATCATGACGTCAACGTCCTCGACACCCTCATGCTCCTTGATGAATCTGATTGCATCCCCCGTACACAGTGAATACACCTTAACCGGTACTTTGTATTGGGCTTCGAACAGTTTGGCCAATCCATCCGCCAGCCCGGGTGAAACGCAGGTCACCGGAAAAATCGCCCTCAATTCCCGGGGAGGTTTTTCCTGCGCCTCAATACCGCTTCCCCATACGAGGAAAATCCCTAGTAAAAATGTGCCCCGCAGTTCTGTAATCATACCGATAGATACCGTTAAGAGTCTGTTCATACGGTTTCTCCTGAGGTGGCACGGTAGCACAACAATTTTTGAAAAAATTTCTTAGAATCCACCATATACCTTTAGAAATAAATCATGACCGGAAAAATTGCCGACAATGCGGTGAGGATTGTTAAGCGGATTATGTTTTATGCCCGGGGCTTTATAGAAGACATATCTATACAGGGAGAATCCCGCCGTTAAAACCATGTTGAGACCGCTGTATCGGTCCTTGAGCAACAACTGCGTGCTGTAGTTGCCCATCAGATAATTCTCCCTGGAATTGAAGAAATCATTGAACGTCTTACCCTGTATCCCGAGTGATATCATTGTCTTCGGGGTGCACTTCCATTCGTATACCACATCCGCGACATTATTCATACGGTGATTGCGGAATTTAGAATCCAATCGACGCGTCCGGGGACCATAGGTGTCGATTTCGTAGTCATTTTTATACTGGGGTATGAGAAACATATCCTTATAAAAAGGGAGAAGATAGATGTATTGACATTTATTCACAAAAATCATGGAGGAAATGTCGGCTCCCGGGTAATTGTAGACTAGGTGAGCGAAATGCTTGGTGAACTCGAATTTGCCTCTGGAGGTGAAATTGAAGCCCCGGTTCCTGTAAAGGGAGTATTGCACGACGAGCATGTTGACCAACGCGTCCCGGTAATCCAGCTCATCGACCACGGTATTGTAAAGGACTCCGCTGTTGTAATCGAAATAAAAGGACTGGGTATGGTTGGGTATGTTGTCTCGTATGATGCGGGAATAATTGCGCACCGTCAAACTCTTATCAGAAGCGAAATCTTTCCGGTATTGGGCCAGGCAGTAGAGGGTGGTCGCCCGTTCCGCAGCGTAGGTCTGTCCGACCACCGACGTATCCTCATAGACGCTTTGATACGATTTCTCCTGGCTCGCTTCGACCACCGCACCCAGGGTCACCTGCAGTTTGGGGATGATTTCGTATCGGCCGTTGAGATGAAAACCCAGAATCCCCTTGCTCACCTGGCCGTCGCTCGTATCTTCCCGCGTCTGTTTGTCCAGGTCATCGTACCGCAGGTACTGCTCCCCGGACAGATAGTAACCGGGCACATACGGGTAATCCGGGTAGGCGTCATCCTCTACCTCATCCGGCACTGCGTTGTTGTTTCTGTCGATATATAGATTTGATTTGGGAGGATCGCACTCGAAGTTGAGAAAATCTTCTTCCCAATCATTCAAACCGTTTTTGTTCTTGTCGAATTTGACGGGGACGACACCGTCGGGATCGCCCTTTGGAATTGCCATGAGCTTGTTTGCGCCGTTTTCCGGAAAGGCATCTTTGTCATCATTATCTTCAATCAGGGCGTACAGATATTTTTGACTCCCGAATTCATCTCCCTTCGGGTGGGACGGACAGAAAAACGTCGTTTTATACCGGGACTCGACGATATACCCTTCACCTCTGACCCGCCCTTTATTTAAAAAGTCCCAATATCCGTTGAAAGCACCTAAATTACCTGGCCGTGGCTTAAAATTCCCGTCCAGTACCTCCTGGCTCCGGTCATATTCGCCATAGAGTGTCATATTCAGCTGCGGGAATTTACCCCGACCGTTCAACCCATACACATACAGCGCGGTCGGCGTGTGTGTATGCACTGTATCGCTATCAAACCCATCGAAAGTGTTGCCGTGCTCTTTCCTGTTGTCTTCATGATGAAAGTTGATGATGGTGCTACCGACATCGAGAATATCTTTGTATTTTTTCGATAATTGAATGCCATGGAGCCAGTCGGCATCGCGTGTCGCAATGGGATCCTCCTTAGTCATACCCCACGAACCGGTATTGGAGATTCGTGAAGTGACAATCGATGCCGTATTCAGCCCGCCGAATCCGTCGTAAAAAAGGTCAAAGCGCGCTCCTGTGTAATAGGTCTGATTAAAAGAAAAGGGGGTGAAACGGGTTTTTATCCCCTCGCCGAGTATGGCTAGTATGCCGCCTTGGTCGGAAATATCACCAACCTGCAACAGACCATTGAGCCATTTCTTCAAAAAGGGGTGAAGACTGACTACGGATTCTCCGTTGCCTCCATTATTTCTGTCCATTGACATACCAAAGATATAAAACCCGTCGAGAAGTTTATTGCCGAATAAATCGAAATAATGCCATTCTGGACATTCGCCGACATAAAAATCGTTCTCGTATGAACCTTTTTGGGCGTAATTTATGTAGCTTTCAACTTCAAAGGGGAACTCTCTGGATACATCGAGTTGGTCTTCAGTTTGAGAAAATGCTTCGATGAAGAAAAAAAAAGGCAATAGTGAAACAAAGAATGTTTTAAACAAACCTTTCATGGTAAAAATCACTCATGTTCTTTGGAAATTAATAAACTCAGTTAAGTTGTGATTA
>JAFGPZ010000187.1 GCA_016935935.1 Deltaproteobacteria bacterium
TGCAAGCCGGCCTCTCTTGCTAAAAAGGTCAACAGAAGATGACATTGGGTAAGATGTCCAATCAACCATTGTTGGCGGCTGGAAGTCCTCAGACATGCTGTTCACTGTGCGAAAGAATGGGTGGGGGACGGCAGCGGTTCTAAGGGCACCGCCGTAGCCGAGGTCAATTTCGCCATCATAATGCCAGGGCCCTCTTGGCACCTCAGCTCCCATTCGTGCTTTTTCGAATTTCAACGATATAAACTGCTATCTGGAAGCGCCGTCATTTTACATACATCCCTCAGATTGGCGGGATTATTATAAACCAAAAAGACATATGAAATCATGCATGGATTTAAATAGCCTGAACTATTCATAAATTTGGCCGACACCGAAATATATTTTTATTATAATCAACCTATTACTCAATTCATGGAGCAGCATTGTGATTGAAACATTTCCCAAAACTTTTTCTAAGCATAAGTCGGCCAAATTTACCCTCCAGGCGAGCCGGGGTTAGGCTGGGTCGGGCTCACTGCATCGGCATCGTTGTAGCCTGTTCGCGGTACCTTAGTACAGCTTCACAGGCCACTTCCTTGCCGCTACAGCAACCTCAACTCGTGAATAATCCAGGATAGTTAACATTATATATTGTTGAATCTTCCCTGATCAAGGTTCTTGGGCGTACTTGATGATAGTCCAATCTCCCCTACTGTCATCAGTTGCTACAATCACGCCACCCAATGAATCGACCGCAACGGCGCGAGCATTATCCGTGTGTCCTGAGTGCCGCGCCATCCAGACACGTTTCCCCAACGAGTTATACTTGAGAGTGATAACATTATCAGAATAAGTCTTCGTCATAACGTTTCCGGTTACATAAACGTTTCCAGCGTCATCAACATCTATCGACTTCGCCCAAGCAAAAGGGCCTCCGTCATTGAAGAAGCGATACCATTTCTTCGCGCCATTAGAAGCGAATTTCATGGTTATAAAGTTGCTGCTTCCACTGACTTTTGCTGATCCGGCAATATACACATTTCCACTATTATCCAGAAAAAAATCATAGGCGGCGGAAGGTTTGCTGTAGCTTTTTACCCACTGTCTGACCCCACTGTTGCTGTATTTAATGAGGATGATGTTCTGGTTGGAAACACTGCTTATATTTCCCGCAACAAAGATATTTCCCTCCGAATCGAGGGCGAGTCCTGAAGGATCATCGTGGAAGTGGCTCGGGCCGTCGTATATCTGAGACCATAACAATAGGCCATCTCTGTTCAACTTCATCACGAAGATGTCAGTGTGACTTTTTTCAATCGTGCCGGCAACGTAGACATTTCCTGCCTCATCCACCTGGATATATCGCCCGAAGTCGTCTATCCACGGCGGAATAAATCCGGGGCCAGTGAATACCGAAATCCATTCCCTATTGCCAGCGGAGCCGTATTTCACTACGACGATATCGTACCCGGTTTTTGATGACCGGCTGCCACCAGTAACGTAAACATTCTCAAAACGGTCAACGGCAAGGTTCAGCGCGTAATCGGTGTGGTTCTCCGTGTTGTTCAAGCGTGCGCTCCATTTTAGCTCCCCGGTTGGCGTATACTTCAATGTCAAGAAGTCATAGGCACTGGCTCCTCCGTGGCTTTTGCCAGTCACATAGACGTTGCCTTTATTGTCCACTTTTAATGCCGAAGGCACGTCCTCTTTGCCCGCAATCCCGTAGGATTTCTTCCAAAGTTTCTTGCCATTGGTATTGTACTTGAGAGTGAGATAGTCAGGCGGTGATTTTTTCGTCGTTCCTGTGACGTAGATGTTTCCGGCTAGGTCCACAGAAAGGTCAACGATCTCGTCGCCGCCTGT
This sequence comes from Deltaproteobacteria bacterium, assembly GCA_016935935.1. The sequence continues at coordinate 1,843 of JAFGPZ010000187.1, forward strand.
GAAAGTTTTGATCCACACAACCGGTGCGTCTTGAGCAAAACATAACGCCGGCGAAGCAAAGATTAATACAATCAAAACAAAAGCATTTAGTCCTGACATTATTTTCATGTTTTACTCCCTCCTATTATCATGGATGATAATAATTGATGGGATGTATGTCAAGCGGCCTTCCAAGCTGGATTTACCTGATTCGAGAGGAAATGTTTGTTTGTTCTGGCCTATAATCTGGGTAACTTTCTACTACGCTTGGCTCTTCCAGGAAAAATCAAGCAATGTTCGCTTCGGAGCCTGCTTGTGAAACTTATAAAGATCTGGGCTAAGGTTCTTAGACACAGCAAATATATCACGTTTCAAATGGCGGAGGTTGCTATAAGCAGGGAGATATTTGCTGAGATATTGTCTCGGATCAATCTATTACGATGTTGTTCATTGCAATGAGTTATTTTTCAATGCAACCAGAAGGACAGGTATCTCTAATCCTTGGATTTTAGAGAAAAGCGGTGAATATTAGACTGAATAGCGGCTCGTTAGTACCAAATATGCGAATAAATCCCTCTATTTTCAGAACACTGTATTGGGAATGAATTATAAACCGAGGGAATCCCGGATATACTCTTGTGAAAAGTTGATATGGGGAATATTTATCTTTGTTCAGATGCGTACATAAATTGTTCGAGAAAGGGCATATGGAGTTAAATAAGCATTGGACAACCTCAAGGGATCATATTGGCATATTTATTGCTGATTAAAATAGGGAATGTAGGTTTCAACAGTTGCTTTGTTAATTTTCTTACTGCTAAAATGAGTAACAATAAAACCAAACAAACGCAATCTTTAATTACTTGTTCCAAAAAGAAGTAAACAATGAAAACATTCATCACCTTAAAGATAAGAATTTGGTTTTCTGCTGCGCTGGCTGAAAATGCATTTTAGTTATCATTTTCCCCTTCAACCATCGTCAGGAAATATAA
>JAFGPZ010000028.1 GCA_016935935.1 Deltaproteobacteria bacterium
GGCAGCGCAGAGAGTACTTGCAAATCCCATTTTTTTCGTGTCAAAAACGGCGCCGATTCTGCGTATGATTCCTTTTTCCTTCAGTTTTTGCACACGATGGAGGGCCTCATCCTCACTTATCCCGACAAACTCGCCAAGGAATTTAAAGGGTTCTCTCTCTAAAGGAAATCCGGTCTGTATGATGTTCAGAATCTTTCTGTCCGTCTTGTCCATAGTGACAGGTCCTTCTCATTGATTATGAAACCAGAGGAAGTAAAATTTATGCATGTATAATTTTTGCTGCTCATCCTAAAATCGCCGCAAAAACCTTTAAAGGGTAGACAACTCAATATATGTTGAATACTGCATGAAGAATATTAAGTTCATGAAGTCCTTCAATAATTTCAATGATTCCCAAGAACCATACAAACCAAAGAGCATGAAACATGTGCCTTTTAAACACTATTGGTTTCACTGTATATTCTTCTGGTTCATTCAAAAGTGTTATGTTTGGAAAAAATATTGGCACCTCTTTCAGATACACTTCAAATTCATTCTTGTGGAGTTTTCTCAGTTCTGCCTCCTCACTTTTGATTACAGATGGATAATATCCCCAAAAGGCAATTAAGATCAAGAAAGGGATAAGAAGGGTTTCAGAAGCGAACCCAACGCCAAGGGCACCCAAAAGGCTGAAAAAGTAAAGAGGGTTTCTACACATGGAATATGGACCGAGCGTCACTAACCGAGCTGTCTTATAGCCCGCAATATAAACCGAGCACCACAATCTGCCCAGTGAAGCAATGCCCACCAGAACCGCACCCAAAAAAAATAACAACATGGTCACAAATGGTGCTTGAATTTCCCAACGACTGGTGGAAATACAAATTAACACGACTAATAAGCCAGCGAATATTTGAGAAATGCGAATACGTAATTTTTCAATCATCTGCTATAATCCTTTGTGTTTAACTCAACATTAAGCATTCAACATTCACAATTTTATTCACCCGGCTCATAGACGCAGAAGGGCTCTCCCGCGAGATAATCACCGGTCGTTTCATAGGCTCGTGCGCGACAGCCGCCGCATACCCTTATGTAGGGGCATCTTCCGCATTTCCCTCTGTATTTACCAAGATCTCTTAGATTGTTGAATACCGTTGAATTTTCCCATATATCCTCGATGCTCTGTTCAGTAAGCTGGCCGCAGTCTATTTCAAGGAAACCACAGGGCTGCACCTGCCCCACATGAGAAATAAAACAGAATGAGCTTCCTCCCATGCATCCCCGGGTCATCGAATGGAGTGGGCCTGTTGCCTCTTTCGCTGTGTTCTTACGCTCCTTTTCCCGCTGTTTGTGTATCCTGTAATATTGAGGCGCGCAGGTAGCTTTGAGTTGGATCGAGCAGGACAGACTCTCATCATAAAACCAGTTCAGTATTTTCTCGTAATCGAGAGGCGCAATCTCCTGATGGGCCAGTTCTTTCCCGCGCCCGGTGGGAACGAGGAGAAAAATGTGGTGGCCGACGGCGCCCAGTCTATTTGTAAGCTCATAAATCTCTTTAACCTGACCCATGTTGATACGCGTTATGGTTGTGTTTATCTGAAATTCCACTCCAGCCCTTTTGAATGCATCTATACCCGAAAGAGCTCCTTCAAAGGCACCGGGCACCCCCCTGAAACTGTCGTGGCTTTTCGCATCAGCACCGTCAAGACTGATACTGATCCTCTTTATGCCCGACTTGCGGGTTTCCGCTGCAATCTCATCGGTAACCAGCGTGCCATTGGTTGCCAATACCATACGCAGACCCTTTTCATCACCATAGCGTGCTATATCAAAGATATCCTCTCTCAGATAGGGCTCTCCCCCTGTGAGAATGATCACCGGTTTGCTGAACTTCGCAATATCGTCAAGCAGATTCCTGCATTGTTCCGTCGAAAATTCCCCTTCATAGGGACCCTTCTCGGCAGAAGCTCGACAATGAAGACAGGCAAGGTTGCAGCTCCTCGTAATCTCCCAGGCAACCATGCGCAGTGTGTGCGGCAAAATCAATGAGTCGTTTATTCTGTCTGTCAATATGGATACCTCAACCTATTATCTTAGCGATATCACGGGCAAAATAGGTGATAATGATATCCGCCCCGGCCCTCTTGATCGAAGTGGTAACCTCCATCATGGTCCTCTCTTCATCGAGCCAGCCCATATTGGCCGCCGCCTTTATCATTGAAAATTCGCCACTTACACTGTAAGCGGCCACTGGAAGGTCAAATTCTTCACGGGCTCTTCTTATAACATCCAGATATGACAGGGCAGGCTTTACCATGATAATATCCGCCCCCTCACCTACGTCCAGTGTAATCTCCCGTATAGCCTCATCTCCGTTGGCAGGATCCATCTGATAAGTCTTCCTGTCTCCGAACTGGGGCGTGCTCTCGGCGGCGTCGCGGAATGGTCCGTAGAAAGCGGAGGCATATTTGGCAGCATAAGCCATAATGGGAATATCCTCGAATCCCTTTTCATCGAGAGCTTCCCGTATGGCCCATATCTGGCCGTCCATCATGGCCGATGGCGCAACCATATCGGCCCCCGCCTCTGCATGGGAGAGAGCCGTCTCGGCAAGAACCTCTATCGTCGTGTCATTGTCCACCTCGTTACCATCGAGCATGCCGCAGTGGCCGTGAATGGTGTACTCACACAGACATACATCGGTAATCACCAGAATATCGGGAACCTTGTCTTTGATTTCCCTGATGGCTTTCTGAATAATCCCCTGCTTCGCAAAGGCACCCGTTGCCATCTCGTCCTTGCTATCGGGAATGCCAAAAAGCAGCACTGCCGGGATGCCGAGATCCTTCGTCTTTTTGACATCTTCCACCAGATAGTCCAGGGAAAGCTGAAAATTATCCGGCATGGAGCTTATGGGTTTCTTGACTTTCTTGCCAGCGGTAACAAACAGAGGATAGACAAGATCATCGATGGAAAGCTGCGTTTCCCTCACCAGCCTTCTCATATTTGAATTCTTTCTCAATCTCCTGGGACGGTAATCCGGATATTGCATTGCTTCCTCCTTGTCCTACTTTTTTATCTCTTCGTCTGTAAGATAACAGGCAGGATCGGGTGCCCAGATATCGCCTGTAACTGCCTCGGCCCGCGCCCTGAAATTTCCGCCGCAGATATCAAGCCACCGGCATTCGGCACATCTCCCCGTTACATGCGCCTTTTTCTCCTTCAATTTGGACATCAGTTCATTCGATTCGTCCTGCCATATCTCACTGAAGGGTCGTGTCAGGACATTGCCGAAAGAGTGATTCCGCCAGAACTGATCTGCGTGCACTTCA
>JAFGPZ010000188.1 GCA_016935935.1 Deltaproteobacteria bacterium
AACATCATTTTTATCTCCGTGCTCGTTGCCAGGCTTCCATCGGCGAAGCGTCAAAAAGCACGCATTATCGGCCTCGCCCTGGCGATGATCAGCCGTATAGTTCTTCTTCTCTCAATCGTATGGGTAATGGGACTTACAAAACCTTTGTTCTCGATGCTGTCCCATGAATTTTCCGGGCGTGATATCATACTCATCGCCGGGGGGATATTTCTCTTAATAAAGAGTACATTCGAAATCCACGACAGTCTTGAAAGTGTCGAGGTGCATGAGATGGGTTACATGGCGGTGAGTTTTGCCGGTGTTCTGGTCCAGATCATGGTGCTCGATATCATCTTTTCTCTTGATTCGGTCATCACCGCCGTCGGTCTGGCGCAACACGTCCAGATCATGATACTCGCCATTGTCATTGCCGTCGTTGTGATGATGTTCTCGGCCCGGCCGATCGGCGATTTTGTCGACGGCCATCCGACGATCAAGATGCTCGCCCTCAGCTTTCTCATCCTGATCGGCGTAACCCTGGTGGCCGAAGGTCTCAATTTTCATATTCCGAAGGGATACGTCTATTTCGCAATGGGATTCTCGGTGTGTGTGGAGATGCTCAACCTGAAGATTCAAAAACGGCAGCCCGAACCGGTCAAGCTGAGAAAATCGCGTCGAGGTCGAGCAGGCTGATAAAAAGGGAAAGAGTCAAGTTTGCTCTTGAATCATCTTTATTTATACCCATAAATTGCATGTAGAAAATCAATATCATAACTTCATAATCAATTATCACAGTGATGACAACTGCTTAATCTCAACTACCGGCCAGGAACTCCAGCACCAACTTGTTGAACTCTTCCGGACATTCTAAATTCGGGATGTGCCCGCAAGGATCGAAAATACGAAGTCTTGCGTCAGACAATCTGTTCATGGCAAAATGGGCATGTTTAAAGGGAAGGACGCGATCCTGCTTACCCCATACGATCAGTGTCGGCGCGGTTATCCTGTGAAGGTTTGTCATGATGGGAGCCAGAACGTCTTTTCGTCCGCCGCGAATGTTAACAATGGACCGTACTAAATTTAATAAAAATCTCTGTGCCCCCGGCTGTGAAAAAAACTCATAATATGTTTCTACAAAATCCTCTGTTATCAGAGCCGGATTACGTACAGCCAGTTTGAAGAAAAGAGAAACTTCCAGACGGCTTGGACGGGTCATTAATTCGCCGATAACAGGAAGTGATATCAGCTTCAAGGTGAATATGACTTCCTTTCCAAAACCGGCACTGTCTAGCAGTACCAGCTTATCAACTTTATCCGGAAATTGGAGTGTATATTGTAGGGCTATGCCGCCACCGAGAGACTGGCCCACAAGGCTCGCACGCTCTATATTTAACGCGTTCATGAAATCATTGATGAAGTTGACGAAACGGAGAGGGGCAAATGGAACTTCCGGTTTGTCGGAACGGCCAAAGCCAACCAGGTCCGGAACATATATTCGATGTTTTGTCGCCAGGGCTTCAACATTGTGCATCCATATTTCTGCTGAAGCTCCCAACCCATGTATAAGAATAACCGGAGAACCCTGATTTCCCAAAACCCAATAGCGGGTATTAATGTCTCCGGCCCTGATATAATTATCTTGAGGCATCTGAAATGGTATGGTCATCTTCTTACTTAACTTTATCTCACCTCTGATAGGGATAATTCCGAAAGGGATAGTACCAATAGGGGGGAGTATAATAAATTACGCTTTCCGTTTCCACCCGCCATAAATAGATTTCCTTAGCTGAAATTAAGGGATAGGTGTACTCGATTTCACCCAGACTCTGAATCTTCTTTCCCTGAATCTCTCCGGCCACGGTGACCTTTCTTCCCTGTCTGTAAATAGCCACATCCAGGTATCCGGAATTTAAGACCAGAAATCTTCCCTCTGAGTCATCCACATCTATTGGCCTTCCTCGCCTGTCAGCAGGTTTCTGAAGTACCTCTATCATGGTCCCTTTTTTCAGGTTCACAGAATTAATAATTACCCCGCTCCAGAGGATTACTTTACCCTTATAAGCGTCCGGGTTTTTCAAAACTGTACTCAAAGTTAGATCTTTTGCTGCCAGTCCCCTTAATTGCTTGGAGATAACAGGAGCACAGCCAGTAAAAGAAAAAAGGGCACAAACCAAGAATAAAAGGCCGAAAAGCAGACACGAATTACTGGTCTTTGTATCTATTTTCATTCTTTCCTCTCATAACTCAATTCCAATAATTATCTCATAAATATTAAAAAAATTCATCAATCCCGTCAAATATTAGTGGCACTGATGTTCATATACAGTGAGGGGAGGTGTGTATGCAAAAAGAGGATACAGATAAAAAGAAGAACAAAATTGCAGCTGATATTCCAAAGGTCAAAGAGAAGCATTTCCCATTTTCTCTAATATTAACGTCGATCCTGTTCAGCCTGATAATATCGCTCTCCTGCATTGCCGGGTACCATCATTACATTGCCCCGCGGATAGTGACTGTTGATCTGAAGGGTTATGTGAGGGAACAAAGAAATCTATTTCTTGCAAATCAAATTGGACAGGAAGACCTGAGGAAAAACCTCGACAAAATGGAGGAAATTATCACGAGTCTTCCAAAAAACAACATCGTCTTCTCACGGGACGCCGTTTTGAGAAATGCCAGGGTAATTGAATTGAAATAGGAAGGAGAATCCATTGATTTATATCGAAAAAATCAAAAATTGGTGGCTGAGTGGCCGGAAACAAGTCGACAAATGGAGTCGAAAGAAAAGGGCAATTTTTATATTCCTTATAGCGCTTGTGATTGCCGGCGGCGCGTTAATACCGTCCAGAATAGCCGTTACATTATCCCCATCCGTAAATCACAGAATATTCTTTATCGCTGAATACTCGGCAGGAGACTGCGTTAAAAACGGGGATTATGTCATGGTTTCGATTTCATCGCCCCTCCTTGAAAACGGTAAGCCTCAAAAAGCTATCAAAAGAGTCGGCTGTGCGGCAGGTGACTTCCTGATGGGCAGAAGTGGGGAATTTTCCTGTTACCTGCTCGGTAATGATGAAAAGCCTTCCTGTGACGGAGCATTTCTTGGAAAAGCTAAAGAATTTTCATTGAAAGGGGAAAAGCTGCCCGTTTTCAGCTACGCGGGAGTGGTTCCGGAAGGAAAGATGTTCCTGATCGGCAGCCATAAAGACAGCTATGATTCCAGGTATTTCGGCTTTGTCAATGTGAAGGATATTTTATATGTCGCGTATCCCATTATTTAAGGTTTTTGTATTTACCGTTATTTTGCTTCTTGCTCTTTCGGTGTTCAGCTTTGCCGACAGTGATAACGAACCGGGTAAAAACAAAACTGAAAGTAAAAAAACATATTCTGAAGGGAATAAAGATGGATGGTGGTGGTACAAAAAAGAAAAGGTCAAGCCCGAAGAAAAAAAGCCGGCTGAGAAAGAAGTCACCAAACACCGTATTCCCAATCTGGATAACTACACGCTTGATAAACTATGGGATATGCACCCTGATGATTTTCAGGCTCTTTTAATGGATTTTCAGAAGGAGGCTGTTCGGGACCCAACGGAACAAAACGTCAGGGATTATTATGTTATGCAGGATATCGCGAGAAGGAAGGCTCTGGCTTTTACCCATGTGGCAGGTTACGTGATGCAGAAATATCCCCGGCTCAATGTAGCGTCGGCGGCGCCTTTGAATGCACCCGGACGCAACGCCTCAGTAAAAGCAAGGCATGAAGATACCGTAAAGATACTGAGAGACAATAAAAACGACTTCGCGCTTCTATATTTCACGGCTCCGGGATGCAAGTACTGTGACGCGCAGGACGATATACTTATATATTTTGTACAGCGGGCCGGATGGACAGTAAAAGGAATTGACGTACATGAAAGGCCCGATCTCGCGGAAAGATTCGGGATACAGGTAACGCCCTCAATTACTCTGATATACCGGAACTCAGGCGATTTCTTTCCCGTATCGGCAGGTGTGATGGATGTTGCGACGTTAGAACTTAATCTTGCCCGGGGAATACAATATCTGAAGGGTGAAATGACCCCGGAACAGTACGGTATCCATGAGCATCAAAAGGGCGGTATTTTTGACCCGAAATCCATACTGGAAAGCAGCAGGCATTAAAAAATGTAGTGGAAGGGAATTGTCATGAAGAAAGAGCATATTCATTATTACAGACTGTTGTTGTGGGGAGGTTTCATCATCGTCCTGGCCTTCCTTATTACGTATGTCCCGTCTGCTCACGCCAGCGGCTGGGTTGACAGCTGGCTTGATCAGAAGACAACGACACCGGCTGGACACTTTGAGGGACAGAAAAGGGGATACTGGACCGGAGGCGCTTTCTCTGGCCGTGTTCATACCTCGAGGGATTATCTCGCAACCGTGATGCCTCCGAAACTGTCCGCGGGCTGCGGGGGGATAGACATATTCAGCGGAGGTATCTCCCTGCTCGATTTCGATTACCTTGTGCAGAAGATGCAGAATATTTTGCAGGCGGCCCCGGCAGCGGCATTTGACATTGCCCTCAATGTGCTCTGCGAACCCTGTGCCAATACGATTAAGTCTCTGGAAGCGATCGCGGACTCGCTTAACCAGTTGCAGCTTGATGACTGTAAGGCGTCAAGAGCCGTTGTGGCCAAGATTATGAGTCCTCTCGCGGGCAATAATTCCGCTAAACAGGCTCAGCTTCACGCGGAAACCAGCAAGTTTATGGCGTCATCGGGAATTGAGGGCAACTGGACGAAGCTGAAAGAAAAACTGGACGGTATATGGGACAACAATCCTCCCTCGGAGACGAAACCGGATGATACGGGAATGCTGTCGGGATGTCCCGCGATTATCAAACAGGTGTTTCTGACCACCGGTTCCCTGCTCAAGAATGTAGCGGATACAACCGGTTTCGATAACGTTGCCCTGCTCAACCTGACAAGAGGTGTCGTGGGCGATATAATAATCAAAAAGATAGATGGGAATACCCGTGCCTATTACGTTCCGGCATGCGCGAAAAATGCCAATGCAACATTTGATAACCTTCTTGAAGGAAATGTTTATGCAATGACTGTAGACGGCAGCGGAGTAACCGCATGCAGCCTTGACCCGTCATCTAACATCAACATTACGGATCATGTGGGAACAAAAATGAGGAACATAGCTGATAAGATAAGGAATGAACAGACGTTAACCGACGAAGAAGGAAACTTTATTGACAGCAACCCGCTGTCTCTCGGCGGAGTGTTGAAGATGGCCGTTGGGACTCAACAGGAAACCAGTGTCATTTCGTCGCTGGCAAGCATAACCGCAAAGGCATACGTACACCAGTTCCTGCAGGATCTCTACGGAACAGCCCTGTGGCTGTATGATACACAGATCTCAATAGCTTCGGCAAACAGTGTGAATCCGAAGAAGTGCCAGCTGTCCGTCCTGGGCCCCAATATAATTGACGCGGGGTCGGTAATGAGGGAAAAGGTGCGGGAATTGAAAGAGGACGCCTATGTGAAGTTCGTGGCAGCGCTTCGTGAAGCGGATACTATCTACAGTTTCGTTAATAAGATGTCCACATTCAATACCGTGCTTCAGAAATCTACCAGTAAAGGATTTGGGGGTACTGCTGCAGCAGGTGATTGAGCCGGGGGAAAAGTAAGTGAAAAGAATTATAGTAACAGTATCGTTTTTATTAATATTGATCGGAGTGGTACCCGATGCTTATGGTCTTGATATGGAGTTTCACACCTACGGAGGTTTTGACGCCATATCAACGGCGTTTAAGAAGCTGGCGCTTATCTTCAGCGATAACGATTATAAAGCGCTCTTCTTTTCAGTCATAGCTATGGGTATTCTCTTCGGCGGAGCGGCCGCTTATTTTAACCTATTAGGAGGCGGACGCGGGGGAGTATTTGCTTGGGTGTGGCCGATCGCAATAGGTTCTGTTCTGTATCTTGGGCTGATGGTGCCGAAGGGCAATATTACGGTGTATGACCCCGTTATGAACAAGTTTGAAACCATAGGTAATGTTCCTAACGCTATTGTAGTATTGGCGGGAACCCTTAACACCATTGAACGGGGGATTGTGGACATTATCGATACCTCCGGAACACCGAGCAGCTATAAAGATTACGGTTTCAGCCTCGGTTTTGATACCCTGCTTAAAGCGGTAAGAGGGAGGCCGAGCTTCGGGGACACTTTTTTAGATGCTACTATGCATAAATATGAAGAGGATTGCCTCTTCTTCGCACTGCAAATTGCCGGTTCCAGCGGACTGACGCACCGGCAGCTTTCCAACGAAAGCACCGATTTCTTTACGGAGTATGCCAAGGCCCAAAACCCCGCCGTATTCACTGTTGTCTACGATGAAACGGATCCAGGAGGAAGAACGGAATCATGCACAGCCGCGTGGACTCACCTTCAGACTGAACTAAGTAAGCCTTCAAAGCTGACAAAACTGAAAAAGTATGCCTGTTCAAGAGCGGGATATAACGTCAATGATGAAACACAGCTTCAAAAGTGCAGTGACGTGCTTGAATCCTTCTTTGGCGTGACCACGGGTGTGGAGGGCCTGCCGTCCGCAACATATTTGAGACAGACATACATGGCGCAGTCGCTGGAAAACACCATCAGGTCGATCGATCCCGATTTTTCAATAAGTGTACTGTCATCAAGAGGATTAATGGAGAAGGGTGTAAGCACAGGAATGATTGTGAACGAGTGGATACCTGTCATGAAAGCCGTTATAACCGCTATCGCGATAGGCCTGATACCCATACTGGTTATATTTTTACCCACCGCCCTGGCAAGCAAGGCTATCGGCGCAGGGGCGGGACTGTTTATCTGGATTACCATGTGGGGCGTCACCGATGCGATAGTAGCAAGCATAGCATACGAGTACAGCCTGAGGGGTTTTGAAATAGTCAAGCAGAATAACCTGGGGCTTGCGGCAATCATGTACACCCCAGGTGTGGCTCTGAAAGCGTTGAGCATGGCCGGTATGTGCAGGGGAAGCAGTGTTCTGCTCGCAACCGTCCTGACCAGCACTATAGTTAAGTTCGGAGGATACGCTTTTACCCATATGATGGGCGGTATGACAGGTGCAATAGGTTCTCAGGCCGCCATCGGCGCCGGCAAGACAATGGAACCCCAGCAGGCCGCGAAAGAATTAGAAGGTCTTCGAGTTGCCCCAACAACGATGGCTAATCCATACAAGTTTGATCCCTCCACTCAGCAGAAAGCTGAAACGGCAGAGAAAACCAGCAGAGCGGCTGGGCTTATAGATCATTATAATAAACAGCTTGCGGCATGGGACGCGCACAGAGCGTCTGTGATGGCTGAGCAGTCTAAGAGTGCCGCAAGGGGGGCTGAGATTGAAGAACAGGGTCTTGATACGGTACTTGGCGCGGAAAGAACGGGCGTACAGGCTAAAATAGGAGATGCTGCCGGTGAACGGGATGCGGCAGGAGAGGCAGGAATGGATGTCCAGAGTGCCCATGAATTAACAAAGGGAATTGGACGAAGCGGTGAAATAGGAAAAGCCAAGGAAATTGGTAGTCATGAAGAGGCTTCTGCCATGGGAGCGGGAAGCGTTAAGCAGGAATGGAGAAGGCTTGAGGATCATCTTGTTAAGGACGGCGGTATAATGAGCCTGCTGGATTATATCCATGCAAAACGGAAAGGTGATGAGATAGCATTAACCGATGCCCAGGTGGAAAAATACAATGAAAAATACGGTACAGACTTTCGCGGGGGCGGATTGTATAACCTGGCAATCGATTCAGACGGTAATCCCGCACTCGCAAAGGCTGCCAGAGGAACGGAAGACACAAGTTTAGATAGAACACAGGATTTAGGCCAGGATACTTATTCGAGGGGGGTGAAGATTGATGGCGCTGACGGGATTATGGATATATCCCCCACGGCTGCGAGGGCAAGGGCGGAACAAGGGGATTTACTGACAGCCTCAATGTTGAGTGAAGGCTCAGAAGAACAGGTAAGAAGAAATACCCTGCAACAGGCAAAAAGTATGGCGGAGTACTTGGGGAAGTTTGCAAGTGATAAGCACGTGGATCTTGGGGCGGTTATAGGAAAGGTTTTTGCAGAAGGCGGTGTAAAGAGCGGCTGGGGGACGCCGGGATTGGTGAAAGCATTCTTTGGCGCAGACGCTGGTGTAGGCGGGAGAATAGGGGCTGGAGTGGAAGGCAAGGAGCTGTCGCAGAGAGAAAAGCAAATAAATTTTATAGCATCAGGTTTGTACGAAGCAATGAATAAAGCCGGTAAAAAGAGTGGGCATGAAGGTATTGTAAGGGGCCAGAATATGCTGAAAGCCGCTGATGAATTCAGCTCTAAAATTGAAAATGAAGTTTTGAATACTCAACCGTCATCCAAAACCCCTACGCCAGTGAGTGACAAAGCAAAGGACTTGGTTTTAAATTTTGTCGATTCCGGTCAAAAAGCGGGTCTTGGTACGGGTGTGGTTGGTTTGGATGAAGATACCAGGCCTACATCTACTTACAGGGGCAACATATCTTCTCTGTCTGCCGAATCTACGGAATCCAGGTCAGGAGCAGAAAAAGACCTTGCAGAAGGAGTTAATCCTGACTGGTCGGAAGGAAGAAAAAGTTTTGCAAGGGCAATGAATGACCCACAAGCTTTCGCTGAGAGTTTGATAGGAAACTCACCCGGCCAAAATGAGTCTACTGATGGTAAAAGCAAGAAAGATGAAACACCCAAAGCACCCGGTGGCGGTATGGGAACAAGGTAACCTTTCTATCTATCGCTTTTTACTTGACTTTTTGGGGTTCTTGTGATATAGATTATATTAATAGTAGTGGTAGTCATGTTCACATATAGTGGGGGGAGAAAATCATGGAAACACTACTTGTCTTGTTACCTGGCATTTTTTTCTTTGTGCTCGTGCTTATTTTGTTAATACTCGGAGTTGGACGATATACGACAGAGGACGTAGAGGACAGAAACAGGAAAAAGAGAACTACGTGGGACGACGATTCCATATGGAAGGACGATATTCATACTGATATTGGGTACAATAGTATTCCGGGAAATTTACATCATTCGGATAATGACACTTTCTAAACCTAACCCTCATTTCTATGCTTGCCTGAAAAGTTAATGCAACTTCATTAACACCCCAATTGGATATTCTTTTAATTCAAGTCGGTCTTTCCCCTCGGAAAAATATTTCCCCAAAATAGCCCGCAAATACGGCTCTACAGGGCAAAGTTGGGACATATTTTATCAGATTATAGTACGTATAGCTTCCTGAACTAAACGGCGACTGTCTTTTAGGAAAAGTAGCAGGTTCAATCAGTAATAAATGACGGGAATAAAATAATTTTCTTGCAATTGTTGTAAGCTTTTTTAATACTTCGAGAAGTCCTTCTGTGCCAATACAAATGAGAT
>JAFGPZ010000189.1 GCA_016935935.1 Deltaproteobacteria bacterium
GCGATACAGAACGAGAAATCTCTGCACAATACTGCTCCGCCTTGTCTCAGCATCGGCTGAAAACTGTCGTTTCCGGATGGAGACTAAATAAGATGAAAATCGTTAAATAATCTTACAATCCTCCTAAAACACATGTTCGATATTTATATCATATACATAAACGCTATTTTGGCAGTGCGCCCCTGCCAACACACTGTCGGGATTCTTTGCATGTAGGATTATAATAAATTGCTTGAAAACTCAATAAAACATATTATTACAGTAAGTTGCAATGATTAAACAAGAATTGGCATAAATATTGATGATATCTTTTTCATCTTAATAAACGCCGCATATCACGGAGGCTGCATTATGAAAAGAATTATAATTCTTGCTTCAATTGTGTTGCTGATAGGCTTCCTCGGCACAGCTTCAGCGGATATCGTTGGAAATGACATCATAGATCGATCCATGCTTGACGGGGCAACCGACATTGCTTTTATTGATCCCACATTGGCCTTTCCCACTGATGGAAGTCTCGTATCGTTTTCAGCTTGGCTGACAATACAGGCAGGCGATCCATTTTTCTTTCAGGTTTACCGATACTCGGGAACGCCCAACTCCTACAATCTTGTTTTTCAGCAAAACTACTCCTTCAGTTATTCAGCTGACATGGCTTTTTTCAATTTATCTTTATCGACTAGCTTTAACATCCTGGCCGGCGATATTCTGGGTTGGTGGTTCGGTTCCGGCGGAGGGGTAATACCTTACGATGTTATGGGGACTGACGATGTCGAATGGACCAACTATCTGTCGGCCCCGATTACGTACCCCGTCGTAGGCTACACGTACTCGTTCGACACTGCATCATGGGCGCGGAGTTCTCAAAAACGGGAGTATTCCATAGCAGCTGAATACACGCCTGCACAAGTGCCGGACCCGTTCACCATAATCCTTCTTTCTTCAGGACTGATAGGACTTGCCGGTTTGCGAAAGAAGTACAACAAGCAATAAAGCGTCTTCCATGAAGGTGAAAAGGCAGGGTCGTTTCGGCTCTGCCTTGAACCGTCAAGAGCAAGTTCTTGTCAATTTATTTATCAATCAACGGAAGGAGGTTCCTATGTCATATCTCAAAGCCGTTCGTCTTTCACTCATAGCACTTGTGTTTTTTGCATTCTCCACAGCCGCACAATCTACATTAATGATTGACGTCACCGGGGCGCCAGGTTCAGGAACCACTACATGGACATTCTCCGGCTCAACTTTCACGGAGAGTGATGGTACGGTGCGAACGGCTATAGCAGATACTTTTAGTACCGATGACACCTTCGATACGATACGTCCAGGGGGCACGGACTCGTTCATCCCCGGTTCTCCACTTTGGACGGCAGTATTTTCATCAGTTAGTGGATTAGCTTACTTCACAATAGGTGCTGATACCCGCTCCATAGCGGCATTATACCTGCACAATAACTATCCCCGCAGCGAAGACGCCTTGGGTATCCGAGTCGACTCTGAATTAGATTACCTTGCCGATGAGGCTGCGAGTTGGACAGGCAGCTTGCTGATCAATCTGGATATTACTCAACTCAGCGAAGGTACTTTCATTAATCAAAGGTTTGAGAATCCAGAACCAAACTTCGCAGGACCGGCTGGCGATGTGCTTTTGACAGTTGCTTCTTCTGTTCAAGAACCTTCCACTCTGCTCCTTCTCGGGTGTGGATTAATTGGATTGGCAGGATATGGGAGGAAAAAGTTCTTGAAGAAGTAAATTGAACATCTAATTTTAACAGGACAAAGGCAGGGTTAATATTTAAACTTGCATTTTTTATTGCAAGCTCTCTCAATACTACTTCCAGTGACAGATCTCAGACGGACAAATCCGAAACAGCATGAATTTTCAGATACTAATCGGCATATATCCAATAACTGTATGGGAGGAGGCGGACGCCCCGTTCTGCCTCAGGGCGTCCGGGTTGGGAGAGGAGATACCTAAGATTTGGAAGTGAGGAGTCTTAGGTTGCAGCAGAAGTTTTGAAAATGAACACTATATAACCATGCAACGCAGGCAATATTTCATTGATGCCGTTACGGCGAAAAGTTACTGATTAGCTTTCGCTTGCACAATGCATCGCACAACGTCGCTCATAATCCAAAGTCGATTGCCTTCATTGCCAAGGAACATCGTATAATGTTGATTGTAATGATAGCGTTGACCAAGATAAATACAAGAACTAGATAATGAATAGATATTGCCAGCTATAACCTGTTCATTTTGCTGTAGCTTTAATGCAAACCGTCCTTGATTTCAAGAAATGATAATATTAAAATCAATGAATTCAAGAATATGTGGTTGATTGTCACGCGTTTTTGAAACATGTCGCCTTTGTTCTTACAGCAGTTGTTGTTTTTATTCAGATTCATTCCTTGACTTTGGAGAACGTGGTCCCAATATTAACAGTGATGAATCCTGCGGCATGTCGGAGAAATTACAGGGGGTGCGGATGGAAATCGTCACAAATGCGCCATTGGATCCGGGAAGACTTTTCGAGCAGATCCGAAAGTACGAGTCCGGATCCGTTCTTTTTCACTATGCTGTGGTTAAAAGCAAGACCGGGGACAAAATATCTGCCGGCATCCTATTCGAGAAGAACGGCGATATGGAAGCTGAGTTGGCCGATATCTCGGCGGATATCAAGAGTCGCTGGAACGTCGACGACGTCCTGCTGGTGCGGAGAATCGGAACATTGAAAATCGGAGATCTTATCTTTCTTGTGGCAGTAAGCTCTCAAGCAAGCAATGATGCTTTCGAGGCTTGTCGCTTCGGGCTGGAGAGACTGAAAAAGATGATCAGCATCAAAAAAACTGAGATGCTTCAGAACAACGTGAAAAGCTTGAGTGAGAACGCCTAATCATTGCGTATGAGGAAAGCTTGCCGTCAAGCAGATGCGCTCTCGGCAATTTTGCCTTCTGGATAACTTTAATAATCTCCCAGAAGATTTTCTAAGGAGATTTAACATGGAAAATGAACGTATAAATCCAGTGCATCCCGGCGTATATTTAAAAGAGTTGCTGGATGAACTGGCAGTATCGCAATATCGTCTGGCGAAAGGCGTAGGCGTTCCTGCAATGCGCATCAATTATGTCGTACGTGGGAAAAGACCCGTAACTGCCGAACTTGCGTTGCGATTAGGACGATATTTCGGACAAAATCCCCGTTACTGGCTGAACCTTCAAAGCAGGTATGATATGGATATAGCGGAAGATGCCCTTTCAGATCGGATAGCGGAACAAGTTCAACCACTTGCGGTTTCCGTACCATAGCCTGGTTTAGGGGTTCGACATAGGTTATTGATACATACAGCAGTATATCGTTTCATAACTCGCAATCTCACGACAAAAGCCATTTTACTCGACACACGAATGAATTTTAACGTATATAACGATAAGAAATGACGTCATTTTCATTGACCAAAAAACTACTAAAAAACTACTAAAAAAAATACGATTTCAGGTAATAATTTACGCTTTTACGTGCTATTAAATCGCTCCAGAAACAGGAAGCATCATATTAATATTAAAAGAAAAACGTGCAAATATGCAGAGATGCCTGAATTTGCTTAAATATGCCTGAGCGGCCTGTCACGCCGGAGGCCGTGGGTTCGAGTCCCATCGACCCCGCCAGTAATTGCAGGGGGTTAACGAGAGATCGTTAACCCCTTTGTTTTTCAATTACAAAAATGGGACTACGATTCTTAAAGGTCTCTGTACAGGCGGTTCTCGAATATTTCCATTGGCAATCCCGACAGGTTCCATCTGGAGCGCTTTTGGAACCGGTGTCGCAGTCGTGTGCGTCATTAAAGGATTGAGGAAATTTATCGCAAAAATAGAGATAAAATATCACATCTGTCCAAAATAGGTTTTAAATTTAAGAGGGTGCACACAATCAGGTAGAGTTTCTTTGCCACAAGAAAACAAAACTGAAAAGGAGGCGCCCCGATGAACAGATTTAACAGCATTTTCGGTCAAATTCTACACCTTTTTTCGAGGCGCGAGTTCTTTGAAACGGTTTATGCGACCCAGTCTGAACGCGGGGCCAAGGGGTTCAGTTGCTGAGACCAGTTTGCGGCCATGTTTTTTATCAGCTTGGACAGGCCCATTCATTGAGAGAGATCTGTGGCGGTCTGGCCAGCTGTTTCGGTAAGGCACAGCATCTGGGGTTGAAGAAGGCCCCAAAGCGATCGACCTTGTCTTATGCCAATGAACACCGACCGTGGCAGTTATACGAGAGGACTTTTTATCAGCTTCTGGGCAAATGCCGGTTATTGGATTTCGGCAAGCGCCGGTTTCGGTTCAAAAACAAGCTCTTCAGCCTGGATGCCGCCGTGATTGAGCTTTGCGCCAGCCTCTTCGATTGGGCAAAGTTCCGTCAGACCAAAGGGGCGGCGAAGCTGCATTTGCTCTTGGATCATGATGGATATTTGCCTGTATTTGCCCATATCACCACCGGGAAGGTCCACGAGATACACGAGATAAAGGTTGCCCAGACGATGACATTTCCTCCCGGCTCGATTGTGGCGATAGACAAAGGCTATATCGATTATGAGCTCTTTTGGAGATGGACCGAATGTGGCGTTTTCTTTGTCGCTCGCCAGAAAGACAACGCTCGTTACCAAGTTTTGGAAGAGAAGCCCATTCCCATGAAGAGAAACGTCCTGGTTGATCAGCTCATTGAGCTGGAAGTATTCTACTCGTATCAGAAGTATCCCGGCCCGTTGAGACGACTGGAGAAGAGGCAACCTGATTTTCAAGGAACGAAAAAACCCGTCCAAATGCCTGATTTTACAGATGGCACATAGCCTCTTCCTGGTTATTTTGGACAGCAGTGATAAAATATTTTGAATAATTAAATATCATTGGACAAAACATTCAAGTTAAGATTCTTTGAAAATTCAATGTCCATAAGACTGATGGAAAACCCTGATACATGGAAGGATCATCAGACGACTTGCCGACAAAATGTTTCTTGACAGCGGTACAGATCTTTCTGTAGTGTATATTATCAATAACGGTTAATATTTATATGATGAAAACAGCTAGGAGCAATAAGAATTATCTGTTCTGCTGGTGGTGGCGAAGCATCATGGGAGAGTGGACCATCGGCGTCTAAATGTTTCAAATAATATGATTCAAGCGACTGTGGCCCATTCAAGGCCACGGTCTTTTTTTTTTGAAGAGGGGCTGTGGAAGATATCCGCAGCCCCTCTTTTATCATACCGAAAGTCATATTCTGAAAAGGAGCGATAATTATGCTGGTCGTTATGAATCAAAACGCAACGTCACAGGAGATTGCCGATGCTGTTGCGGCCATCAATGCAAAAGGATATACGGCACGTCCCATACCGGGAGGAGAGAGAACGGCCATCGGCGTTTTATACAACAAGGGTGCAGTCGAGGCGTCATATTTCCTCGGCCTGCCCGGTGTCAAAGATGTCATACCTGTCACAAGTCCCTACAAGCTGGTAAGCAGGGAATTTCAACCCGAAGATACAATT
Organism: Deltaproteobacteria bacterium; assembly: GCA_016935935.1. The sequence goes on from JAFGPZ010000189.1 coordinate 5,535, forward strand.
ATAACATTGGGAGACGTTTCGATCGGCAATGGTCATCTTACGATCATTGCCGGTCCCTGTGCCGTGGAAAGCGAGGAACAATGCATGACTATCGCGTTCATGGTAAAAAAGGCCGGCGCCCATATGTTTAGGGGTGGGGCCTTCAAGCCGAGGACATCGCCCTATGCATTCCAGGGTCTCGGATTAATAGGGTTGCAGATCCTTGCAAAAGTTCGCAATGAAACAGGGATGCCAATTGTTACGGAGGCTTTGGACAACGAGACGTTCGGCTTGGTCGAGGAATTGTCAGTATCAGTGTTAAATGTCCACAGAATGGCGGAATAAAATGTCCCCCCGGTTAAGCGCTTTGGTGTACCTTCGGAGTGACGAA
>JAFGPZ010000190.1 GCA_016935935.1 Deltaproteobacteria bacterium
CAGCCCGGAGTGGGGTATGCTGTTATCAAGGGCGAAGCAATCTCGAAATCAAACAATTATCGGATCAAAAACTGAGTTGGTTATTTAGCTATGACCGTCCCCCAGTCCGTTATTTGTGGGTATTGGATTCCAATTGGAGTTTTGCTTGAATCCCCATAAATATACCCAAAGATTCTTATGAGAAACCATGTTCCTTAAGCAGTTCTTGAAATCGCTTATTGGAGATCTTTTATTACTTCTTCCAATCCTAACTCTTCCAGGGTCTCTATCCATCGTTTACCTGTAGAAAGATCTACTCTCATTATTTTCCCTGTGTAGCCACATAGCCTGCTCATCTGTGCCACGTTTCTCTAAAACTCCTTGGGACTCTTGACTGTCTGCCACGGAGCGAAATGATCATTTAGGACGAAGGGTTTTCACATACAAACTCCACAAAGTCCCTAATTTTTGACCCGGGTAACGCCCCCAATTCAGTCGCACGTTGATTGGCGAAGGAAATGACCCCTTCATAATAGGTTGAGCGCGAATCGCCAATCCGTGCGCTGGTATGCGCTACAGACGCAGCGGCAATTCCCCGTTCATCAAGGGGGTCTAAACGGCCAATTCCCGCCTGGTCAATACCGACCCCGGCATCGTTAAAAACCGCCATAAATGCCTGTACGTTAAATGCTTTTTCTTTCCGACCTCCGATGAGACCGCCGTGTGAGCCGGTGATGACAATTTGACCGGCATCCTCTCCCTTAACAAGAGACGCCGAATCGATACAGACAACCTTTTGGGAACCCTTTGATATCACGAAGCGGGTCTCCTCATAAGCTGGTGGTTTTCCAAAAGGAAGCGGCGCTTTTTTTAAGCACGCGGCTGCGCGAGCAACCTCCATTCCCGGCATGCAGTTCACACTTTTTGCCATTTGATTAGCGTGGCTGATCACACCTCTTTGAAACATATCGGCAGCGTCTCCAATTCGTGCAGAAGTGTGTGAGACAACAGCCGCCGCCATTCCTATTTCTTCGCAATATCGGAGGCAGGCAATTCCAGCATTTTGAAAGCCTACACCTGCGTCGTTCAGGATTACCGCCCGGGCACCGCTATCTGCCGATTTGTATGCTGCATAAATTCCACCATGAGAACTCGCAATCACAACCTGTTCCCGTGCCGTCACGCCTAGATAATTCACACTGTCTACTATTATTACACCCTCGGTACTCTTTGTCTGATTGTACATTTTAGATCGTCCACGTGTATATGGATTGTTCGATTAAAGCAAATTCAGCATCCCTTTTCGTCTGGTATTTGCTTCTTTGTGCTCATGTATGGATCATGAAACAGGACGATGATATCAGCTAAGTTTCTAATCCTCAATGTGCTTTCATAAGCTTTTAACATGTCAGTATGAATTCCAGGGGGAATGACTTCGGGGGTAACATCCGTCATCGACGCCTGATTCTTTTGGGGTAGGAAATTATCGCTGGTACAAAAAAACCCTGTTATGATCGCTACCCCTGCGCTTGTTGAAACAGCAACTGACTGCCCCCCGGGACTGTGTCCTGGCGTCAAAAGAAGTTTTATGCCAGGTAGTAATTCCTGGTCCCCATCGATAACTTGAAAAGATAGCCCTTCAAACAAATCGCGTTGGTAGGATCCGTCAAACATCGGATGGGGGTCAAAAGCAAATTTCACTTCCTTTTTCTGTACAACAAACTCAGCTTTCGGCAATGATTTAGAATTAGCGCAATCATCGTACATGAGATGTGTATGAATGACGATTCGTATGTCTCTTAAATCCAGTCCAAAGTTTTGTAGGCCTTTTTCGAAATTCATCACCGGCTTTACGGGCTCATGCCTTAAACGAGCCATAACGTCTGCGTGACCACTCGTATCAACCAAAATAAGTTAGGAACCTCCGGTGATTAGATAGTAAGGGCATGGAACCCACATTGTTCTACCATAATTGCGAAGATATGTTAGTCTTCCAGTCTCAATCGCAAGCTGGGCTGTTATGATGAGGTGGATAATATAGGACATTCAAATCGCACTTTCGATGAATACGCATCTTCTCTTATGACATTCTGGAATCAGGCTTTCATCTCTCTCTGCCCTTAACTATTAATGAATGGGAGATTTATACACTTGCAGTTTCGGTGTTTTCGAATTTTCCTGCTGTATTCCACATCTTGGATACTGCCGCTGCCGTCTTCACAGCCCGGCTTATCATTTGGTGTTTAGCCATACCTCGCCAGGCAATTTCGTAAGCTGTACCGTGAGGGACTGTAGCAACTGGCTTGGGCATCCCCATGTATAATGTTACACCCGGTTGATCCCGGCCTAAGATCTTGCGGCCGATGTTAGCCTGGTCGTGGTACATGCAGACCAAGCCCGTGTAATGTTCTCTCAATGCGTTCGGAAATAGGCTGTCGGCGGGGACAGGTCCAATTACATCATACCCTTCGGCTTTTGCTTTCTTAATGGCCGGTTCAATTACATCAACCTCCTCTCGGCCAAACATGCCTCCTTCCCCAGCATGCACGTTAAGTCCAGCTACACCAATCCGTTGTGGAGTTTTTTTTACGAGCTTCAATACTTGCCCTATACTACGGATTTTGCTTAGAACAGCTTCGAAGGTAATCAGGTCTGCAATTTCCCTGAAACAGACGTGAAACGTCACTGTCGTAACCCAGACACCTGCAACTTCACCGACCATGTATGCGGTATCGGATCCTCCGAAGCACTGCTGAAAATAGGTCATATCATCCATCGCAGTTATCCCGGCCATATGAAAAGCCTCCTTGTTAAAAGGAGTAGAAACTATGGCATTGACCTGACCATCTTTCGCCATCTCAACTGCCCGGCGGCAGCATGCAGCCGCCGATTCTCCCCACCGCGCGTCAAG
>JAFGPZ010000191.1 GCA_016935935.1 Deltaproteobacteria bacterium
GGAAGGCATTATTGCGCCGATCATACCCGACAGACAGGGCAAGCTCAAGCCGTTTACACGACCGGGGCTGGGGTTTGAGATCGATAAGTCGCTGTTGAAAAAATATGGCAAACGTTTTTACCGGCTGACTGAAACCGGATTGAAATTCAAGGTTATCAGAGAAAAGGGTATCAAAAAAGCCCTCGATCTGAAAAAACGCAAGGAAACTCAGTAGACTTTTCTATAATCTCTGCCTGTAAAACGGCCTTGACCCCAAGAGCTTATGTGTTTTTTGCACCGAACCAGCCTCGCCTGTAGCATCCGGCCCTGAACGTCATGGCCTCCACGGTTTTCGGCCAGTCAGGCAAACAATTTCGGTCATGTCAAAACATTTGTTTAGGGATTATGGTGGGTTAGCGATGCCCTGATAGTAGTTTTCATAAGTAAAGACTGTGAACAGAATCCTTTCCATGCTTGTCCAATCCTAGAAGACGCCCATCGGACGGGGGCGTCCTCTTACCTCGACGAATTTGTGTTCGATGGTATTTGTTGTCCTGATATGAGTCCAGACACTGTAATCTTTAACCTTGAAGAAAGACAATATCTCTTCTTCATCAGCAAAGAAGCATTGCACGGCCTTTGGTTAGGGATCTTTCCCTGTACGGCAGAATGATCCGATAGCTGATTGGGCTTTTCGGATGCCGGAAGCATGGCTGATCCTTTGCTGATTATTTTTACACTTTGCCTATTCTATATGGCGTTATGTAACAATGATTATTCGACAAAGTAAAAAGACGGTCGTGCCGCTGGCCCTGCTGAGTACTGATCTCCGGGGAATAGTTTATGCCCTAGTTTAACTTTTTTCCCAATCAGATCCATGTTGACCTTGTTGGGATTGACATCGATCAGGTTCCCCGCGATCCACGGCCCCTCATCGAGTTCGACCATGACGATGGTGTAGGGAGCCTCGCACTCGCGGCCCTGGGGAGCAACAAAGGTCTGGGTGAAGGTCACTATGGTTCCCTCGCCTGTCATCTCGACAATGTTGAGATCCGTGCTGGTGCACTCCTGACAAGTCATCTTCGGCGGACACGTATAGGAGCCGCACTCGTTGCACTTCAGCCCTAAAAGAGTATTCTTCTGAAGTGCATTACTGTATGTTGCGAAATCCAGTTTATAATCCATGAGCATCTCCTTCCTTACGGTAATCAGTCGTTTCTGAGAACGAGATTGACGATAACGCCATCGCCTCCGAGTGTATCCACAAGCCCGATTTTGGCCCCTTCGACCTGCCTGTCCTGCTCAATCAGTTCACCCCGTAACTGAAGGCAAACCTCGTAGACTTGCGAAGCGCCTGTAGCTCCGATAGGGTGGCCCTTGCACTTCAGTCCCCCTGAAATGTTGATGGGAATTTTACCTTCGCGCTTTGAATCGCCCCGTTCCCAGAGCTCTCCCCCCCTGCCGTAGTCAGCAAAACCGAGACTCTCGACCGCGATAATACTAGCGATACTGAAGCAGTCGTGGAGTTCACAAATATCAATATCCTCTGGTCCCACGCCTGACATGTCGTAGGCCTGCTTAACGGCCACTTCCCGAGCCCGTAACCGGGGCAGGTACTTGTACTGGGCACTCATCTTTCCCGATGATGCCTGTCCGACGCCGGCGATGTAGACCGGCTTGTCGGTGAGCTTTTTGGCAACATCTCCCGATGCCAGCACTATTGCAGCGGCCCCGTCGGAGAAGGGACAGCAGTCGAGCAACTGCAGGGGAGAGGTCACCATGAAGCCGTTCAATACTTTGTCGACCGTTATCTCGTTCTGGAACTGGGCATTCGGGTTTCGTGCGCCGTAGTAGTGCGACTGCACAGATACCTGTGCCATCTGCTCCTTAAGCTTCTCCAGTGGTACTCCGTACTTACTTGAGTACAGGTGAGCAAGCATGCCGAAAAATGCAGGGAAAGTAAATCCAGCCGGATATTCATAGCGCCCGTCACCAAACATGGCAAAGGTTCTCGTTGCCAGGGGTGTTCCCATGGCCGTCGCCTTCTCGGTACCGCCGGCCAACACGATATCGTAAAATCCCGAGGCGACCCACATGTAGGCATCCCGGATCGCCATCGTCGCGGAGGCACAAGCCCCCTCGAATCGACTGGCCGGTACGTGAAAGCAGCCGATATCATCGGCGAGATAGGACTGCACCATTCCTTGGCCTTCCGAAAAGTCACCTAGCACATTACCGCAGTAAATGGCCTGGATGGCCTGTGGTCTCAAATTTGACGAAGTAATGGCGTCCATCGACGCCTCGGCAAGCATTTCCACTCCCGTCCTCGGGGAGTTGAACATGAATTTCGTATGACCTGTACCAACCACTGCTACTCTTCTCATGTTTTCCTCCTTTGTTACCAGCTCATGTTTTCAAAACTCTCAGAGTTAGCTCCTGTCGCTCTACACAGGATGTGCGATCATCAAACCGATGACAGAGGTCACGGAAACAGTTACGAATTGACACATTCCCCCGACACTCTCACCCTTCTGGTTTTTCAATATCCAGTTTTACGTAACGAACCCGCCGCCATCCCCCATATAAGTCCTTAAAGTGTTCCTCGCATGTGCCGCGCCCTAGAGGACTTAGTCGATAGGATATAGTTCTGTATTACATCTCCAGGAGGTGCTTCTGCAACAATAAACAATGTAAATACAGACAGTTATTAATGCAAATTTCGCGCGATGACGAGACGCTGAACCTCAGACGTTCCCTCGACGATCTGCAGGATCTTGCTCGACCGGTAGTAGCGAGAGACGGCGTACTCATCCATGAACCCATAACCCCCATGGATCTGGAAGGCATCGCTGGCGACCTTCTCACACATCTCCGAGGCGAACAGCTTGGCATAGGCTGCCTCCATGGTGTGAGGGATACCGTTATCTTTCATCCAGGCCGCCTTGAGTACCATATTTCTTGCCAGTTCAATATTCATGGCCATATCTGCAATCTTGAAAGACACTGTCTGGAAGCTGTAGATCGGTTTCTTGAACTGTATCCGTTCCCTGGCATACTTCAGTGATGCCTCGAGACAGGCCTGGGCCAGACCAACAGCACAAGCCCCGATGCTGATGCGACCGGTCTCCAGCACTGCAAGATGCTGCGAAAACCCCTTCCCCGGTTCACCCAGAAAGTTGTCCTTGGGAATGCGGCAATCCTCAAAAACACACTCATTCGTGGCAAAGTGATGCCACGACATCTTTTCATATCGTTTCCCGAGGTTGAACCCGGGAGCGTCTTTCGGTATTATAAAGGTATCGATCGATGGTCTTTTCCCGTTGCCACCACCCATGGTGGCAGCAGTAACGATCAAAATCGATGCATTATCGAATCCGATGTTCGAGATAAACTGTTTTGTCCCGTTTATGACCCACTCGTCACCATCGAGAACCGCCGTGGTCTTGGTAGCGCCGGCATCGGACCCAGCCCCCGGTTCGGTCAGCCCAAATGCACCGAGAGTCTTCCCCTGGACCATATCGATCATCCACGTCTGTTTCTGTTCCTCGGTACCGAACTCGTTCAACTCCCCAGTGATTATATTCGTTACATCGAGTAGGGCACCCAAGGTAACGTCTCCACGGGCCATCTCTTCAATGCAGACATGCATTCCCACCCAGTCGCCACCGCTGCCCCCGTACTTTTCCGGAAACGGAATCCCCATCATCCCCAGTTCACCCATCTGTGCCATGACGTGATATGGATACTCTCCCGTCCTGTCCCACTCTCCCACGTATGGAATGACATTCTCGTCCACAAACTTGCGTGTCATGTCTCTGATCATTTGATTTTCTTCAGAAAGTGCAAAATTCATTTTCTTCTCCTTTTTTCAATGTTGTGCAGGAAAAAACCTGCAGTCGTTTCGTGCGGGTATATTTACCGGTCTTTGAAGACCGGTTTTCGCTTCTCCATAAAGGCATTCGTTCCCTCTTTCTGGTCCTCCGTCGAAAAGAGGATTTCGAAACAACGCGCTTCATAGGCGATGGCCGAGTTCATGTCCATACTCATCCCGCCATTGACGGCGAGTTTGGTCGCTCTGACGGCAATACCGGGTTGACGGGCAATCTTCTTCGCCATCGTGCGCGCCTCGTCCATAAGCGCCTCCACGGGCACCACTTTATTCACCAGGCCGAGGCGATAAGCCTCGTGGGCATCTATCGTGTCGCCGGTGTAGAGGAGCTCTTTTGCCTTGGCGACACCTATAAGGCGGGGCAGTCGCTGGGTCCCGCCGCCGCCCGGGATAACGCCGATTTTTATTTCGGGCTGTCCGAAGATAGCATTCTCGGCCGCTATTCTGAGGTCGCAACACATACTCAGTTCACACCCGCCACCCAGGGCAAGGCCACCGATCGCGGCAATCACCGGTCTGTCGAGCTCTTCGATCCGGTGAAACGCCTCTATATCCCTAACGAATTCATACGCCGCCGCAGGTGTCTCGATACCGCTGACCTCCGAAATGTCGGCACCGGCCGCAAAAAAATTGTCACTTCCCGCAATAATCACCACTTTCACGTCATCATCCCATTTAATCGCGGAAAATACGTGATCCAATTCCTTGAACATTTCGAAATTCAAAGCGTTATACGCCTTAGGCCGATTCAGTGTGATCGTGACGATTCCGTCGGTTTTCACGTAGAGAATCGTATTATATTCCATTTCTTCTTCCTTTCGATGGTAGTGTCGATATCAAATGGCGATGCCTGAATGACTGATTGTCGCGGTATATGCCTTCTTAGAACGAACTACCGCCGGGCATATCCCCCTCCACCCACCTCTACTTCGCCGCCATCCTGATAGCACCATCAAGCCGTATTACTTCGCCGTTGAGCATAGGATTTTCGATAATGTGCTGCACCAGCTGCGCGTACTCGGCGGGTTCTCCGAGGCGCGGCGGAAACGGCACCATCTTGCCCAAGGCTTCGCGCACCGGCTCCGGCAATGCCGCCAGCATGGGAGTATTAAACAGACCAGGGGCGATGGTCATGACCCTGATCCCATAGTTGGCACATTCTCTGGCAATGGGAAGGGTCATCCCAGCGACACCCGCCTTTGAGGCACTGTAGGCAACCTGCCCTATCTGACCGTCAAAGGCGGCCGCCGAGGCCGTGTTGACAATCACCCCTTTCTCACCTTCATCATTCGGATCGTTTTTTACCATCTGCTCCGCAGCCAGTCGTATGATGTTCACCGTACCGACCAGGTTGACCTGAATGACCTTGTTGAAATGACCAAGATTCAATGGGCCTTTTTTACTCAGAATTTTGCCCGCATCGGCCACGCCGGCACAGTTGACGGCCACATTGATACCACCGAACTGTGTCACTGTTGCATCGATTGCCGCCTGGGTACTTTCTTCGCTGGTAATGTCCGTAGTGATGAAGATGACCCGATCTCCCATTTCTTTCGCCAGGGCTTTACCCCGTTCCACCTGCAGATCGAAAATAGCAACCTTTGTCCCATAACCTGCCAACTTACGGATACAGGCTTCACCCAGACCTGATGCACCTCCGGAAACAACGGCAATACAATCTTTTATATTCATATAACTCTCCTTTCATTGATGATATTTTCCCGCTTCCATGTCTTTTCAGAATCCCCGTGAGACATTATCAGAAAAAACGCATTGTCTCTGGAAAATGATCAGCCTTCCAAATAGACACCATCGACCGCTATAATGATTTATCTGATCCACGGCTTCCCGGCAGGAAGTATATCTCTTTCGAACACGTCGCCCAAAACTATATGTGCCATAGTATACCAAGCAAGAAGTGCGCATAGCATAAGATCATACCCCGCGATTTTCGTTAAGTGCGGATACCCAAAATGCGCCAAATCCAAGAGAATAAACCCAATGAACAAAGTGGTAAATGTCAATGCTAGGGCACTATTGATCCTCGTAGATCCGACCCACATAACCCCCGTATAGAGGGTATAAGCTATTAAAAAACACCCCACGTCGGTGGTGCTTGATTTGTATATACCAAAGTGATTACCAAGAAATATCAGACTCAAAGCAATCCAGAAACAACCGTAGGCCGTAAATGCGCAGTAGCCAAAGTTATTTCCCGTTCTCATCTCCTGAAACCCCGCTATCAGTTGAGCTAAGCCACCAAAAATCAGACCAACGGCCACCACCGGTCCAACACCACACCATCCAACATTGTGAAACTGCAACACCATTGTCGTCAATCCGAATCCTGCCAATCCAACCACCGCGGGGTTTCCCATTTTATTCTCAGGCATTTCAAACTCCTTACTCTATTTTTCTTTCTGTGTTCCATATCCAATTGTTTTTGCCGCATCTGTGATAACATTAAGGACCGCACGATCTTCAATTGTCGAAGGAACGGCATACTCTTCACCGTTTGCAATCTTACGCATCGTAGATCTCAGAACCTTTCCTGACCTCGTTTTTGGAAGGGCTTTAACGATTGCACACTCTCTAAAGCACGCCAATGCCCCCAACTCGGAGCGAACCATCCGAACTAACTCACTTGTGATATCGTCCTGATCGCCTTTTGTTCCCGCTTTTAAAACGGCAAACCCGATAGGGACTTCTCCCTTGAGCTGATCTTTGACACCGATAACGGCGCCCTCGGCAATGTCCTTGTGTTTCGATATAATCTCTTCCATGGCCCCCGTAGAAAGACGATGCCCCGCAACATTTATAACATCATCAATGCGTCCCATAATAAAAAGATAACCGTCATCGTCGATATAGCCGCCGTCACCCGTTACATAGTAACCAGGAATTTCTGTTACATATTCTAGAAACCGTTTGTCATCGTGCCACAGTGTGGGCAGACATCCTGGAGGCAGGGGAAGCTTAACGGCAACAATGCCGTCCTGACCACGATTGATTTGATACCCTTCGTTATCAATAATCTGGACATTATAGCCGGGAACGGCCTTCGTCGGTGATCCAGGCTTTATAGGAAATTGTTCGATCCCCATACAGTTTGCCGCGATGGGCCAGCCTGTCTCCGTCTGCCACCAGTGGTCGATCACTGGTAATCCGAGGATATCAGTAGCCCAGTGATAGGTATCCGGATCAAGCCTCTCACCTGCGAGAAATAGATATTTCAGACTCCCTATGTCATATTTTTTTAGGTATTCCGCCTTGGGATCTTCCTTTTTGATGGCACGAAACGCCGTGGGTGCAGTAAAAAGAACCGATACATTATGCTCGGAGATTACACGCCAGAATGCTCCCGGATCCGGGGTACCCACTGGTTTGCCCTCATAAAGCACTGTCGTGCATCCACTCAAAAGGGGAGCATACACGATATAGGAGTGCCCCACTACCCAGCCAACATCAGATGCCGCCCAGTAGACATCTCCCGGTTTGACACCGTAGATGTATTTCATGGACCACTTCAGGGCAACAGCATGCCCCCCATTGTCGCGCATGACACCCTTCGGCTTCCCTGTGGTCCCAGAAGTATACAGGATATAGAGCGGATCGGTAGCCGAAACGCTGACACATTCAACAGGCACCGCCGTTTGCATGACTCCATCCCAGTCATAATCATAGTCCGGTCGTAAATTCGCAAGTACCTGCGGTCGCTGGTAGACAATGCATTTCTCCGGTTTATGACGAGCAATATTGATTGCCTCGTCTAAAAGAGGCTTGTAGGGAATGACCTTCTTTCCTTCAATACCACAGGAGGCGGATACAATGACTTTCGGTTTCGCATCGTCGACACGGATGGCAAGCTCATTCGGAGCAAAACCTCCAAAAACGACGGAATGGACAGCACCAATTCTCGCACAGGCAAGCATAGCCACCACCGCTTCAGGAATCATGGGCATATAAATTATAACCGTATCCTCCTTCTCAACACCAAGAGCACTGAGAATGCCAGCAAACTTTGCTACCGATTCAAGAAGTTCCTTATAAGTGATTCTACGAATTGTGCTTGTTACGGGACAGTCATAGATAATGGCCGCCTGGTCACCTCGACCATTCTCGACATGGTAATCCAGGGCATTATAGCATGTGTTCAGCTCTCCACCTGAAAACCACTTATAAAATGGCTTTCTGCTCTCATCGATGACGGTGTCCCACTTCCTCGTCCAATGAATCTCTGCTGCTGCTTCCGCCCAGAAAATATCGGGCTCGTTAATGGATTGTGCATACAAATCTTCGTATTTTAAATTGATCTTCATAAATCCTCCATTATCATTTGGTTATATTTAAAATGTATTTTTTATCTTCCCGTTATTTCCAAAAAATTGGACTATAATTTCAATTGCTCTTGATGCGTAAATTTCTCTTGAACGTAGGGGAGATATAAAATACATCTAATCCCCGACCGAGAGGGTAAAGATGAGTAGTTTCGTATGGCATAAAACTACTCACACATAACCCTTCTTTAGGATCAACTATAAAGCGAACCCCCTGGAGAAGAGAAGGAGACATAAACATTAGCCAATCCCTTACTTTATTTCATGATTTTAACTGCATACGTTGATTTAGCCTTTGCGACAACCTTACCATCAGTATTTTTTATATTAGAACTTAATTCAAAGTCATAATGACCACTATTTTTCATGTGCAAGTTCATCTTCTCAGCGTCCTGGTTTGAAAAAAGAGCTTCAGAACAAATATCTGTAGACGCAGGGGCAATAAACTCAATATACATATTTCGCACTACTGGTACATATTTCTTGCTGGATCGCGTAGCCAACACAGCAATGCCACCTAACATTTCTGCAGAAGCCCACTGAAATGCAGCATGAACAGTATTGATGTGATTGCCAGTATTTTTGTTCAGGGGAACAAGGCATTTATAAAGGCCGTTCGATGCGCTAATTATCGTAAAATCCATAAAATCGTATACAGGGAGATTAGATTTTAACCAGGCCTCTATATCTTTTTCGATTGCACTCATTATTTCCTCTCCAATTTTTCTGTTTTTTGCCATAATATTTTATCTTGCAAACGCTTCTTGGGGATCAACCATAGAGCTACCCCCGGGAGAAGAGAAAGAGGTCAAAAAATATTTTTTCACTTTTATAAACTAATATGGTGTTGCGAGGTGGGTGGAAAGGAGGGAGTTAAAACCACCCACCATCACGGTATAACACCAACACTTTTTCTCTTTCTATATTTCAGTAAAATCCGTCTTCCAGTTATATTGAAGCGAACAGACAGAGATTCTGCTATGCATCTTTCTGCGGGTCATGCATGCCCTATTTATGAGACGATGTTTTAAATAAATTACTCTATTTGTCATGGACATTTGTGAAGCGTTCAAGGAATTCCTTTCCTCCCGTTTCTTCAGCTCTACTCATTATTAATCTTTTCCTATTTTGAGATTTATGTCTTCCCGAAGTATCTTTTTCTGTACTTTACCTGCAGCGTTTCGCGGGAGATTCTCCACAATTTCAAGCCGTTCAGGTAACTTGAAAATGGCTACACCTTGTTGCTTCATAAAATCCACTATCTCTTCCAGGCTAATTGTCTCACCTTTGCGGGGTGCAACATACGCACACGCCTTTTCGCCCATTTTGGGATCAGGATACCCCACCACTGCCACTTCGAGGACCTTCGGATGACTCTGGATGATATTTTCGAGTTCCTCCGGACTAACATTCTGACCACCACGTATGATGATGTCTTTCTTCCTTCCGTAGAAGGTCAGAAGATTATTCTCTTCTATTTTAAAATAATCACCGGTTCGGAAAAACCCCCCTACAAACGCCCTTTCATCAAATTCAGGATTTTTGAAATAGCACGGCAAGGTAGAAGGTGATTTAAAGACTAATTCTCCCACATCGCCTATATTACTTAGGTCTCGTTCGTAATCGTCGAGGATTCTGGTTTCAATATATTCCGATCCCTCGGTATTCCATTTGACCCCTTTCTTGCCAAAGTTAGGGAACGTCAACGCCCGGCGATAGGGATCGGGAACATCTTTCGGTCCTGCCGGAAATCCAGTCATCTCATTTTGACCCCAGAAATTGATCATCTCTACGCCATATTTTTCCAGGTATGTCTTAACAACAAACTCAGGAGTGGGGGCTGATCCAGTCATCATACACCTGAGTGATTTGATGCTATATTTTTCAACCTCCGGATGATTCAAAAGTATGAGATGCATTGCTGGTGATCCACCACTGTAAGTAACTTTTTCGTCATTTACCTGTTGAAGGAACACAATGGGATCAAAGGGGTGATGCAAAAGACACGTTGCACCAACCAGCAACGCTGGAGTTAAAAAACAGAGGGTCCCTGAAATATATTGCAGCGGAAATGGGCATAAAACTACATCTTCTGAGGTCATCTGTGGCGCTGCCACACCGCAATAATTTAACATGGACATCCAGTGGTTATGACTCTTGGGACAACCTTTTGGATTGGCTTCAGTTCCCGAGGTCCAGTTGATCTGTATGAGATCATTCGGATCCACCTCGATTTCTTTTAAGGCACTCTCATCTATCTTCCCTGAAAACATCATATTGCGTATCTCATCCAATGAAATGACATAAGCAAGTGTCGGAAATTCGGATTTCAACTTCTCAGCAAGTTCCACGTGATCAAATCCGTTGAATAATGGCATGGTGATTATCGCCTTTGCCTCGGAGAGCCCGATTATATAATTCAGTTCATGAGCTCTGAACTGCATAATCACTGGCGCCGTAATAGCACCGATTCTCCAAAGGGCAAATGAAATGATGACATGCTCCGTGATATTGGGCAACTGTAGAACAACAATGTCATCTTTTCCTATACCCATCTCCAGAAAACCTGTCGCAAGCCTGTCAATAGCATCGTCAAGTTCTCTATATGTATATCGATCGGGTGGTAGCTCCGCAAATTTCTCTTTGTTACTTGCATCAGCTAAGGCAAGCTTATCGGGATATTTATGCACCGTATCTTTCAGTACACTGTTCACCGTTACGTTGGGATATGCTCCAATTTTCGTATAGTAATCAATTCTCTCTTTTGAATCTAAAATCATGCTATATTCCTCCCTTTGTTAATATAAGATAAAATTACTCCAAATAATCTGCACCATCCGCTAATACAAACGTTGCTTTTCTCCTTACATCCTCGATTTTAATCCCATCTCTCGAATCGAATACCTTTTTAAAGTATTCACCAAAGAAACACCGCGGATACTCCAACGTTGCCGGAACATCACTATCATAAAACTTTAAACCATGGTTTATTCTCAAATACATTTACCATTCTTCCCCCTTTTTGGATCTTGTGATTATTGAAATGATTAATGATAAGCTCCGAATAAATGCATCATGGTGTGGTGGTCAGATCATCCCCCTTTCGCAAATATAACGCAGCTATAATCCCATCATCCTTCCCACAATTACCTTCATCACTTCAGTGGTTCCCGCAAATATTGGGATGGCTCGTATATCTCTCGCAAATCTGCAGATGGGATATTCCTCCATATAGCCATACCCGCCGTGGAGCTGGACACAGTCGTAGGCAACACGATTGGCCATCTCCGAAACCCATGCCTTCGCCATGGATACTTTTTTAACAATGTCTTTCCCCTCAATAGAATCCTTGATAAGAGAGTCAATGAATGTTCGCCCCAACTCGATCTCCGTTGCCATTTCCACGATTTTAAAGGTATTGTGCTGGAAAGAACTCACCGGTTTCCCAAAAAGTTCTCTTTCCTTGCAGTACTTAACGGTCATATCGAGCATGGCCTCCGCCATGGATTGCGCCATAATCGCCACAGCAAGTCGTTCTCCCTGGAGCTTCTGCATCATGTAATAAAACCCTCGGCCTTCTTCACCCAAAAGATTCGCAACAGGAACCCTGCAGTCTTCAAAGATGAGTTCTGCCGTGTCCTGACTGTGAAATCCCATCTTGTTAAGATTTCTCCCCCGTGAAAAACCCGGCGTGCCGTCTTCCACGCAGATAAGACTGATCCCCTTAACACCTTCTTTCAGGTCTGTTTTGGCAGCCACGACAACAAGATCTGAAAGAATACCATTGGAGATAAATGTTTTCTGGCCGTTAATGATATATTCATCTCCATCCTTTACGGCGGTTGTGCGCAAGGCGGCCAGATCGGAGCCAGCACCAGGCTCCGTCATGGCAATAGCCGTGATAAGCTCGCCGGTAACACAGCCTGGTAGCCATTTCTTTTTCTGTTCTTCATTGCCAAAGCTGTGTATGTAAGGTACTATAATGTCGTTATGTAATGGTATAACAAGACCGGTAAATCCTCTGTAGAATATTTCCTCATTGATAATTACGGAATATTCATACCCTGCACCAAGCCCCCCATACTTTTCTTCAACCCAGGGGCAGAGAAACCCGTTTTCACCCATTTTCTCCCAGAGTTCCCTTGGCATAATGCCGTCTTCTTCACATTGCTCAAAATATGGCGCTGCTTCCTTGTCGAGAAATTTACCAAAAGCATCACGAAAAATAACATGTTCTTCACTAAACAGTTCTCTACTCATTTTTACATCCTTTCAGTTCCGGCTGGAATTCAATCATTCTTCCCTGTTTATCGAAGGTATATCTTCTGGGGGAAAGACTAGATTGATACAATCCTCGCCCACGTTCCCTCGGCGATACGAAAATCAATAATTTACCCTCTCAATGACTGCACGAACCATGATTGATATCAAATGGTTTTGACCAAGAGCCATAGAACGAAAGCTAATCTCTTCCAACTATAGAAATCGCCGCTACATTTTTCCACGGGAATCCACCAAGATTATGGGTAAGGCCCAGTCTTGCGTCTTTGATCTTTCTCTCATCGGGAACCCGCTCCAGAAGCTGTTCGTACATGGCATAGATCATCCGTAGGCCCGACGCACCGATGGGATGGCCGAAACATTTCAAGCCGCCGTCAATCTGACACGGTAACTGACCGTCCAGATCATAAAATCCCCCCATGATGTCATCATAGGCTCCACCTTTCGGAGAAATATGGAGATCTTCCATAGTGACCATCTCCGTAATGGAGAAACAGTCATGCACATCCATCATACTGATCTCCGCCCTAGGGTCCTTTATACCTGCCTCGTCGTAGGCATTGGTGGCAGCATACCTCGTCGTGGCGAAGTGTGCCCCGTCCCAGTTCGTGTATGTCTCCTCTTCGCCGGAGCTACACACCACCTGGAGGGCCTTCACTTTCACGATGTCCTGGTTCTTTTTCAGGCTTTTGGCTATCTCAGGGGTTGTCACAATGGCGGCAGCCGAACCATCACTTACGCCGCAGCAGTCAAAGAGCCCCAGGGGGTAGGCAATCATGGGAGCTCCCTTGACCTGCTCCTCCGTGACGATATTCCTGAGATGGGCCTTCGGGTTCATGGCCCCGTTTGCATGACTCTTCACCGAAATGTGCGTAATGGCATCCTTGATCTTGTCCATGGAGATGCCCCACCGTGCACCATAGGCCGTCGCCAGCTGGGCGAACATGCCCGGGGCAGTCATGTTGGCCCCTTCCATCAGTACATTAACGCCCCATATTGATTCTCCGTCCGGTAGACCCCCGTAGCCCGTATCTTTCAGCTTTTCTACACCGAGAGCCAGAACGATATCATACGCCCCAGCTGCTACGGCATAACATGCAGCCCTGAATGCCTCCGTTGCGGTAGCGCAATAGTTGTCCAGCCGTGTTACGGGAATATAGGGCAGCTTCAGGGTCGTCGACAGGGGCAGTGCCGATTTGCCCACGTTGACTTCAACTATATGGGTCCCCAGGTATGCCGCCTGAATCTCTTTCTTCTCGATGCCTGCATCTTCCAGACACTCGACAAATGCTTCCACCATAAGATCCTCGGCACTTGAGTTCCACCGCTCCCCGAATCGAGCACACCCCATGCCGAGTATCGCCACTTTATCTCTTATTCCGTCAGCCATATCACTCCACCTCCTTCAGAGGGATTGCCTTCCAGAAGTATCCCGACACATCTCTGCCCTTGTCATGGTATTTTCTTCGAAAAGTGAAAGATACGGGTATACCCGTAGACAATTCCTCAAGGTTACAGTCAGTAAAATCGAAATAGTATTTCCCTCCCCCTTCGAATTCAACGGCGCCGTAAACGGCCGGCGGGTTAAAGGATGCCGCCAGCATGTCACCGGTGTAACTGACAATCCGTCCGAGCTTGTCCGAGAAGAGATATTCCTCCATCTGGTCGATTGCCCCGCAGTCGGGATTGACACAGACTCTCTGTGCCGGATACTGGGGGGTACCGCAGTTCGTACACCGGGAACCCAACAGACCCAGAACCTCTTTTCTCTTTCGCCAGAATACTGACCATCGGGGCCATGAGTCCTCTTCACTTCGAAGCCCCGTCGCTCCCGGCAGTATATCGCGCCACACAAGGTACTTTTCATAGACATCCAGCTCCGCTTTTTGTGCGAGGAAACCTGAGATGCCGCAACTGCCATTTCTCTTCGTGATATTTTCAGTCACCTCGAAATAAAGGGCATCGCAGCCACTGCCGAAACTCATCACCATGAGTTTATCGCCCGGCTTTGCGTTTTCCAGAGCGTGTGAAAGCATAACGAGGGATTGGGCCGTGCCGCTCTGGCCAATCTCCGCCTGGAAGTTTCCCATTTCCACCTCCGGGGTGACTCCCAGTACTTTGTTAAGCTTGCGGCGTTCCGCTGCATAGTGGCAATCATAAATGATTTTCGTAAAATCCGTTGTCTGCAGCCCATACTTATCGAGCAGACCCTCCACGGCCATTGGAATAAACTGGTCATAACCAAGATCCCGAATCCAACGGTCTTCCCACTTCCTGTCAAATTTGGCAAACTCACCGCGGTAGTGGTCAACAAAATCATACGTGACAGAATACGATCCTTTAAACTCCGCAATGACATTGTCACTGCCCACCATAAATGCGGCCGCAGCATCGCCGAAAATCATTTCCTCCGCAGATGCCGGTTTTCCCAGCCGGCAATCGGCGGCACACACAACAATGTTCTGTACCCTTCCGGACTCCACTCCCTCAAAAGCAGAGATAAGGGCTGTCGTCCCTGCCTTCAGCCCCCCGCTGAAATCCGCTGCTCTGATATTATCACTCAGGCTGAGAGCCGCCGTGAT
Source organism: Deltaproteobacteria bacterium (assembly GCA_016935935.1). The sequence continues at coordinate 15,069 of JAFGPZ010000191.1, forward strand.
AATTCCGGCGTTCAACCTCTCTTTATGCGGCATGGTGGTTGAAGCAAAATACACACCCCCCACTTTTGACCGATCAATGCCGTTGAGGGCATCGAGACCCGCAGCAACTGCCATGGTGATGCTGTCTTCGTCGAAATTTGCCACAGCTTTCTCGCCTCTCGCATTTGCGACTGTCGAGGGATCCATCCAGCCCATTGCCTTGTAGATCTTCCGCCGGTCCAGACGATAGCGTGGCACATACCCGCCGTATGAAACTATACCAACCATATTTATTAATCCTCCTATATAAAAACGATCCGATGTTCACTCCTCTCCAAGAGCTCTAGACCCGAGACCGAAGTTAACTCAACCACCGTTCATTCATTTACATATCGAAGCCGCCAGCCACGAGAAGAATCTGACCCGATACATAGTCAGACAGGGGTGATGCGAAAAACAGAATTGGCCGTGCCGCTTCATCGGCTGTTCCTGCACGTCCCAGAGGAATCGCAGCTTTGAAACCCTGAAGGCCCGATTTGGGAACTCCGATGGCAATCTTCTGACCCTCGCGTTCGATGAACTCTCCTTTTTCCTTTTCCTGGGTAAGCCGCGTTTCAATGAATCCATAGGCAATACAGTTCACATTGACATTGTATCGACCCCACTCCTTAGCCAAGGTCTTTGTCATACCGATGAGCCCCGATTTCGCCGACGAATAGTTGACCTGCCCCGGATTGCCCGCCGTACCCGCAATAGAAGAGATGTTCACCACTTTTCTCATCACTACGTTGCCGGCCTCCCGCTCCGCTTTAGAACTTTCACGGATTATGGGAGCAGCCGCTCTCAGGATTCGGAAGGGAGCCTTGAGGTGAACATTGTGGATTGCGTCCCATTGCTGATCCGGCATATTATGGATCATGCTGTCCCAAGTATATCCCGCAGCATTCACGATAACATCTATACCGCCAAAGGAATCGACTGCCGCCTGGACGATCATTTCCGGCACATCGTCAGCCGTAATATCACCAGCTATGGCAACAGCTTCACCACCCGTTTTCTTGATAGCTTCGACTGTCTCATTCGCCGGGCCTTCATCAAGGTCGCATACGACAACCTTGCCTCCGTCCTGGGCAAACAAAAGACACGCGGCCTGCGCAATTCCTCTTCCACCACCAGTAACGACACATACTTTTCCTTCAAGCATTTTCTCCACTGTTGTTCTCCTTTTGAATAATATATTTATAACTTACTTACTTTGCGACGTAATATTTTCTTCTTTCATAGTATTTATTTAAAATTATGTAGTATTATCTCATTGTTTTACAGGTAACATCGCTTCAAAAAAACCGGAAATGAGCACTTCATCCTTCTGGTTCTTGGCCACTACATCACACAATACTACCTTCATATCTCCGTCCTCTTTCTTTTCCCTGACAGAGCCGGTAACAGTTACGATATCACCCGGTCGTGTCATGCCGGCAAATCGAACACTGAACTTCTTGAGATACTTTTTGGGAACCCAATCCGTGATAGCTTGCCCTACAAACCCCATGATGAGCATCCCATGGGCAATCTGTCCGCCAATACCGGCAGCCTTGCCAATTTCCGGATCGGTGTGAAGGGGATTGAAATCTCCAGACGCACCGGCATATCGCACCAGTTGCACCTTATCTACTGGATCTTTCACCAGAACAGGAATAGCATCGCCAACATTAATATCATCAAAATAGATTTCTTTCGTCATTGTTAATACCTCCTATTTCCTTTCCACAAGGAGAGTTGTTGACTTCAATACGGGCTCGTTTCTCTGATTCGTATACATAATCTCCAGGGTCACGAGATCCATATCACCGGCCTTTCCCGATTTTGTATCTGCTCCGGCTATTTTCATTGTCCCCGTGAGGATATCACCGGGATAAATTTCCTGGAAATACTCATAAGTCTCTTCCCCGTGGAGTACTTTCGTGAAATTGATCTTCATGTCTTTTACTACTTTGAAAAGAACGTTGGTCCACATAATTGGTACTGTAATAAATGTGGGAGAAGCAGCAACATCACTGAAGCCCTTTTCCGCAGCTTTCTCTTTATCCACATATACGGGATTGTTGTCCCCAATTGCCTGTACTAGTTCACGAATTTTCCCCCTTTCAACTTCCCACATGAATGAAGGATACTCCTTCCCGACCAATGATTTATCAGCCATTATATTACCTCCTTAAAAATTTTATTATTTAAAGCAACGTCGCTGGTTTCGAACAAACCAGCATATTTTTTCATAGCAGTTCAATCAGCTATAAATCGCTTGCGCACTTTACCAATTAGTTAAAAACACCATTCTTTTCAAACCCGTAAAAATCCTCTTCCGAATACCCCAGTTCCATGATCACATCCTTCTTATGGGTTCCCGAGGCCACTCCCGCCGTTGTATATTCCATCCGGCTCTCGGAAAACTTTATGGGATTACCTATCTGGCGTGTTTTGCCCCCATCCGGAAGATCCACCTCTACCAACAGTTCACGCTCTTCCACATGTTTGCTGCTCAATACTTCAGAAAGAGTCAATACTGGTCCCACGCAGGCATCCACACCCTCAAAGACAGCAACCCATTCATCGCGTGTCTTCGTTTTGAATATCTGCCGTATCTCCGTTTTTACCTGTCCGATATCTTTTGTCTCAATACCTCCTGATATCAGGTCGGGACGATTGATTGCGGTGCAGAATGCCGCGAAGAACTGCGGCTCCAGACCGCCGAAACTTATATGCCTCCCATCCTTGGTCTCATAATAATCATAGAGAGTTCCGCCATTTAACAAGAGACCATCCCGATGAGGTTCTTTCCCGTCTACGAGAAAACAGGCACCATAAATAGCATTGAATGCAATCATGCCATCGGTCATGGAGATGTCGATATACTGCCCTTTTCCCGTTTCTTTCCTGTTGATAACTGCTGCAAGAATTCCTATCACCGCATTATATGAACCCGAGGCAACATCTGCAATCTGCATTCCCGAAAGAACCGGTCCCGACTCCTTTCTGCCCGAATATGACATGATACCCGAAAAGGACAGGTAGTTGATATCATGCCCGCCTTTTTTATGGAGCGGCCCCGTCTGGCCGTATCCGGTAATTGAGCAGTAAATAATGGCGGGATTTACCTCTTTCAATCTGTCATAGCCCAGACCGAGCCTAGCCATGACACCCGGGCGAAACCCTTCAACAACGATATCGTAATCGGCGACAAGCTGACTGACAATCTCTACTGCATCAGGATGCTTTAAATTAAGGCTCATTGACCGCTTACCTCTGCACAGATAAGCTGTTGCCGCAGATAGTTTTGTATTCGGGACAAACGGTGGAATAAGGTCTGCAAGATCGGGCCTTGAGCCCGAGGTAATTTTTAATACCTCGGCCCCCAGATCAGCAATGCACAGCGTGGCATAAGGACCGGGAAGAAGAGTAGTAAAATCCAAAACCTTTAATCCTTTCAGTGGTCCTGACATAGGTCAAACACCCCCTTACGAAATGTATTCAGAATATGTGGACGATTTATGGTAATGATGCCTATACAATCTTCATTGCGTATCAGTATGAGCTTCTCCGACATTGTTTCCCCTCTAATTTCTTAACTGTATTTTTGTTTGATAACTTATTAAGTGGTAAATTCTTCCACGAGCATGTATTTTTGTACTTTCCCCGTGGGCGTTCGGGGGAGCTTTCCCTCCATCCATATGATCCGCTTGGGAACTTTGAAGCCAGCGATCTTTCCCTTGTAATAAGCAATAATTTCTCCTTCCGATATTTTTTCCTCCGGATTTCTCACAATCACTGCTGTCACTGCCTCACCCCAAGTATCGTCCGGAAGTCCGATTACTGAACAGTCAGCAACTGAAGGATGTGTCATGAGCACATTTTCAACTTCTACGGAAAATACATTTTGTCCGCCAGTCACGATCATGTCTTTTGTCCGTCCCGAAAGAAAAATATACCCTTCCTCATCTACATAGCCGAGATCGCCAGTATAAACCCACCCGTCCTTAAAGGTCTCTTTTGTTTGCTCTTCATTTTTAAAATACGCCGAAGTAGCGCTCAATGCCCTGGCAATAATTTCCCCTACAGTACCGCTCGGCACGTCATTTCCAAATGCATCAATAATGCGAACATCTGCCCATGGAGACGTTTTTCCTATTGATCCTTGTGATTTTTCCTTGTCATCGAGATCGGCATTGATAATCATTCCGGTTTCCTGCAAGCCGTAAAATTCATAGATATTGGGACATAGATGTTCTTTAACCGCTGTTTGCATAGCAGAAGGAAAAACGGCACCAGCAAACACAAGAGCTCTTAGAGAGGACATATCATATGTTTCTAGCTCGGGAATTGAAAGAATGAAATTGGCCATGGCTGGGACCCAATTTGAAATTGTCACTTTTTCTGATGAAATCAACTCCAGAACAATTTTGGGGTCGAAGTTTACAATGACATTCTTAGCGCCGTTATAGATTTCAGCCGCGCTCCATGCATAGCCTACCCTGCCGAACATTGGGAATACCGTAAGAATTACATCATCTTTCGTAACACGAAACATAGTTGTTACATCGATTATGCCTCCAGCATTATTATAATGGGTCAAAAAATACGATTTGGGAAGACCCGTCGTCCCTGAAGTAAGATTCATGTAATAAGCATTCTCTTCATCAATTTCCTCATTCGGTTCTCCATTCGCCGATTTTTCAACCAATTCTTCATAAGATAAGGCATAATCAGGTATGTTGTCACCAAAGCCAATGATGGTTGTTACATTTGTTAGTTCTTTCTTTACCATTGAAGCGGCTTCGCTAAACATTGTATCGTAGATTAACGCTTTTGATCCGGCATGATCCATCATTTGCACAATCTCCCTGGGCGTAAGACGTTAATTTAAAGGGAGTCCAATGATTCCACTCTTAGCGAGAGCAAAATAATATTCCACAATTTCAGCCCGGTTTGTCGAGAGAATAGCAACAATATCACCTTTTTTTAAGCCCATATTCATAAGCCCGTTGGTGAGTCGGTTGGTACGCTCATTGAGTTCCCTATAGGAAAACCTACGCCCCGTCGAAGTGCAGTAAAGCGCTTCTTTATCTTGAAATCGATTTGCCGCGTTCCTGAGCAACTTACCAATAGACATCGTACCATATGCTTTCTGTTTCATATTTACCCATCCCTTTTGAATAGCAGTGAAACAAATTTAATAATGTTATTATTTTTATACCCTTATCTCAGAAATTCTCCCGCCCTTTAATGATGCTCATATTCATATTAACCATCCTTTTAGTAGTCATAAATCATTTCACTAATCATTAAAGTAAGTATTACTTACTTATTTTTCCTGTTATTGTCAATCTTTTTTTTCATAAATTTAGTCGCCCCTGAAAAAATTGTATAAGGTATTAATATAATTGATCAATAATATTTTTTAGTGTATATTAGATTGCAAGAAGAGGGGAGAATTCTTGGAATATGAAGCCGAAGAAGGGAAGGATCACACCAGGGCTACCTGTTTAAAGTGTTTCTGAAGGATATCATATCGGAAAGTCATCCGTTGGTGAAACTGGCTTATGGGGTGAAGTGGGAAGTATTCGAGGACAAACTGGCTGATACGTTCAACGAGGACACTGGGAGACCTGGGCTGCCGGTGAGGCTGATGGTAGGACTTCAGTACCTGAAGTACACCTATGGATTGAGTGATGAGGCTATTGTTGAGGCATGGGTGGAGAACCCCTACTGGCAGTACTTCTGTGGAGGGATTTACTTTGAGCATACTTTTCCGATCGATCCGTCGAGCATGACGCGGTGGAGGGCTCGGCTGAACGATGCCGGGCTGGAGGAGCTGCTGTCAGAGACGATCCGGGCAGGACTTCGGGGAGGATTTATCCGTAAGGCTGAACTGAAGCGGATGAATGTGGATACTACGGTACAGTAGAAAGAGATCCGGTATCCAACGGATGCAAGATTGTATGATCGTATACGAGAGAGGTTGGTAGCATCTGCTGATGTACGGGGAATAGAGTTGCGACAGAGCTATGTTCGGAAAAGCAAGCAGTGCCTGCATCGGCAGAGCGGATATGCCCGGGCAAAGCAGTACAAGCGGGCCATGAAAGAGACGCGGAAGATAAAGACTTACCTCGGGCGTGTTACCCGTGATATTGAGCGCAAAGCTGGTAGAGTTGACAACGAATTACAGGAACTGCTGAACCTCTCACACCGGCTTCTTATTCAGGAACGTAAAGACAAGAACAAGCTGTATTCGGTTCATGAAACTGCGGTGGAATGTATCAGCAAGGGCAAGGTACACAAGCGGTATGAGTTTGGCTGCAAGTTGGGAATTGCAACAACGGCCTGGCATAACTGGGCTGTGGCCTCTGTTGCTTTCCATGGGAATCCCTATGAAGGACATACACTTAAGCACACACTGGATCAAGTGAATCGGGTGACGGGGATTAAGCCCCTTCAGGCAGCATGCGATATGGGTTATCGAGGACATGATTACGAAGGAGACTGCAGGATACTGATCTCTAATCGCTATCGTAAGAAGGTACCTGCATCCATCAGGAGGTGGTGGAAACGGCGATCAGCGGTAGAGCCGATAATCGGTCACATGAAGCACGAACATGGGATGGAGCGCAATCGTCTCAAGGGCACACAGAGAGACTCCATAAATGCACTTCTGAGTGCATGTGGATACAACATGCGCAAGTTACTGCGTGCCATCGCCCGATTTTTTGCCCATATTTTCGGATGGCTGTTTTCGTCAACCCAGTGCCAGAGTTCTTCCTATGTATAAAAATATGAGGTTTTTCAGGATCGACGAATTTATTCAAAAGAACTTGACCTTAACCTTTAGGAGGATTTTCACAAATGTTTGCTCGGGTATAACATGGAGGATTCTCTGACAGCTGCTATCTGATCATAAAACCTTCGGAAAGGGGCCTCTTTGTCAGATCGGATCTGAGTTACTACACCTTATTTCAAATGATGACCTGCTGTCCCGTTTTTTAATCTTTTTTTCTTATACCAGCAAATATTATATCACAAATATTTTCAGTGAAATCATCAACAGAAAACTCTCTATCAAAAATAATGTTTGGCAAACATACATGCTCGATCGCACCCAGAATTACCTGTTTAATGGTCCATGCTGAAATATTTTCATTGATTTCACCATTCTTAATACCTTCTTCAACAATATCTTTGAAAAGGTGCGTGTATTCTTTTACGATGAAGTATGTCGAACTATCAAAATAGCTGGGGTGTGATCGTGCTTCTATAAGAATAATTCTCGCATATACTCTTTCTGTATCGTAAACATTGATATGTTCCCAGATGAGTTTTCTCAATTTATTTTGTGCACCCTTTATTCCCTTTAATCCTGATTGCATGTTATCAAGGTATTTTCTATGAA
>JAFGPZ010000192.1 GCA_016935935.1 Deltaproteobacteria bacterium
AGAGACATGGCGTTCAACTTTCTAATAAAACATAAACCCTTTGTAACATGTACACGTTGATCGCCGCCACTTATAAATATGGAATCTCATATGATATTTATTATCATTGACTTGAGGATATAAATAAGTTAATTATACACGTCAAACAACGTGTTTTGTATGTAAGAAATTCCCGACGCTTACAAAAGATGTGTATTTCTGGGAATAGAATATCAAAAAAATGATTGGAGGAATAGAAGTGGCAAATAATAAGAATGTATATTTCTTTGGAGCGGGTAAGGCCGACGGCACAACCAGCATGAAAAATCTGCTTGGGGGAAAAGGAGCCAACATGGCCGAGATGACGACCCTTGGCATTCCAGTTCCTGCGGGGTTTACAATAACGACAGATGTATGCACGTACTTCTACGAGAATGATAGAAAATATCCTGAAGGATTGGAGAAGGAAGTTGACGCTGCACTGGCAAAGATGGAGGAGGTCATGGGTGCAAAATTTGGAGACCCAAGCAATCCATTGCTCATATCGGTACGTTCCGGTGCCCGTATTTCAATGCCGGGAATGATGGATACGGTACTCAATATTGGCCTGAACGATGAAGCGATTAAGGGACTAATTGCCAAGACCGGGAATGAGCGTTTTGCCTATGATGTTTACCGCAGATTTGTCAATATGTATGGGGATGTTGTTCTTGGAGTGGGTCCAAGGGACGAAAAGGAGCACAATCCCTTTGAAGAGATCATGGACCAGAAAAAGAGAGATTGCGGCGTGAAACTCGACACGGAGCTGTCGGCAGAAGATCTGAAGGATCTTGTGATGAAATTCAAGGCGCTTATCAGAGAGCGCTTGGATAGCGATTTCCCTGATGACCCGAAGGAGCAGCTCTGGGGAGCCATCTATGCGGTCTTTAATTCCTGGCAGACGCCGCGGGCAATTACCTATCGAGAGATCAACAACATTCCGGAAGATTGGGGAACGGCCGTTAATGTTCAATCAATGGTCTTTGGGAACATGGGTAATGATTGCGCCACAGGGGTTGCCTTTACCCGCGATCCTTCCACTGGGGAAAATTATTTCTACGGTGAGTATCTTACCAATGCCCAGGGAGAGGACGTCGTTGCGGGAATAAGGACTCCTCAACCGCTGAACAGCTCTAAACCCGTCCCCGCAGGTGTTGCTACACTGGAAGGTGAGATGCCGTCACAGTACAAAGAGCTTGATGATATTCGTATCAAACTCGAGAAACACTATAAGGAAATGCAGGATATCGAATTCACCATTCAGCAGGGGAAACTCTGGATGCTTCAGACGAGAACCGGAAAGAGGACGGCTGCTGCCGCTGTCAAGATTGCCGTCGATATGGTGAATGAAGGACTGATCAACAAAAAGACTGCTATCTTGAGGGTCGACGCGGCACAACTGGATCAGCTTCTCCATCCCACATTGGAACCAAAGGCAGAGAAGATATTGGTTGCCAAGGGCCTTCCAGCCAGTCCCGGTGCTGGAGTTGGACAGGTAGTCTTTTCGGCGGAAGATGCCGAAAAGTGGACCAATGACGGTAAAAAGGTGGTTCTGGTGCGTGCCGAGACGAGTCCCGACGATATCAGGGGAATGAACGTGGCCGAAGGAATTCTGACAAGCAGGGGCGGTATGACAAGTCATGCCGCAGTCGTTGCCCGAGGAATGGGGAAACCCTGTGTGGCAGGATGTAGCGACGTCGTAATTAACTATGCTAAGGAGCAGTTTACAGCCGGTGATTTTACCGTCAAGTGTGGAGAATGGATCAGTCTGGATGGTTCTAAGGGCGAGGTTTACAAAGGCAAGGTGGATAGGGTTGTTCCCACGCTGGCTGGAGATTTCAAGACCTTCATGGAATGGGTTGATGAATTCCGGACCATGGGTGTCAGGACAAATGCAGATACTCCTCATGATTCCGGTGTGGCAAGAGGTTTTGGCGCCGAAGGAATCGGGCTCTGCCGTACTGAGCACATGTTTTTTGAAGGCGAGCGTATTGATGCCGTTCATGAGATGATAGTGGCCGAGGATGAAGAAGGGAGACGCAAAGCGCTGGCCAAAATCCTCCCCATGCAGCGCGAGGATTTTGTGGGGATATTCAGGGCTATGGAAGGACTGCCCGTAACTATACGGACGCTGGACCCCCCGCTGCATGAGTTTTTACCCAAGACCAGGCCTGAAATCGAGGAGCTTGCCGCAAATCTTGGCGTAGAACTTTCAGCGTTGGAGGAAAGGATAGAAACGCTTTCTGAAGCGAACCCCATGCTTGGTCTGCGTGGTTGTCGTCTGGGTATCACCAATCCGGAGATTACTGAGATGCAGGCACGGGCCATCTTTGAGGCTGCCTGCATTGTGGCTGCCGAGGGAAGGGATGTTCATCCCGAAATTATGATTCCCCTTGTCGCAACGGTAGAAGAGCTAAAAAGACAGAAGGCGATTGTGTGCCGTGTGGCAGAAGATGTTATGAAGGAAAAGGGGATGAAGATAGAGTATCTCGTTGGGACTATGATAGAGTTGCCGCGAGCTGCGCTTACGGCCGACCAGATCGCAGAAGAGGCACAGTTCTTCTCCTTCGGAACGAATGACCTGACTCAGACGACCTTTGGATTATCACGTGACGATGCGGGAAAATTTCTCCCCCGGTATGTAAAAGAGGGCATTCTGCCCCGGGATCCATTTGTTTCCATTGACGAGGATGGCGTCGGACAGCTGGTTAGAATAGGTGTCGAGAAAGGACGCAGTACGCGCCCCGACCTGAAGGTGGGAATATGCGGTGAACACGGTGGCGATCCGGCGTCTGTCGATTTTTGCCAGAGAGTAGGATTGAACTATGTGAGCTGTTCACCTTACCGTGTTCCCATTGCCCGCCTCGCAGCGGCCCAGGCAGTACTTCGCAAGGACAAATAAAAGCGGGCTTTTCAAGAACTTTTACGCAGAAAGACCGCTTAGAGCGGTCTTTCTGCTTTGCTGCTGGTGATAATAATTTTTACATTATTCTTTACAATGGAAATATCAGAGCAGGTCTGTAAGCCGAGTTCTGTATCCCCTTGTCCGGTTTCCCGGCCAGAGGGGCGATGATCATTCATCTGGGACGGCAGTTGCCTGCCGCCTCAAGCGACACTACCCGAGGACTTCGAACGGGCCGCTCTCAAGTGCCCTCCTATTTGGTCTTGCTTCGGATGGGGTTTACCAAGCTTCCCCGGTCACCCGGGAAACTGGTGAGCTCTTACCTCGCCTTTTCACCCTTACCCAACAAGACAGCACGAATGCATGCCCGGCGGGCGGTATATTTTCTGTGGCACTTTCCTTAGGGTCACCCCCAGTCGCCGTTAGCGACCATCCTGCCCTGTGAAGCTCGGACTTTCCTCCGACCCGGCAGATCCGGATCGGCGATCATCCGACCTGCTCCGATATTCAGTAACAATTATGAATTATGAATTTTAAATTTTTAATTAAACATTAAACGTTAGCCATACCAGCCTCATCGATTGCCTCATTGGCTAATTGATCCGCTGTCTTGTTCTTATTACGTTCAATGTGTTCCGCCCTATATTCATCAAAGAATGAGAGCAGTTTTCTCACTTCCTTCATAAGTATCTTCAAATTTTCGTTCTTAACTCTGTAACTGCCATTTATCTGCCGTACCAGTAATTCTGAATCCATAAGAATATGGAGCCGCCGGCAGCCATTCCTGAGAGCTTCCTCAAGTCCCATGATAAGGGCCCTGTACTCCGCTGTGTTATTAGTACACACACCCAGGAACTTCTTTGTACTGCTAATCTTTTCCCCCTTTTCATCGTAGAGAACGGCACCGGCTCCACCCTTGCCCGGGTTGCCACGGCTGGCTCCATCGGTATATAATCTATACATAGGATTGTTCTTCGCCCGATTCTCTATTTTCCCAGTATATTATTCTGTTGCAATTAGGGCAGAGCATCAGCATGTCCGATCTTTGCAATTCGTTATACATCTGGGGTGGTATATTCATGTGGCATCCGTCGCACACCTCTTTCCAGACGGGCACAACGACACGTCTGTTTCTCTTTACCTTAAGAATGTCATACTTTTTTATGAGGTCTTCGTGGATTTGCGCCCTTATTGCATCATAACTTTTGGTAACTTCGTCCAATAAATAATCTATGGAGTTAAGCTCCTTTTCGATTTTTGCCCTTTTACCATCGTAAATGGTACGATAGTCGGCAAGCTCTTTCTCCTTCATTTCCAGATTCGTTTTTGTGTTTTCGATATCGTCCAGTATATAAATAATTTCGTCTTCAATATGGCTGTTTTTGGAATTTATGGAATCAATTTCCTTAAGAGTGGCTTCATACTCCTTATTGGTTTTTACCGAGAGCAATTTGCTTTTCGTTTTTTTTACGTTTTCCATCCCCATGTTAAGTTCAGACTCCTTTTCTTTGTGAGTCTTGTTGAGGTTATCAAGGCTTTCCTTTACTTTCTTTACTTCATGCTCGAAGGATTTTAATTTGTTATCAAGGCTCTCCATTTCGTTCGGCAAATCGCTTTTTCTCACCCTTATTTCTTCTATTTCAGAATCCGTTTTTTGCAGTTTGATCAAAAGAAATATCTGCTCTTTCAAATATCTTCCCCCTTCGTATTGTCAATATAAAAAAAATGCACCAAATGAGGTGCATTTTCTAAAAAAATAAAAAATACCAACTGTGAGCTCTTCATATTAGGCGTTTTTCTGTGTCCCATATCTCCCTTCTTAATCTGGTGGGCCCACCTGGGTTCGAACCAGGGACCTACCGGTTATGAGCCGGTGGCTCTTCCAACTGAGCTATGGGCCCCCACAGTTTATTTAGAATTCGATTCGGGACATATATTCCTATTTATCTTTCTTGTCAAGAATTTTAACATCACTATTATCCAATGATTGAACATATCTATGCACTGATTCGATGAGAGAATCCTTAACCGTTATATGAAACGCCGCCTGCCTGAATTGCGAACTTCCTCTGAGACCCTTTGTGTACCATGCGAGATGCTTCCGGAAATTTTTTATTCCCAGGGACTCGCCATATATGCCAATTGTCATTTCAAGGTGATTCTCTATTATCTTTTGCCTCTCTCTTAATGAAGGTGCCTTCGTGCCCCTTCCGTTTTTAAACATATTGACCATTGTCTTAAATATCCAGGGATTTCCCAGGGCGCCCCTTCCAACCATCACTGCATCGCAACCAGTAAGGGCAATCATTCTAAGGCCATCATCGGCGACTCTGATATCCCCACTTCCTATGACCGGTATACGAAGTCTTTTTTTAACCGTCCCTATGAGATTCCAGTCTGCTTGACCACTGAACCCCTGACGAACTGTCCTCGGGTGAAGTATAAGTGCGTTGGCGCCGCAGTCTTCCGCTATGTGAGCAATCTCGACAGCTGTTACCTCGTCTTCGCTCCACCCCGATCGTATCTTTATGGTTAGCGGTATGTCGACGGCTCTTCTTACCTTCTTTACAATCTCTGCCACCCGGCTCGGATTCCTCATTAGGCTCCCCCCCGCACCGTTTTTTAAAACTTTCCTGGCGGGACATCCCATATTGATGTCGATGAGATCGGCCTTCGCCTCTTCCGCAATCTTAGCTCCCTCTGCGAGGATATCAGAATCGGAACCGAATATCTGTATGCCAAGTGGTCTATCAGAGGGCACCGATTGAAGATAACGGTAACTCTTTACCGTTTCCTTGACTAATCCTGCCGCACTGATCATTTCGGTGAAACAAAGAGATGCTCCGAATTCCCTTGCGATCGTTCTGAACCCCAGATCTGTGATGCCCGACATCGGCGCCATAAAGAGGTTGTTTTGTAACTGAAGTTTTCCTATATTCATACCATGGAGACATATATCGATTACGACAAATAATCAATACGCAGTCAAAAAGTATAAAAATCTGATTCACTGCCGTAAAAAGGGTCAAGGCAATAGGGGATTCTCTTTTATATTGCTTTTTGGAGATATTGATAGTAGTAAGAACCTGTTTGGCACAACCTCAGAGGTAGAAGTTTCGTCACATGGAAATCAAATTAAAATACGGACGGATAGAGAAAGAACTTTCTATTCCCGAGAAAGCTGTAGTTTCAGTTCTCAATCCGTCGCCGGTTCCTGTCATAGAAAACCTGGGTGAGGCATTCGAAAAGGCGATGGATTTACCCATTGGTGGGGGTTCTCTGGAAACGATGAAAACTCCCAGGAGTGTGGCAATTGCAGTTTCCGATGAATCGAGGCCCACTCCGACAAAGCTTCTTTTGCCGCTTCTCCTGAAAAGACTCTACAATACATACCCGGAACTGACACCCGAACAGGTAGTAATTGTCATCGGAAGCGGTCTTCACCCTCCTCTGGATGATGCAGGGATAAGGCGTGTTGTCCCTGAGTCAATCGCTCCGCGATGCAGAGTAGTTGCGCACGATGCCTTGCATTCACCCATGACGGACTACGGCCTCACCAGTCGAGGGACACCGGTGATAATAAATAAGGAACTTGCCGATGCGGACCTCAAATTGGTTATAGGCAATATTGACCCTCATCAATTTGTTGGATTTACCGGTGGCTCAAAGGGCATTGCCATTGGGTGCGGCTCTAAAAGGACAATTGAGGCAAATCATGCTCTCATGTCTGATAAAAATTCCTATGTAGCCAACATCGACGGTAATGCAGTAAGGCTGGATATAGATGAAGCCGGTGATATGATAGGTATACCATTTGTTATAAATGTGGTTCTCGATGCGTCTAACCGTATAGTGAAACTGATTGCCGGAGAGCCCAAGACTGTGTACAGGGAAGGTGCCAAAACATGCGCTTACCTTTATGGTGTTGCCATAGATGAGAAGTACGATATCGTTGTGGCATCGTGCGGGGGTTATCCGAAAGATCTTAATATTTATCAGGCTCAGAAGGGTTTTGCCCATGCTGCGCTTGCTGCAAAGCCGGATGGGAAAATTCTCGTGTTGGCGCAATGCCCTCAGGGCGTGGGGGATGACGTCTATTTCGATTATGTAAAAAGGATGCAAACTCCCGAGGACGTGCTGGATGATTTTAAGGAAAATGGTTTCAGAATGGGGGCTCATAAGGCCTTTCTCTTGAGCAGAACACTGGTGGCATTTGATGTGGCGATAGCATCGGACATGGATCAGAAGGTTCTGCGGGAATGCCATTTAAAAAAATGTGAACCCCAGGCGATGATTGAAATGTGGATTTCAGAATTTACGGGTAGTCCAAGGGTTGCCGTAGTGCCCAAGGTGAGTTCGGCTTACTTTTATGATAAATAATTACTTGAATTTATCTGCGTTATTTGTTATTCGCTCATCCGTCAGTTTCTTGTTTTTTGCTATCTCTGCGGATAATTTCAGTGAAACTGTCGTAAAGAAAATGGTTTGCCTATTGCAATAGGCTGCTTATATGGTTTATATTTAGCACCATTCGCAATGGCGGATAGAATGTACACTTTAATCCCGAAGGCGAGGAAAGTGAAAATCAAAAAGAGGAGAATGTGAATGAGAATTAAGCTTCATAAAAGGGCAGTTAAGTTGCTGGATGCCAGAATAGGAATTGTGTCTAACAATGAAGAGCTTATCAATGATAAGAGATATTTCGAATCCCCCATGGTCGAGTCACAATTGACCAATATCCATAAACTGGAAGATATTCCCTATGAAAATATCGATGCCGAATTTGTAGTTATCGATGATCATCAGACAGAACCAACAGTTTCCATCGGAGAGAGAACCTGCTTCTGCACCGGTGATTTTTCAAGGATGGAGAAAGAGTGTCAGGATATCAGATATAGCGTCTTCGGGAATCTGGGTCTGTTTTTCCGCTATTCACTTGCCGTATTGGAAAGATACCACGGAATATACAGCTTCCATGCGAGTTCCATGTATATTCCCAGCAGCAATACAGTGTTGCTCGTTGTGGGCGGCGCCGGTGCTGGGAAAACTGTTTATCTGCTAAAAGGCGTCATTGGAGGATGGAAATTCTTGAGTACCGAGATGACCCACCTGAGAATGGTGAAAGATGGCTATGAACTGTACAAGGGCGCCCTCTTTGATAATGTCCGTGTTGGTAGTCTGGTGTATGACTTTCCCGAGGCCATAGATAAACTGGGAGTTACTATTCCCAAGGTTGATAACATATGGGGCAGTAAAATAGTGATAGACCTGCATCACCTGGAGGCAGACGATGTCTACACTAACCCCACTGTTCAGATCATCAATGTTCGTATTGAGTCTGACAGGCAGAAAGCCGATGTATCAGTTATGAAGGAAAAGGACAAGATTGTCTGGCATCTCTACAAGAATGCCAGCGAAAAGCTGGCGCCGCCGTGGCTAATGTATGAAAAGGTGCCTGTCGGAAGTTGCGATGATGATAATCTTGCCAGGACTCGCTTAAAGACAATGCAGAAGTTTGTTGATGTCGGTGATCTTCGCCCAGTAAAATCGATCTTCTCCGGCATTAAGGATTGTCTTGAAGGAGTAGAGGTATAGATTGAGTTAGCGCCCCTGTTCTCATAATTGGGGTCAGGGGGCGTATTTTTTTTACATCAACCATAGAGGCTTCAGGGGTTTATATTTTCTGGAGTCAAAACATTTTAGGAGGATAGAAGATGAGTGTAAAGGCATTTGACGGAGTATTTGAGATGCCCGTGGCTGGGAGGTCACAGAAGCCGAGAGAG